>JAFUCP010000080.1 GCA_017459565.1 Clostridia bacterium | reverse complement strand
GCACCATCAGAGCTGGAACGTCGACCTGGCCATGAAGCGCCCCCAGCCGAGGTTTTTTGCTGAGGGCAACGAGGCGCGCAAGGCGGAGTTTGTGGCGGAGTGCGAGCACTGGATCGACCTGGGGCTGCACCCGAACATCGTGTCCTGCTACTACGTGCGCGATATCGGCGGCGTGCCGACCATCTTTTCGGAGTGGATGGATGGCGGAAGCCTGAAGGACGCCATACAGTCGGGCAGGCTGTACGAGGGCGCAGAGGCCGAGGTCCAGGCCCGCATAATGGACATCGCCATCCAGGTGGCGCGTGGGCTTCAGTATTCCCACGAGAATAATCTGATCCACCAGGATGTGAAACCGGGAAACATACTGCTGACTAAGGACTGGGATGCCAAGGTGGCGGACTTCGGGCTTGCGAAGGCCCAGAGTCAACTGTCTGACGGCGAGAAGCCCGCCTCGTCCGGCTACACGCTGGCCTACTGCCCGAAGGAGCAGGCCGAGGGCGCGAGGGCGGAGGCCTGGATGGATGTGTACGCCTGGGCGCTGACGGTGCTGGAGATGTACGCCGGGCAGAGAAACTGGTCCACGGGAACGGAAGCTGCAGAACGCCTTGAATCGCTTCTCGGGCTATGCCGCGTTCCGGTTTCGGCCGACATGTGTTCCCTGCTCAGCGGGGCTGCGAGCAGAGCGTATTCCGGTTTTGCGCGCATTCTGGAACAGATGGAGCAGGTTTTCGTCCAGGTGACAGGAAGACCCTTCGATCGTCCTCTGCTGCAGGCAGCGCCGGATACGGCGGATTCGATGAACAATCGAGCCCTGAGCTATCTGGATCTGGGAAAGACAGAGGATGCGGTTCGCCTGTGGGAGGCGGCGATTCACACGGACAACAGCAGTTTTCGATGTCACTACAACCTGGCAGTGACACTGTGGAAGGCAAACCGCATCAGCGCCAGCGAGCTCAGGCAGCGCATTGAGAGCCACAGGGAGGATTCCCCGCTCTATAACCAGGCAGAGGCGGATACCCGCTTTGCCCGGTGCAGGAGCGCTTCTGATGTCCGTCACGACATTCAGACTTTCGGGATTGAAGAACCGCTGCCGCAGGAACCCTTCCACGATGTGAACAGGCTCCGGCAGGGGGAGAAGCGCCCGGGTTATTTCACGGACCCGTATGAGTGCCCTCTGAGCCGGGGCGACCTGTACATGGACGAGAGTCTTGACGGGGAGCGCAGAATTGGCGTCGACTCGGCGGGGAAACGCTATTTCCTGGAGGATGGGCAGCGGAGCAAGTCCTTCTACCGTACCTATCTTCAGGATCGCGAGTACATGGCGGATCGAAACAATCTCAACGCCAAGCGGTTTGTCGATCCCCACGGCGAAATCGTGGTGGACAATCACTCCGCTTACGCGGTGGAATTCTTTAACGCCAGGACGGGCCGTTCTCTGTTGAGTTATCCCCTGAAGAAGGACAGCGAGGGAGATGAAATTCTCGAAACAGCACAGCGCTATACGGAGAATGGATACGTCTACATCGCCGAGTTTTCAAGGCCCGGCTGGTGGCTGAAGCTGCCGCCGGCAGACCCACAGCTTACGGTTTCCCTCTCCCGGATCGCCAGCTTTTCCCAGCGCAGTGACGCCATGAAAAGGCTGCTCCACGTCCTGCCGGAGGCTGAGGCCGCCTTCGCCCGCGGCGATTATGAAGCGGCGCATGAGGCGTTGGCGCCCTCCTGCGAGGATGGCACGCTGCTTCTCTGCGATCCGGCTCTGGCGCTGTGGGAGAAGCTGTTTCCCTTCTATGAGCCTGGCAGGCTGATGACGGTGCTCCCGACAGCCCCCTGCTCTCAGCGGGATGGAAGGTGGCACGCCGGAGAGGGGAACCGGGAGGAGCCTGCGGGGCCCTATACAGAGAACGATGCCTCGGACGCGCGCACTGTACTGACCTCCACCTATACCTATTACACTTATGAAAACCACAACAACGGCATGGATGTCGATATCTTCTACAGCGTCAGCGCCAGTGATGCCGCGTCCGGCAGGCCATTCTATACCCTCTCCTTCAAGAACAGCGAATCCGACGACCATGTGTTTTCTTACAGCCAGTGGTTCAAGCTCTGCGGGCAGTATCTCTGGCTAAAGAACCCCGAGGATACCCGGCCAACCCGGATTGATCTGGCGGACATCGGCGTTCAGCAGCGCATGTCACTTTGCATGGCGTTGCCAGGGGGTTATGAGTTGCAAAACAAGGACGGTCACGTACGCATTGGGGAGTACGAATTTGAGGACACCTATGAAGGGCTGAATCTCCTCTCGGACGAACAGATTATCCGATGCGCAAGGCACGCATACCGTCTGATCTATCGATACAATGGGCTCAGGTCGGCAGGCGAGCCCCGGGAGAACGCTTCCACCCCCACACCGAAGGCTGCGTTGCCGGTAACCGGGCGGGCTTTGGATGGCGGTGAAATCGAAGAGAGAAGAAACATGGCATCGAGCAGCCTCAGCATCGACAACACCCTGACCAAGGGCAGCGTCTATGAGAGCGATTCCCTGTTCAATGCCTATCGGATCGATGCCTCCAGCCAGATCATCGGAGGCATGGAACGGGTCTCCATCTCCAACGAACAGATCCGCAGGGGCGATGAGATTCTTCAGACTTACCGCGTGGAGGACGACGCCATCCACGGCGGCATGGGCAGCGTGTGGCGGGTGCATCACAGCGGGTGGAATGTCGACCTGGCCATGAAGCGCCCCCAGCCGAGGTTCTTTGCCGAGGGCAGTGAGCAGCGCAAGGCCGATTTCATCGCCGAATGCGAACACTGGATCAACCTGGGCCTGCACCCGAACATCGTCAGCTGCTACTACGTGCGCGACATCGGCGGGGTGCCGAGCATCTTCTCCGAGTGGATGGACGGCGGCAGCCTGAAGGACACTATACAATCGGGTAGGCTGTACGAGGGCACGGAGGAAGAGGTCCAGGAGCGCATACTGGACATCGCGATCCAGGTGGCGCGTGGGCTTCAGTATTCCCATGAGAATAATCTGATCCACCAGGACGTGAAGCCGGGGAACATACTGCTGACAGAGGACTGGGATGCCAAGGTTGCGGACTTCGGCCTGGCGAAAGCCCAGAGCCAGCTGTCTGACGGCGAAAAACCCCTTTCCAGCGGCTACACCCTGGCCTACTGCCCGAGGGAGCAGGCCGAGGGTGCGGCTGCCGAGAAGTGGATGGACGTGTACGCCTGGGCGCTGACAGTCATCGAGATGTACTCGGGGAAGCGAACCTGGGCGCAGGGAAATGAAGTCCGCGGTCGACTGGGTGAAATCCTGGAGATCGGCCGGGTTCAGGTGCCCGCTGGGGTGCGCAATCTGCTCGATGACGCGATCCATCGCGCTTATTCCGGCTTTGGGCGCCTTCTGGAGCGGCTGGAACAGGTCTACGGCAAGGTCTGCGGGACTGCCAACGATCGCCCCGCGCCGACGGCCTCGGCGGACACGTCTGACTCCTTGAACAACCGTGCCCTGAGTTACCTGGATCTGGGAAAGCCAGACGAGGCCCGCCGGCTGTGGCAGCGGGCGCTTCGGGCGGACGCGACGGGCTTCTACGCCCGCTACAACTACGAGCTCTGGCGCTGGAAGCAGGGTGAAATCAGCGATATCGCCTTTCACGATGCCATCTTCCGCCTGGGCGTGACCTGTGACGCGGCAGCGCTGGCGAGGGCCAGGATCAGCCTCTGCCGGAGGGAGGATATCCGTGAAGCCGAGCGCTGCCTGGAGGCGCTCGGGCAGCGCCGGTCCGTTGCCCCCGACATCAGGGAGGGCCTGAACCGTTCCCTGGCAGCATGGCAGCGCATCCTTCAGGCCCTGCCGCAGCTTCCCGCAGACCTGTTTTCAGAAGCATCCAAACAGGCGGAAGCCATGTTCCTGCCGGCTGAAAGCTTTTCAGAAGCGTTTCCCGGCCTGGTTGCGAAAAAGGGGGTTCCGCTGCAGATCCTGGAGGCGGGTACCGGGCGGATTATGCGGCAGATGGATGTCCGGACGGCGTTCAATACCGGGGATGAGGCCGAGGAATGGCTGCAGGGCTACATGCCGGAGGGCGGCGCGCTATTGCACGCGGATTATCATTTCCGCCGGTGTATCGCCCTGCCGGACCCTGATATTGCGTTTTCCTATGAGCCGGCCGTGGTGGAGAACTATAGGCAGAGGCGCCTTGCCGAGGAACAGGCGGCGCGGGACCATGCCAGGGCGATGGACGCGTGGAAGGACGGCCGAGTGGCCGAATCGGCGCGGATCCTGGAGGGCAGCCTGAAGCGGGGAACGCTGGTGCTCCATGAGCCCTCCATGGAGCTGTGGACGGCGCTCGGTCGTCACTTTCCGAAGAAGGCCCTGGTGGCCGCAGTACCGACGCAGGCTTCGGCTTCGCCGCTCCCGCCGGTGTCCCCCGATCCGGCGAGGGTCTGCCAGCTGGAGGGAGATGTGTTCAATCAGGGCTGGGCCTGCGTCTCCTGCGACGGGATCACCGAGCTGAAGCTGGGCTGCAGCAGGCTGGTGGCGCGGGAGAACCTGAACAACAACACGGACGCGGAATTCACCTATTGCGTCACGGCGACCGACGTGGCCACAGGACAGTCCGTCTTTCGGATCGATCCCTTCTTTTCCCGCTTCGAGGACGATGACACCGGGCCCTTCTCCCGCTATCAGATCAGGATGGAGACGCCCGGAAGGCTGATTCTGTGGAGCCAGTACGAGGAACCGAGGGAATGCGATATTCTCGACATGCCGGGCGCCGGGGTCAGCATCGCCCTGCCCGGAGGCTGTGAATTGAGAAACACATCGGAGGGCGTGGAGATCGGCGGGGTGCTGTACTCGGACCGCTTTGCCGATTACCGCCCGCTGTTCGACGCCGAGATCATCCCCTGCCGGAACCACAATTACAGGCTGATCTACGAGTACGACCTGTCCGCGATGCCTTCGGATTCCGATGCAAAAACGCCCGCCGCGGCTGTTGAGATGCCGGGCGGCGGGGCAGCCAAGGCACCGCCTGAAGATGAGAGTGTTTCCGCGGACGCTTCCGTGCCGTTCCCGGAGGGCGCCTCGGCAACACCGCGTACTGAAACAGGGGAAGCCGCTGCCCCCGCCATTCACAGGGGCGATCTGCTGGAGGGTGGGAATGAGGTGCTCGACGACGCCATCTGTGGCGGCATGAATCGCGTGTGGCACGTTCGCCACACGGATACCGGCGCGGAGCTGGCGATGGTTCAGCCGTTGCGGCCCTGCTCGGATGAAGCGGACAGCCCGGCGGTGCAGCGCTTTATCGACGCCCATGCGCTCTGGCAGGGGATCGCCGCGCATCCCAATGTCGCGGTTTGCCACAATGTCCGGACGCTGCAGGGCGTCCCGACCGCCTTCTGCGAGTGGGTCGATGGAAAAAGCCTGGGCGAGTCCATCCGGGACGGATCGCTCTATGAAGGGACGACGGAGCAGGTCGAATCGCGCCTGTTCGACATCGCCCGGCAAGCGGCATTGGCCCTGCGCCACGTCCATGGGCAGGGCCTGGTGCACTGCGACGTGAAGCCGGGGAATGTGCTGATTTCCCGGGGCTGTGTCGTCAGATTGAATGATTTCGGCCTGGCGACGCGCTGCACGAAGCAGGGCGAGGCTGAGCGCGATGAACATGCGCCGGGGTACACTCCAGCCTATTGCCCGGCGGAACAGGCTGAAGGCAAGCCGGCAAAGCCGTGGATGGACGTATACGCCTGGGCGCTGACGGTGCTGGAGATGTACCTGGGCGAAAGGCCCTGGCGCTCCGGGGCAGAGGCGAAGGAGAACTTTGACGGGTATCTGCCCGCGTGCCGCGTGCCGCTGCCGGAGGGCATGGTCACGCTGCTTCGGTGCTGCCTGAAGTGGAAGGTCAACGACGGCTCGGTGGTGGTCAGGGAGCTGGAGAGAATAAAGCCGGCTTCCGCCGGCGAATCGAAGGGGGCCGCCTCCGACGCGGCTCAGCAGGCTCCCGGGCCCGGGGCAGGAGGCCCGGCACCTTCGAAGACGCCACAGCCTGCCGAACGGAAGAACGGCGATTCCAACGAAAGCAAGGCCCGCGGCAGCGGCCTGGGGGGCTTTCTGAGCCGGCTCATCTTTGGAAAGAAGAGCGGATGCAGGAAGGGACAGCACGACTGGGACGGTTGCGTCTGCCGGAACTGCGACCTGGAGCGTCACGATTTCAGAATCGCAAAGGAAGCGGTGGTTCAGGAACCCGGCCCCTGTTGCTGGTCGTCTGGCGACGACTGCATCGGCCCGGATTGCGGCACGCCCTGCGACGCTTACTATCCCGGCCGGGAGGGCAAGACGATCACGACCTGGAGATGCACGCGGTGCGGCCTGGAAAAAGTCGAAGAATGAACCATTACCGATGTAAGAAGGCACTTAACAGATTCATGAGCCGCCAACAGCTCGATGCTTTACATAAGGAGTGATTCGGTGGAAGACCTCAGCCTGAGCAACAGCCTGTCCAAGGGCAGCGTATACGAGAGCGATTCCATATTGAAGGCCTATCAGGACGACGCGGCCAGCCGCCTGGCGGACGGCGCGCGCCCTGAAGCCATCTCCAACGAGCAGATCCACAAGGGCGATCCGATCCTTGAGACATACCGCGTGGAATCCGACGCCATCCACGGCGGCATGGGCAGCGTGTGGCGGGTGCACCATCAGAGCTGGAACGTCGACCTGGCCATGAAGCGCCCCCAGCCGAGGTTTTTTGCTGAGGGCAACGAGGCGCGCAAGGCGGAGTTTGTGGCGGAGTG
>JAFUCP010000010.1 GCA_017459565.1 Clostridia bacterium | reverse complement strand
TTACAGCGGAATGTTCCCGTGCCTTCTCCGTGCGACGATGCGCCGGATAGCGGCCTTGGTACTCAGCCTGTTCAGCTGCTCAATCAACTTGTCCCGGGTCTGCTCGGGGCGAATCTCGGCGGTGATGTAGCCGCGCTTGAGCCCCAGGCGGGTGTTCATCACCTCGCGACGGTATTCCTCGGCCTTCTGGTCCAGGAAGGCCCGGGCCTGCTGGCTGTCCATGTTGCGCACGTCCCGGGCGTAGAGGATCTCCACCGCGCCCTGTTCGCCCATGACGGCCACCTCGGCCCCAGGCCAGCTGAACACGCAGTCCGCGCCGATGTGCAGGCTGTTCATGGCGATGTATGCGCCGCCGTAGGCCTTGTGCAGTATGACGTTCACCTTCGGCACTGTGGCCTCGGAGAAGGCGTACAGCAGCTTTGCGCCGTGGCGGATGATGCCGGCCTGCTCCTGGGCGATGCCGGGCAGATAGCCGGGCACGTCCGTAAAGGTGACGATGGGGATTCTGAAGGCATCGCAGAAGCGCACGAACCGCGCGGCCTTGTCGCTGGAATTGCAGTCCAGCACGCCGGCCATATAGCGGGGCTGGTTGGCGATGATGCCCACGGTCTCCCCGCCCAGCTTCGCAAGGCCGATGACGATGGAGCGGGCAAAGTCCGGCTGCAGCTCCATGAAGGAGCGCGTGTCAAATATGCTGGAGATGATTTCGCTGATATCATAGCCCCGGTGGTTGTCCTCGGGCATTTGAAAGCTGAATTCAGGCGCGCCCATGTCCACATAGCAGTGCAGCCTGCGCTCCCGGCAGTTGGAGGGAATCATGCCAATCAGCCGCCGGACCTCCATGAAGCACTCCAGCTCCGTGTCGGTGCAGATGTGGGCCACGCCGCTGTTCGCGCCGTGCATCACCGTGCCGCCCAGAGCCTCGCCGGTGATGCTTTCGCCCGTCACCGCGTGGATCACCTTCGGGCCGGTGATGAACATCTGGCTGATCTTTTCGGTCATGAAGATGAAATCCGTGATGCCGGGGGAGTACACCGCGCCGCCCGCGCAGGGGCCGAGGATCATGGAAATCTGGGGGATGCGGCCCGAGGCCTTGGTGTTGCGAAAGAATATGTCGCCGTAGCCCGCCAGCGCGTCGATGCCCTCCTGGATGCGCGCGCCGCCGGAATCGTTGATGGAAACGAAGGGACACTTTTTGCGCATGGCCCGGTCCAGCCCCATGGCGATGTTCTTGCCGTGGCGCAGGCCCAGAGTGCCGCCCTTGAACGTGAAATCCTGGGCGGCCACCACCACGCGTTTGCCGAACACCCGGCCCTCGCAGATATAGACGCCGTCGCGGTCCTCGGGCGTGGTCAACTCCGTATACTGCTGGTCGTCAAACAACAGCGCAAGCCGCTCTTCCACATAGAGCTTTCCCTTTTTATGCTGTTTTTCAACTAAAGATTGATCCATATGCGCTCCTCATGCGGTTCG
This sequence comes from Clostridia bacterium, assembly GCA_017459565.1. Lineage (GTDB taxonomy): Bacteria > Bacillota > Clostridia > Christensenellales > Aristaeellaceae > UBA2862. The sequence continues at coordinate 1,223 of JAFUCP010000010.1, read as the reverse complement.
GTATATCCTGGCTTGCGCCGCAAATCAGCTTTTCTGAAGCGCCTGAAGCGTTTCGTTCAGCGTCTGAACGTCGCCCACGCGCAGGATCGAAACGTCCTCCAGCGTCTTTGCCGCCAGCCCGGACAGCGTCCTGCCGGGGCCACATTCGATGAAGGTGTCGAAGCCGTCCGCGCGCATGTTCTTCAGCGTCTGCACCCAGCGCACCGGGCTCATGGCCTGGCGCACCAGCAGCGCGGGAATGGCCGCCGCGTCCGCATTGACCCTTCCGTCCACGTTCATGTAGACGGGCATGTCGGGGGCGGCAAAACTCATGCCGGCAAAGCGGGCCTCGAGCTTCTTCGCCGCGGGCTCCATCATGGCGCAGTGGAACGGCGCGCTGACCGCCAGCTTCTTGCCGCGGATGCGCCGCTCCCTGGCCAGGGCGATGGCCTGCTCCACGGCGGCGGCTTCGCCGGAGATGACCGTCTGGGTGGGGCAGTTGTAGTTGGCCGCCACCACATAGCCCTCCGTCACCGCCGCGCACACGGCCTCCACCTGCTCCGGGGAGCCGCCCAGCATCGCCGCCATCGCGCCCTTTCCCGGAGCCACGGCGCTTTGCATACTGTCGGCGCGGTACTGTATGATCTCAAAAACATCCGCCATGGGGATGGAGCCGGCCCAGGTCAGCGCCGCGTATTCCCCCAGGGAGAAGCCCGCCGCGCCCTCCGGCACGACGCCGTGGGCCTTCAGCGCCGCCGCCGCCGCCAGGTCCGCGGCCAGCACGCAGGGCTGCGTGTTGTGGGTCAGGTTCAGCTCCTCCTGGCTTCCCTCGAAGCACAGCGCGGAAATTTCGCGCCCCAGCGCCCTGTCCGCACATTCAAACACGGCCCTGGCCGCTTCTTCCTCTTCGCACAGCTCCTTCATCATGCCGGGGAACTGCGCCCCCTGGCCCGAAAACATAAAGGCGATTTTCACGGTATTTGTCCTCCTTGATCACGACAGATGGCAACATTGCCGATAATATCAAAAATAAGCTATAATGGTTTGAAAAACCAGATCATCTATCAATCGATGCGATTATACTATAGCACATACAATATTAAAAGTCAACGCATATGGCGCGAAGCCTGTGGTTAGACTTCGTTATTTACAGAATTTCGCTTCTAATTTACCACAGCGGAACGCATTTCGCCCAAACGGCGCTGATGCCTGCCCAAGCAGCCGTTATGATACAGGCCAAGCGC
>JAFUCP010000079.1 GCA_017459565.1 Clostridia bacterium | reverse complement strand
GGTGTTGTTTCATAGGGGATTCAGGTTTTATCCAATTTGAATTATACGGGTGTGCTTTTGCGGTCACAACACGCGCGGGCGGCTTGCCTGGCTTTGAGCGCGATTCACGGAGGGGGCATGACCATGGCGACCAGGAAGAAATTTCGGATACCGGGGCTCACATTCAGCTGGAAGCGGGCGCTGGGCATCACACAGCTGAAGCAGCGGATTGCCCGAAAGACCGGCATCCCCACCACCCGGCAGGGACGGCAGCGCAAGCTGGAGCGCACGCTGTTCAAATTCATATTCAGAAAATAGAAAACCATGGGCGCGAAAACGCAACAATCCCTGCCGATGAAGAAGCATTGGCAGGGATTGTTGCCTGCGGCGTTGGCGCCGCCGGCAAAATGCGGTCATTTACTGCCGGGCCTTCTCCTGTGAGCCAGCCCCCTGCGCGCCTGCGCTACGCGGCTCTTTGCCGCTTCATGGCGTACATGCGCTCATCGGCGGCGGTGAACAGGTTGCGCAGATCGTCGTTTTCGCGGACGCGGCCGCAGGTGTAGCCATAGGAATAGTTCGGGCGCAGCGCCTGGCCGTCGGCCTCCAGGGAGGGACGGCTCTCAAGCGCCTCGTTCAGCTTCGCTACAAATTCCGACTCGGCCATGCCGGGACAGATCACCAGGAATTCATCGCCGCCGTAGCGGTAGCAGTGGCCCTGCCCGAACACGCGGGCGAGCAGCTTGCCGGTCTCTCTGAGGAAAAAGTCGCCCATGTCGTGACCGTAGGTATCGTTGATGGACTTGAATTCGTCCATGTCCATAAGCAAAACATACACATTTTGCCCGGCATAGCCGGCGTAATCCCGCCGCAGGGCGAAGCGGTTCCGAATGGTGGTGAGGCTGTCGATCATGGAGGCCTGCTGAAGCAGCTCATTGTCCCGCTTCAGGTCCTCCGTGAGCTTGTCCACCTCCCGGAAGGTCAGCATTTCCCGGCGCTTCAGGGCGCAGACGAACACCATGTCCACCACGATGCCGAACATCGAAACCAGCACCTTCGTGAGGTTTACCGGCGTGAAGCTGACAAAATCGTTGCCGGTGGAAAAGAAATACAGCGTGTAAAGCGCCATGATCACGCCGGCGGTGGCGCCGCCGGGATAGCCGAACAGCGCGGAGCAGACCACCAGCCCCGCGATGAGGATCATATTCGGATTGGGAATATCAAAGGCATATACGCCGCCGATCAGGATGGCCATGATGGCGACGGTCATCGCCAGGCCAAGTCCCGTGGGGATTCGGGCGTGCAAAAATGAGGAACGGCTGTCCCGCGAACCCAGCTTCATGCAAAAACGCCTCCTGTAACAGCTATCAGCATAAACCCGCGGCTTTAATTTGGCATTGCATCAAGGTAAATATGATGTGATGAAAGCCGCCGCTTTGCTTTTTGGTTAAAACCTGTCAATTCTTACAATTCTGTGCTATAATATAAGATAGGCTATAATATGCCGCAGTATGTCAATATCAGCCGTGGCGCGCCGCGCCGACGGTTAATATCCATAAACCATTCGGAGGCCAACGGATTATGTTTGATTTTTTGAAGAACCTGCTCAAAACCTCCAACGACGCGGAGATCAAGAAGCTGCAAAAGACGGTGAACCAGATCGGCGCGCTGGAGGACGGCATTAAGAAACTGACCGACGATGAAATGCGCGCGCGCATTGTCGAGCTGAAAAAGCGGGCGCAGGGCGGCGAGGATTTGGACGCGCTGCTGCCCGAAACCTACGCGCTGGTGCGGGAGGCGGGCGTGCGCGTGCTGAACCAGCGGGCGTTTGACGTGCAGCTCATCGGCGCCATCGTGCTGCACCAGGGCCGCATTGCGGAGATGCGCACCGGCGAGGGCAAGACGCTGACCGCCACCTTCCCGGCGGTGCTGAACGCGCTGACCGGCAAGGGCGTCCATGTGGTCACCGTCAACGATTATCTGGCCAAGTTCCAGAGCGAATGGATGGGCAAGGTGTACCGCTTCCTGGGCCTGTCCGTGGGCCTGATCGTGCATGATCTGGACCCCGCCCAGCGCCAGATCGCCTATAATTCCGATATCACCTACGGCACCAACAACGAGTTCGGCTTTGATTACCTGCGCGACAACATGGTCACCTATCGGGAGCGCATGGTGCAGCGGGAGCTGAACTTCGCCATTGTGGACGAGGTGGACTCCATCCTCATCGACGAGGCCCGCACGCCGCTGATCATCTCCGGCCAGGGCGACAAGTCCACGGAGCTGTACAACCGCGCCAACCAGTTCATCCTCACCGGGCTGACCGAGGCCAAGGAGGACAAGGAGGACCGCGAGGGCGGCCTGGCCGTGGAGGGCGATTTCCTGCGGGACGAGAAGGACAAGACGCTGTCCCTGACGGAGCGCGGCGTGAAGAAGGCGGAGCGCTTCTTCGGCGTGGACAACCTCACCGACCCTGAGAACCAGGAGCTGTACCATCACATCCTCGGCGCGCTGCGCGCCCACAAGATGATGCGCCGGGACGTGGATTACGTGGTCAAGGACGGCCAGGTGGTCATCGTGGACGAGTTCACGGGCCGGCTGATGGTGGGCCGCCGCTATTCCGACGGGCTGCACCAGGCCATCGAGGCCAAGGAGGGCGTGAAGGTGGAGCGGGAGAGCAAGACTCTGGCCACCATCACCTTCCAGAACTACTTCCGCATGTATAAGAAGCTGTCGGGCATGACCGGCACGGCCAAGACCGAGGAGGAGGAGTTCAACGGCATCTACAAGCTGGATGTGGTGACCATTCCCACCAACCGGCCCATGATCCGAAACGACATGAACGACGCCGTGTTCGTCACCATGAAGGCCAAGTACGCCGCCATCATCGAAGAGGTGGTGAAGCGCCATGCCACCGGCCAGCCGGTGCTGGTGGGCACGGTTTCCGTGGAAAAGAGCGAGCTTTTGAGCAAGATGCTGGGGCTGCGGGGCGTGGAGCATGTGGTGCTGAACGCCAAGTTCCATGAAAAGGAGGCCGAGATCGTCGCCCAGGCCGGCAAGAAGGGCGCCGTCACCATCGCCACCAACATGGCCGGCCGCGGCACGGATATCCTGCTGGGCGGCAACGCCGAATTCATGGCCCGCAAGGCCATGCGCCAGCTGGAATACGACGAGGAGCTGATCGAGGAGGCCATCGGCTTCAATGAAAACGTGCCCCAGGAGGTGCTGGAGGCCCGGAAGGTGTTCCGCGACCTGCTTGCCAAGTACGAGGTGGAAACCAGGTCCGGCCACGACGAGGTGGTGAAGCTGGGCGGTTTGCACATTATCGGCACCGAGCGCCACGAATCCCGCCGCATTGACAACCAGCTGCGCGGCCGCGCCGGGCGCCAGGGCGACCCCGGCTCCTCCCAGTTCTTCATCTCCTTTGAGGACGATTTGCTGCGCCTGTTCGGCAGCGACCGCTTCAAGCCCATGCTGGAGCGCCTCTCCGGCGGCGATACGGAGGAGGCCATCGAATTCGGCATCGTCTCCAAGCAGATCGAAAACGCCCAGAAGCGGGTGGAGAGCAAGAATTACGATATCCGCCTGCACGTGCTGCAATACGACGACGTGATGAACCAGCAGCGCGAGATCATCTACGGCCAGCGCCGGGACGTTCTCGAGGGCGGCAACATGCACGACAAGATCATGGACATGCGCCATACGCTGATCACCGAGGCGGTGGACCGCCACGTGGCCGACGAGGGCGACCGGGACAGCTGGGACATTGCGGGCCTGGCCGAATACCTGGAAAAGCTGTGCCTGGACAGGGGCGGCACGCAGATTGTATACGACGCCCTTGCGGACAAGACCAAGGCCAACCTGGTCGCCGCCATCGAGCAGCGCGCGGACCGCATCTATCAGCAAAAGGAGCAGATGTGGACCGAGGCCAACCTGGACATGCGGGAATTTGAGCGCGTGGCGCTGCTGGGCGCGGTGGACCGCCGCTGGATGGACCACATCGACGCCATGACCGAGCTGCGCGACGGCATCGGGCTGCGCGCCTACGGCCAGAAGAACCCCATCGTGGAGTACAAGCGCGAGGGCTACGACATGTTCGAGGAAATGGTCCACCTGATCCAGGAGGACACCCTGCGCCGGCTGTACTTCACCGTGCTGGCCAAGCCCGTGGAGCGCAAGCAGGTGGCCACCCCCACCAGCGCCAGCCACGGCGAGCCCGAAAAGAAGGCCCCCGTGAAAAACAAGACCGTCAAGGTGGGCCGAAACGATCCATGCCCCTGCGGCAGCGGCAAGAAATACAAGAATTGCTGCGGCAGAGGGGAATGACAGAATATAATCATCAGGATGTGATACTATGTTGGAAATGGATGCTTTCAAGCAGGATCTGATCGCCGTGCGCAAGCAGCTTGCCGAGGCGGGCGAGAGCCTGCAAATCGACCATCTGCGGGAGCAGCTGGTGGAATACAACGAGGACATGGGCTCTCCCGGCTTCTGGGACGACACCGAGCGCGCCCAGAAAATTTCCGCCAAGGCCAGCGGCGTGGAAAGCCGCATCAAGCACTATGAGAGCCTGAACGCCCGGGCCGACGATATCGAGGTGCTGATGGAGCTGGCGGAGGAGGCCGACGACGAGGGCATGGTGGAAGAAATCACGAGCGAGTTCGCCAGCCTCAAGGACGATTTGGAGACGCTGCGCCTGCAAACCCTGCTGACCGGGGAATACGACGGCTGCAACTGCATCCTTTCGCTGCACGCGGGCGCGGGCGGCACCGAGGCCCAGGACTGGACCCAGATGCTCTATCGCATGTATACCCGCTTTGCCGAGCGCATGGGCTTTCAGGTCAAGCTGCTGGATCTGCTGGACGGCGACGAGGCGGGCATAAAGTCCGTGACCTTCGAGGTCTCCGGCGATTACGCCTATGGCTATCTGAAGTCCGAGCGCGGCGTACATCGGCTGGTGCGCATTTCGCCCTTTGATTCCAACGCCCGGCGGCACACCTCCTTCGCGTCGCTGGATGTGTCGCCCATCATCGAGGACGACGGGGAGATCGAAATCCGCCCCGAGGATCTGCGCATCGATACCTATCGCGCCTCCGGCGCGGGCGGGCAACACGTCAACAGAACCGACTCCGCCGTGCGCATCACCCACCTGCCCACGGGCATCGTGGTGCAGTGCCAGAATGAGCGCAGCCAGGTGCAGAACAAGGAGATGTGCTTTATTTGGCTGCGGGCGCGGCTGGCGGAGCTGAAGGAGCAGCAGCGCCAGGAGCAGATGGGCGAGATCAAGGGCGAACTCAAGAAGATCGAATGGGGCAGCCAGATCCGCTCCTATGTGTTCCAGCCCTATACCATGGTCAAGGATCATCGCACGGGCTATGAAATGGGCGATGTCAGCGCCGTGATGGATGGCAAGCTGGAAGGCTTCGTGACCAGCTATTTGCAGAAGCTCTGACGGAGATTTCTGAGAGTGGAGAGTGGAGTTGAAGCTGGCCGGTTTGTCGCAGTGATATTGCCTTCCCCTTTTGGGGGAAGGTCATCAACTTAACGACTGAAGGAGAGTTCCACCACCGCAAGCGCGTCCCCTCCCCATTGCGATGGGGAGGCTATTGCGTCGCGGCAGCCGCTTGCTTCGCTTCCCCACCGCAGTGGGGAAGTACCCGCGCAGCGGGGGATAGGGCGCCTCTTATCCTTGACTTGACGACATTGCCCAAGGAGGGAAGGCAAGATGCCTGCATCGCCCGCCAACCTGAAACCGGGCGGCGCTGGCGCGACTTATGGAGCGGGGTACAGCGCCGTGGCATCGCGCCCGATATGCCGACAGGAAGTGAACCATGAAAAAGGTGCGCATTACGGCCGTGCGGACAGCGCGGTACGACGATCTGATTGCAAAGTATGAAAACCCCATTGAACACGCCTGCGCGGTGCGGGAGGGGCAGAGCTGGGTCGCCAACGGCTGGCAGAAGCCGGAGGGCTTTTGCGACAGCGCCTGGGACAGCGTTTCGGCCTTTGTGATGGCGCTGGCCCACGGCGGGGAAAACCTGTACGACGGCTGGATGAAGAACCCCAAGAGCGCCATGATCTCCTGCAACGACGGCTTTCGGCCTGTCAGCTTTCTGCTGGAGGCGCTGGACGAGGAGGCGCGATAGGTGACTGAACGACGGCGAAGCGCCGTCGGCGCGGCCGGGCTTGTGCTGGGGCTGGTCGCGCTGATGCTGATTTTGATATTGACCGCCCTGCACGGGGTGGGCACGGACGGCGCGCTGTATTACAGGCTGCAAACGGACGCGGGCATCCTGCCGGGGGCGGGCATTTCGGACGGGGACCTTCAGACGCTGGACGCGGCGCTGGCGGAATACCTGGCGGGCCGGCCCGAGGCGCTGATGGCGCCCTCCGAGGCCGCGCCGGGGGGCTATGCGGCGCTGGCGCTGAACGTGAACGGGGCGGTTCAGCCGGCCTTCAACGAACGGGAGACGGCCCACCTTGAGGACTGCCGCGGCCTGTTCGCGCTGCTGCGCAAGGTGCGCGGACGGCTGATCCCCTGGGCGGTGCTGCTGATCGTGGGCGGCGCCTGGCTGCTGAATGACCGGCGGCGGCTGCGCAGGGCCGCGTGGCTGTCCCCGCTGGTGCTGCTGATCCCGCTGGGCACGTTTGCGATATGGGCGCTGGCCGATTTCGACGCCGCGTTCACGTTCTTTCACCGGCTGCTGTTCAGAAACGACCTGTGGCTGCTGAACCCCAGGACGGATTTGCTGATTCGCATTTGCCCCGAGAGCATGTTCATGGCCATGGGGGGCATGATCGCCCTGCGCGGCCTGGCGATTCTTGCGGGCGTGCCCGCCGTCGCCACGGGGCTTTCGCTGATTTGGCCCAAACAAACCGTAAAAGAGGATCATTCATGGAACGACAACAGGACTACGCGGCGCGCGTCCGCGTACAGGCAGAAGACCTTCGATCCAGGAAGCAAGCGCTGATCCTGGCGGTGGAATCCAGCTGCGACGAGACGGCCGTGGCCGTGGTGCGCAACGGGCGCGAGCAGCTGGCCAACGCCATCGCCAGCCAGATCGATACCCACGCGCTGTACGGCGGCGTGGTGCCGGAGATCGCCAGCCGGATGCATGTGGAGGCCATCGACCCGCTGCTGGACGCGGCGCTGGCCGAGGCGCATGTGACGCTTTCGGATATCGACGCCGTGGGCGTCACCTATGGGCCGGGGCTGGTGGGCGCGCTGCTCACCGGCGTCAGCTGGGCCAAGGCGCTGGCCTACGCCATGGATGTGCCGCTGATCGGGGTGAACCACATCGAAGGGCACGTCTCCGCGAACTACGTGGCCCATCCCTCCCTCGAGCCGCCCTTCGTGTGCCTGGTGGCCTCCGGCGGGCACAGCCATATTTTGAATGTCACGCGCTACGGCGGCTACGAACTCATCGGCCAGACCACCGACGACGCGGCGGGGGAGGCCTTCGACAAGGTGGCCCGGGTGCTGGACATTCCCTATCCCGGCGGGCCGCTGCTGGACAAGCTGGCCGACGAGGGGGACGACGCTGCCTATCAATTCCCGCACCCCCACACCCAGGGCAAGTACGACTTTTCCTTCAGCGGGCTCAAGACGGCGGTGATCAACCAGGCCCACCACCTCAGGCAGCAGGGCATCGGGATCGACGCGAAGAACTTCGCCGCGTCCTTCAGAAGGAGCGTGGTGGACATGCTCGTGGACAAGACCCTGGCCGCCGCCCGGGACACGGGCGCGAAGCGGGTGGCCGTGGCCGGGGGCGTGGCGGCCAATTCGCTGCTGCGCCGGGAGCTTGAGCGCCGTGGCGCGAAGGCGGGCCTGGAGGTGTTCATCCCGCCGAAGAAGCTCTGCACGGACAACGCCGTGATGATCGGTTCCGCGGCCTTCTACCGCCTGATGGCGGGGGAGGTGGCCCCGCTGGAGCTGAACGCCGTGCCCGCGCTGCGGATGATCGAAGGGGCATGAAAAGAGCATGAAAAGAGCGGTTCAGTCGAACCGCTTTTTTCATGCCGTTTTTTGTCTATACGCTTCTTGACGGATAACAACACCCGTCAAGGGCTGCCTTTTGGCAGCTGCCGCGTCCTGAAAACCTGACTTGCCTTACCGAAGCCGCTCCGGATAGTATTTCACGTTGGCGGCGTCCAGCAGGGCCTGGCGCTGCTGGGCGTAGTAGGCGGCCTGCTTTTCCTTCAACGCGGCCTCGCGCATGGCGTCCATGACGTCGGACAGGGGCACCTCGCCGGGGGCGACCGGGCCGATGTACTCCACCAGGTGCAGCCCGAACATGCTGCGCAGGGGGGCGGAAACCTGCCCGGGCTGCTCCAGCAGCATACTGCCCTCCACGTATTCCACGGAGTTGACGTAGCTGTGATCGGAGATGTAGTAGCCCTGGCTGCGCATGGGCTCGCTCTTGAGCGTCTCGTCGCAGCCGTATTCGTCCATCAGCTCGCTGAAGGACTGCCCGGCGGCCAGCTTCTCCTGGGCCTGCTGCGCGGTGGCCTCCAGCGGCTTGAACAGATCGTTCAGCCGGGCCTGCTCGTCCGCGTCCGCGGTGCCGGCCTCCAGCTTCTCCATGAGGGCTGCGGCCTCCTCGGCGGCGTCGTCTGCAAAGCCGATCAGTATGTCCCGCACGGCGCGGTAACCCTCCGGGCGGAAAACGATGGTCTCGCCCATCTGGTGGGCGTATTCAAATTCCTCGGGATAGGCCAGGAAGGTTTCCCGCTGGCGGGCAAGCAGCGCATCGTAATAGGCCTGGACCTCCTCGTCGCTGACGGTGACCTCCCGCACGATGTAGTCGTAAAACTTCCGGGTCCACCAATTTTCGCGGACGGACTGGGTGACGGACTGGAGCGTGACCCCGCTCTCCTCCTCCAGCTTCCGGGCGGCGGTTTCGCGGCTGTCCGCGCCGCCGGAGACAAAGGCGATGTAGTCCGCCAGCTGCGTCTCGTAATTCTCGGCGGCCTCCCGGTCGATTTCGGCCAGGTCCTCCGCCGACAGCTCCGTAAGCCCCAGCTCTCTTGCGCGGGTGGCGATGATCTTGTCGCCCGCCAGCTGCGCCAGCACGCTGTTCAGCGTGGCCTCGGCGACCTCGTCGGCGCTGTGGCCCGCGAAGATCTGGGTGGTCAGCTGGTCGTTGTACACGGGGATGACCTCGTCGCTGAGCAGCACGCCGCCCTCGAACTCGGCCACCACTACGCTCTCGTCGCCGGCTTCAAGGGTGCCCTCCAGCAGGGAGGCGTCGCTCCACAGGTCGTCCTCCGCGCCGCCCCAGCTCTCGCCGGTCAGATCCTGAAGGGCGTTGTCGTTGGCGGTGTTGTCGTAAAGCCACTGGGCCGGGTCCACGTCGTCCTCCACCGGATAGCCGATGAGCGTCAGCGTGTTTTCAAGCTCCGTGACCCGGTCCCGGGCGTCCTGAAGCTCGTGGATGTGGGGGTCCGTCTTGCGGGCGATCACATAGCCCGCCAGCGCGCCCATCAAAAGCGCCATGATCAAAAGCACGATCACCAGCATCAGCGGCACGCCGCTCTTGCGCCGCCGCCTGCGCCCGGTCTGCCGCGGCCCGCGCGGGGCCTTGTCTGCGTTGGGGTTATTTGCCATGGGTACAGCCTCCCAATATTGATGATAATACACATACAGTATAACATGCCGCGCCGGGTTTTTCGCGGGAAACATGTTTTTCTCATAAAAAAGACGCACGGCGGTCACAGTTGCGAGCATTCACACTTTGTTTTCAGTTTGCGCGCAAAAAAGGCGCGGACCAAAGCGTCCTTTTTAAGGTTCGTTTCAGCTTCTGGGCATACATTGGGCGCGAACGAACGGAAAGGACGGTTGGACGATATGAAGCAAAGCGGCAAGGCCCGCGGGCGCAGGCTGCGGAAGATGATACTGCTGCTGATACCGGCGCTGCTGATTGCCGGCGGGCTGTGGTACGCCTACAGCGCGCTCAGGCTGGAATACACCGTCACCTACGATACCTACGCGGCCACCACGGGCAGCATTTCCAATGCCCTGAGCTTCAGCGGCAATCTGAGCCTCGTGGACAGCGCGGCCTATACCGCCTCCGCCTCCGGCACGGTCAGGACGCTGTACGTGGCCCCGGGGGACGAGGTGCGCGAGGGCGACAGGCTGCTGCGCCTGGCCAGCGGGGAAACCGTGTCCGCCGGTTTCGACGGGCGGGTGAACACCGTCAGCGTCGAAGAGGGCGACGCCGTTTCCCAGGGGGACAGCCTGGTGCAGATCGCGGACTTTGACCACATGAAGGTGTCCTTCCGGGTGGACGAATATGACATCGGCCAGGTGCGGGTGGGTCAGGCGTGTACCGTCACGGTCACGGCGCTGGAAAGGCAGTTCGCCTCCAGCGTGGCCGCCATCGATTACATCTCCTCCTCCAGCGGCAACGTGGCCTATTACACTGCCACCGCCTATGTGGACGTGGACGGCGGCGTGCTGCCGGGGATGCAGGTGACCGTCACCATCCCCCAACAGGAGGCAGTGGACGTGGTGATCCTGAAAGTGGACGCCCTCAGCTTTGACAATGCCAACCAGGCCTACGTCTGGATGAAGGACGACGCGGGCGAGCTGACCCAGGTGTTTGTGAATACCGGCGTGTCCAATGGCAATTACATTGAAATCACCGACGGGCTTGCCGACGGCGACGAGGTGTATGTGGAGGCCGAGACCACCGAGACCGCCGCCAGCCTGCTCAGCGGGCTGTTCGGAGGCCGGCAGTTCAACCAGGCCGCGGGCGGCGGTATGCCCGGCGGCGACAGGGGCGGCGCGAGCCGCGAAAGCACGGGCGAGCGGGGCGGCAATGCCCCCGGCGGCTCCGGCAGCCGGCCCGGCGCGGGCGGTGGCAACGGATGAGCGCGCAGGCGTTGAAACGCGCCGGCGCGTCCCCGGCGGCGGAGGGCTGCTTCTTCAAAATGGAGAAGATTAACAAATACTATCAGATGGGCGGGGAGCGGGCGCACATCCTCAGGGACGTGGACCTGAGCCTTGAGGCGGGCGAGTACCTTTCGGTGCTGGGCCCATCGGGCAGCGGCAAATCCACGCTGATGAACATCATCGGCTGTCTGGACGTGGCCACCTCGGGCCGCTATACCCTCAACGGGCGGCAGATCGAGGATATGAGCGAGGTTGAGCTGGCCCGGCTGCGCAGCCGGGAGATCGGCTTCATCTTCCAGAATTCCCAGCTGCTGCCCCGGTTGACGGCCCAGAAGAACGTGGAGCTGCCCCTGATCTACGCGGGCGTCGCGCCCGGCAAGCGCCGCGAGCGCGCCCGACAGATGCTTGAGCGCGTGGGGCTTTCGGACCGCATGGGGCACTATCCCAACCAGCTCTCCGGCGGACAACAGCAGCGCGTGGCCATCGCCCGGGCGCTGGTGGGCAACCCGACGCTTCTGCTGGCGGACGAGCCCACCGGCGCTCTGGATCAAAAGACAGGCAGACAGGTGATGGCGCTCTTCGAGGAATTGAACGCCGAGGGGCGGACGGTGATCATGATAACCCATGATATGCACATCGCCGCCTTCGCCCGCCGCGTGGTCCACATCATCGACGGAGAACTCACAGAGGGAGGCGACACCAATGATGCATAGCGGTGCAGCACGGCCCATCGGGGTGGCGCCGAGTAGCGCCCCGCACACCGCCGAAGGCGGATGGCTGTGCGGGCGCGTAGCCGCGACGCGGCGAAGCCGTGGGGCGGCCGATAAAGAGGGAGGCGCCACAGAGGATGCATAGCAACGCAGTACGGCCCATCGGGGCGGCCGATAAAGAGGGAGGTGCCACAGAGGATGCATAAAATTCATGTTCCGCCCTTCGCCGTGCCCCTGGTCAGCCTTTACGAACTTTTCCGGGGGAGGGAAGCGCAGGATGCTTGATGGAATTCGCGGCGCATGGATCATGCTGGGCGAGTGCGTGCGGATGTCGCTTTCCAACATCATGGGCAACCGGGTCCGCTCCTTTTTGACGGTGCTGGGCATCCTGATCGGCGTGGCCGCGGTCATCGCGCTGATCACCACGGTGAACGGCTTTTCGGGCTCGCTGTCCAGCTCCTTCAGCGCCATGGGCGCGGGGACGCTCACGGTGTCCGTCACGGGCAGCGACCTGAAAAGCGGCCTGAGCCGCCAGGACCTGGAGGCGCTGTCGGCGCTGGATATCGTGGACGGCGTGACCCCCAACGTGTCGCTGAACGCCCGGGTTTCCCGGGGCGGCAGCTATGAATCCGGCATCTCTGTCTCCGGCAGGAACGCCTATTACTTCCGGCAGAACCCGGCCATCGTCAAGCGGGGGCGCGCCATCAACCACACCGACGAGGACAATACCACCGCCGTGTGCCTGATCAGCGCCGACATGGTGGAGACGTTCTTCTACGGCGAGGACCCCATCGGCGAAAGCCTGTACATTGCCGGCATACCGTTTGCGGTGGTCGGCCTGCTGGACGGGGAAGGGGGAACCGCGATTGCGGACATGCTCAGCGGCAGCCCGGACATACTGATCCCCTATACCACGGCGCTGAAGCTGAACAGCGCCAACGCCGTCACCTCCTTTACGGTGTACCTGGCCTCCGGCGTGGATTCCTCGGACGCCACGGACGTCCTGGAGGGGGAGCTGGACGCCATGTTCAGCTTTGAAGAGGACTGCTACAGCATCATGAACATGTCCTCCATCGAGGATACCATGGAGCAGATGCTGGGCATGGTCAGCGCGCTGCTGGCGGGCATCGCCTCCATTGCGCTGGTGGTGGGCGGCATCGGCATCATGAACATGATGCTCACCACCGTCACCGAGCGCACCGCGGAAATCGGCCTGAAAAAGGCGCTGGGGGCCATCCCCTGGCAGATCCAGGCCCAGTTTTTGATCGAATCGTTTCTGCTGTCCGTCATCGGCGGCGCGCTGGGCATCCTGCTGGGGCTGGCGCTGTCGCTGGTCCTCTCCCGGGTGATGGGCACCGGCTTTGTCATCTCTACCGGCGCCATCGCGCTGGGCGCGGGCTTTTCCGCTGCCGTGGGCATCGTCTTTGGCTGGGCCCCGGCCAGAAAGGCCAGCCGACTCAATCCCATCGATGCGCTGAGGGCGGCGTGACGTGGGGAGAAAATGGGATTGCCGCCGCTGTGAGAGAGGCGGAAGGCGACATCCACCGCAACCGTAACAGAGGTGGCAGGCGACCTCATCCGACCTCGCTGCGCTCGGCCACCTGTCCACGGGTCTACCGAACGCGCGCGCCCAATGCTGGCGCATTGGGTCCCATCACGCACGAACGGACCCCATCTCGCTGAAAACAGCACACTGTGCTGTTTTCCGGGCGCCGCGGCCTCCCCGGAGGGGAAGGCAATATCACTGCGTCACCGGCCAGCTTCAACTTCACACTCCACTCTCAAAAATCTCCACATTCAACCCAAAGGAGGCTTTACCATGAAACAGAATACCAAACGCATCATCAGCGTCCTGCTGTCCGCGTGCCTGCTGCTGCTGGGTGGCGCGGTGGCGGAGACCATCAGCTTCACGGGCACCGTCGCCGCCAGCGCCACCCATGAGGTCTATGCACCCATCGGCGGCACCGTGGAAGTGGTTTCGGCGCAGGCGGGCCAGAAGGTGGGGGCGCAGGACGCGCTGCTCACGCTGTCCACCACGAAGGTTTACGCCGAGGAAGACGGCGTCGTCACCGGCGTGTTCGGGCAGATCGGCGACAGCGCCCAGACCGTGGCCCAGAAGTACGGCGCGGTGGTGTACATCGAGGGGGAGAGCGTTTACAGCATCGCCGCCTCCACCGACAACGCCTACAATTCCACCGCGACGAAGTTCGTCCACGTGGGCGAGGAGGTTTACCTGAGCTGCTATACCGACGGCAAGCACACCGGCACGGGCGTGATCACCGCCATCGAGGGCACCGATTACACCGTGAAGGTGCTGTCCGGGGAGTTCCTGATCGGTGAAACCGTGAACATCTTTAGGGGCGATGGCGCCGTATCCGCCAACCGCATCGGCCGGGGCACGCTGAGCCGCGTGAGTCCTACCGCCGTGTCCGCGGAGGGCGGCATCGTCGCCTTCGCCGTGAAGAGCGGCGACGCGGTGCAGCGGGGCGATCTGCTGTTTGAGACGCTGGACGGCGCCTTCGACGGCCTGTACATGAGCGGCACGGACATCCTGGCGGGCGTGGACGGCGTCGTCAGCCGCGTCGATGCCCAGCAGGGCGCGTCCGTTCAGAAGGGCGGCGTGGTGGCCGTCATCTATCCCGAAGGCGCCATGCGCGTCGAGGCGCAGATCGAGGAGGCCAACCTGGGCGAGATCGCCGTGGGCGACTCCGTGAGCGTGGAACTGATTTGGAACCAGGACGACGAGATCACCTATCCCGGCACCATTGCCATGATCTCCGCCATCGCCGCCTCCGGCGCGGAGGGCATGGACGGAGCGATCTATGACGTGTACATCGATTTTGTTCCCGATGAGAACACCCGATACGGCATGAGCGCCGTCGTCACCACGCTGGATGAGGATCAGGACGAGGAAGCGGTTGAGGATGTGGACGCGGCGGAGGGAGTGGAGGATGAAGCCTCGCCAGAGGCGGGCGAACGCCCTGAGCGGGGCGGCACGGGTGCGCTTGACCGCGGCGACAGGCCGGAATTTGACCCCGACGCCATGCCCGGGGAGCGGCCCGAAGGTGAGGTGGCGGGCGATGCGGCGCAGGATTGAGCGCGCGCTGTGCCTGGCGCTGGCCGTGGGCATGAGCCTGTGCGGTGCGCTGGCGGAGGCGGATTTTTCCGGGGAAGCGCCCGCGGCGGCTCTGGAGCAGCC
>JAFUCP010000009.1 GCA_017459565.1 Clostridia bacterium | reverse complement strand
GGCGCGCCCCAGGAAACAGGATATACGGCGCGGCGCGCCGAGGAAAGGACGGTAGACGATCATGGCAAGAGGCGGATTTCCCGGCATGATGGGCGGCGGCAACATGCAGCAGCTGGCCCGCCAGGCGCAGAAGCTGCAGCAGCAGATGACCAAAATGCAGGAGGAGCTGGAGGCCCGCGAATATGAGGCGAGCGCCGGCGGCGGCATGGTGACGGTGAAGGTTTCCGGCAAGAAGGAAGTGCTTTCCATCGAAATCAAGCCCGAGGCCGTGGACCCCGACGACGTGGAGATGCTCCAGGATCTGGTGCTGGCCGCCGTGAACGAGGCGCTGCGCACCGCCAGCGATACCACCGAGCGCGAGATGAGCAAGCTGACCGGCGGGCTGAACATGCCGGGTCTGTTCTGATCATGGCTGAAATCGAGGCAATCGCAAAGCTTGTGAACCAGCTGTCCAAGCTGCCCGGCGTGGGCCGAAAGACGGCGCAGCGGCTGGCCTATCACATCATCGGTCTGCCGGAGGAGCAGGTGCGCGAACTGGCGGTGGCCATATTCAACGGCAAAAAGCAGATTCACTTCTGCCCCGTGTGCGGCAATTATACCGATGTGGACCCCTGCGCCATCTGCGCCGACAGCAGCCGCCGGCGGGATATCGTGTGCGTCGTGCGGGACCCCAGGGACGTAAACGCCATGGAGCGTATGCGGGAATACAACGGCCTGTACCATGTGCTGCACGGCGTCATATCTCCCATGGATGGCGTGGGGCCGGACGATATCCGCATACGGGAGCTGATGGCGCGCCTGGCCTCCGGCGAGATCGAGGAGGTGGTGCTGGCCACCAACCCGGACGTGGAGGGCGAGGCGACGGCGGCGTATATCTCCCGGCTGATCAAGCCCATGGGCATCAAGGTGACGCGCATCGCCCACGGCGTGCCCATCGGGGGCGAGCTGGAATACACCGACGAGGTCACGCTGCTGCGGGCGTTCCAGGGCCGGCGCGAGCTGTGAGGCGGACGCCGCGAGCGGTTGATTTTTGTATACAAAGATAGGAGGGAAAGCACCATGAAAGTACTCGTCACCGGCGGCGCGGGCTATATCGGCAGCCACACCTGCGTGGAGCTGCTGAACGCGGGCCATGAGATCGTGGTCGTGGATAACTTTGCCAACTCCAAGCCCGAGGCGCTGGATGCCATTCGCAAAATCACGGGCAAGGACTTCGCGTTCTACGAGGCGGACCTGCGGGACCGCGCGGCGCTGGACGTGCCCTTTTCGGAACACGCCATCGACGCCGTGATCCACTTCGCCGGCCTGAAGGCGGTGGGGGAATCGGTGGAGAAGCCCCTGGAATACTATGACAACAATCTGTACGGCTTCATCGTGCTGGCGGAGGTCATGCGCGCCCACGGCGTCAAAATGTTCGTGTTCTCCTCCTCCGCCACGGTGTACGGCGTGAACAATCCCGTGCCCTTCAACGAGACCATGCCCACCTCCGCCACCAACCCCTACGGCTATACCAAGGTGGTCATCGAACAGATGCTGCGGGATCTGGCCGCGGCGGACCCCGAATGGCGCATCTGCCTGCTTCGGTATTTCAACCCCATCGGCGCGCACGAGAGCGGGCTGATCGGCGAGGACCCCAACGGCATCCCCAACAACCTGCTGCCCTATGTGGCGCAGGTGGCGGCGGGCAGGCTCCGTGAGCTGACCGTGTACGGCGACGACTATGACACGCCCGACGGCACCGGCGTGCGGGACTATATCCACGTGGTGGATCTGGCACGGGGCCACTTGGCGGCGCTGGAATATGTGAAGGACCATCCCGGCGCGGAGGCCGTGAACCTGGGCACGGGCAAGGGCACCAGCGTGCTTCAGATCGTCCATGCCTTTGAAAAGGCCTGCGGCCATCCGATTCCCTATCACGTCGCCGCGCGCCGCCCGGGCGACATCGCCGAGTGCTACGCCGAGACCGACAAGGCCTCGCGGCTGCTCAACTGGCACGCCCAGCGGAACATCGACGATATGTGCCGCGACGGCTGGCGCTTTGCGAAGAACCGCTATCATTAAGCGCGCCGCGCGACCTTCAAAATCTGGTTTATCGTCTCACCGATAAATCAGATTTTTCTAATCCGTCTCTAATCAAATCTTCTTGGCATCTCATTTTCGGCTGTTATAATGGGCCCATCAAATCGAACGGAGGACAAAACAATGACGAATTATGAGATGGTTGAAAAGCTGGCCGAGAGGATGAACGTGACGCTGGAGGAGGCCAAGAACGCGCTGGAGGCCTGCGATTGGGAGCTGCTGGACGCGGCGCTGCTGCTGGAAAAGCAGCGCGGCGAGCAGGGCGCGGGGGCCTATTCCACCCAGCGCGGGCAGGCAGCGGAGGAGGACGACGGCGCGGCGGCGCGGCGGCGCGGCGGCGTGGCGAAGGGCCTGGGCGATTTCATCCGCAGCGCCGTCAACATGGGCGCGCGCAACCACTTCGAGGTGCGCAAGGGGGACGACGTGGTGCTGGAGCTGCCGGTGCTGGTGCTGGCGCTGCTGCTGATCTTCGCGTTCTGGGTATGCATCCCGCTGCTGGTGATCGGCCTGTTTGCGGATTACCGTTATGCCTTCTCCGGCGAGGAGCTGGGCCGCGAGAGCGTGAACAACGCCATGAACAAGGCCGCTGAGGTGGCCGAAAAGGTGAAGGAAGAGGTCAAGGGAGACAGAACCTGATTTTGACAGACGGCGGGGAGGGCGCGGCGCGCCCTCCCCGGTTGAGGATGGGGGGATTGGCTTGCCGGGCAAAATACTGATCGTCGAGGACGAGGAAAAGCTGGCGCGCTTTGTGGAGCTGGAGCTGCTCCACGAGGGCTATGAGGTGGAAAAGGCCTTCGACGGGCGCGACGGGCTGGAAAAGATGGAGCGCGGCGACTGCGATCTGGTGCTGCTGGACATCATGCTGCCGGGGCTGAACGGCCTGGAGGTGCTGCGCCGCGCCCGGCGCAGCGTGGACACGCCGGTGATCATGCTCACCGCGCGGGACACGGTGATGGACAAGGTCACGGGGCTGGACATGGGCGCGGAGGACTACATGACCAAGCCCTTTGAGATCGAAGAGCTGCTGGCGCGCATCCGCGTGGCGCTGCGCAGGAGCAAAAAGAGCGCCCCCGAGACGAAGATCCTCTCCGCCGGCGCGCTGACGATGGACGTGGACCGGCACACCGTCGCCTATGACGGCCAGAGCGTGGAGCTGACCCACCGGGAATTCGCGCTGCTGGAGACGCTGCTGGAAAACAAGGGCATTGTACTCAGCCGCGATACGCTGATGGAGCGGGTTTGGGGCTATGATTACATGGGCGAAACCAACATCGTGGATGTATATGTGCGCTATCTGCGCGCCAAGATCGACGCCGTGTTCGATGTGAAGCTGGTGCAGACCGTCCGCGGCGTGGGCTATGTTATAAGGTGAGCCAACAGGCAGATGAGGCGTCCGCTGTGGCGCCCCGATTTCAACCGACAGGAGGCGGCGGGAATGAACGCCAACCGAAAATTCAATTCCATCGCCCGCAGGATCCACCTGGCGTGGCAGCGCAAGCGGTTCTGGCAGATCATATTTGTCAACCTCGTGGCGCTGCTGACGGTTTTCGCGGCCTTTCTGTATGCCCGGGAGACCGCTGTCACCGGCAAATTCGCGGGCTGGGGGCTGCCGCGCTCCCTGTCGCTGGACACGTCCCTGCGGGGCTGGGAGGCGCTTCTCAGCCTGCGCTACAGCTTTGTGTGGCAAGGGCAGACCTACGAGACGCAGCTGGAGGGTCTGATCAACCTCGTCGCCCGGTTCGGCGCGCCGCTGCTGGGGGTGGAGCTGTTTTTCTGGCTGCTGGGCTTCTTCAGCCGGGCCTCCTATGCCCGGCGGCTGCTCAGGCCGCTGGACCGCATGGCCCAGACGGCGCAGCGCCTGACGGAGGAGGCCGGCGAGCGCAGCGCCCGCCAGGTTCGCGGGGGCGTGGACGAGGCGAAGTTCCAGGACCTCGAACACGCCATCGAGCAGATCGATATCGGCGACAGGCTCTCCACGGGAGACAAGGACCTGCGGGGGCTTGAGGACGCCATCAACGACATGCTCTCCCGGATGCACGCGGCCTACCGCCAGCAGGCCCAGTTCGTTTCCGACGCCTCCCATGAGCTGCGCACGCCCATCGCGGTGATCCAGGGCTATGTGAAGATGCTGGACCGCTGGGGCAAGGACGACGAAAAGGTGCTGGAGGAGGCCATCGCGGCCATCAAGACCGAATCGGAGCATATGAAAACCCTGGTGGAGCAGCTGCTTTTCCTGGCCCGGGGCGACAGCGGGCGGCAGCAGCTGAACCCGGAGCCCATGCGGCTGGACGCCCTGGCGGTGGAGCTGCTGGGGGAATACCGCATGATCGACGCCGGCCACGAATGGCGGCAGGGCAAGCTGTCTGCCTCTCCGGTGACGGCGGACGCGGCGATGATCAAGCAGGCCGCCCGCGTGCTGATCGACAACGCGGTGCGCTACACGCCCCAGGGGGGCTCCATCCGCATTTCCGCCGGAACGGGGGAGGGCGGGGCCTGGCTGGAGATCCAGGACGGCGGCATCGGCATCAGCGAGGAGGACGTGCCCCGGATCTTCGACCGCTTTTTCCGCGCCGACCCCGCCCGGGCCCGCCAGAGCGGCGGCACGGGGCTGGGGCTGTCCATCGCCCGCTGGATCGTCGAGAGGCACGACGGCCACTTCGAGGTCGTCAGCCGCCCGGAGCTGGGCACCCGCATCCGGCTGTACCTGCCCGTGGCGGAGGCTGCGGCGCAGGACGCCGAGGCGGTGTGAAAATTTACACGATCTGCATTGACAAGCGGGCGTTATCGGCGTATAACTATGGCAGATCGCAAGATCGAGTCTTCGGGGCAGGGTGAAATTCCCGACCGGCGGTACAGTCCGCGAGCCGCGTATGCGGCATGAACCGGCGCAATTCCGGTACCGACAGTAAAGTCTGGATGGTAGAAGACGGCAAGGCAGATTCAGCGCCTGTGCGAAAGGTCCGCGCCCCGGGACGGTTCCCGCGGGCGCGTTTTCTTCGCTTCGGCCCATCGCCGAAAATTTCAGGAGGTGCTTGTTTATGTCCACGGTATCCCGAACCCGCAAGCTGTCCGGCACCGCGATGCTGGCGGCGGTCTCCGTCGTATTGAGCTTTTTGTCCTTCCCGGTGCCGCTGATGCCCTCGTTTATCAAGCTGGACTTCGCGGAGCTGCCCGCGCTGATCGGCTCCTTCGCCTACGGCCCCATCGCGGGCATCGCGGTGTGCCTGGTGAAGAACCTGATCGCGCTGATGAAAACCTCCAGCGGCGGCATCGGCACGCTGTGCAACTTCCTGCTGGGCGTGTCCTTCGTGGCGCCCGCGGGCATTGTCTACATGAAAAAGCGCACCCGCGCGGGCGCGCTCACCGGGGCCCTCGTCGGCGCGCTGATCATGGCGGTGCTGAGCATCTTCTTCAATTACTACATCGTCTATCCCATGTACACCGCCTTCATGCCCATGGAGGCCATCATCGGCATGTACCAGGCCATCAACCCGAGGGTGCAGACGCTGTGGCAGGCGCTGATCTTCTTCAACGCGCCCTTCACCTTCGTCAAGGGGCTGTTCAGCGTGATCATCACCTTCATCGTCTACAAGCCGCTTTCGCCCATCCTGAAGGGCAGGGGATAGCGAAACGGGCCAACACAGGGGCGCCGCGACGCCCCTCAGACCGCTGACAAAGCCCGCAAACACAGAAATTTCCGAAAAACACGCTTGCGCGGTTGAAATTTCTGCTTCCTGCGTCAGAACAGCCTGCAAATTCGGTTACTCACATCTTGGTAAGCGCCCTCGTTTGCAGGCTGTTCTTCCTTGTCTTGCAGGCTTTTTCAACGGCCTGTCGGTCCATTGACTTTGTCAATATCCTGTGGGGCGCCGCGGCGCCCCTGTGCTTTTTGCGCCCGACCTTGCAAAAAAAGACAAAAAAGCAAATATTGCATAAGAAAACCTATAAAGTGGCGGAGTTTATATATTGATTTTTGGTTGATTTGATGATAAAATTGGAATGTAATCATAAAATATGGGGCGAACATCCGCTTTCATTTAAGGCATTTGTGTTTTTTGCGGAAGCGGCCCCGGACGATGTGAAAGGGGGAGGGCCGAATTTGAACAAGAGTGTCGTTACCCAAGGCCGCATTGGCAGCAAGCAGGCCAACTTCAAATCCTATATGCGCCGCTACGGAACGCTGTATTTGCTGCTGATTCTGCCGCTGGTATTCTTCCTGGTGTTCCGCTATGTGCCCATGGCGTGGATTCTGGGGGCGTTCAAGGAAAACAACATCTTCAAATCGCCCTGGGAGCTGGATTGGGCCAAAAACGGCGGCTTCGAGTGGTTCGTCAAGGCGTTCAACGACCGGACCTTCATCAACGCTCTGCGCAATACCATTACGCTGAACCTGCTGGATCTGATCTGCGGGTTCCCGGCGCCGATACTGCTGGCGCTGATGCTCAATGAGCTGACCTTCAAGCGCTTCAAGAAGATCACCCAGACCGTGCTTTACATGCCCCACTTTTTGAGCTGGATCATCATCTCCGGCCTGGCGCTGCGCCTGCTGGCCAGCAACGACGGCCTGATCAACATTCTCTACAAGCGCATGACGGGCAACGCCGACGCGTCGATTCCCTTCATGAGCAATACCAACTGGTGGGTCGGCACCTATGTGGTGCTGGGCATCTGGAAGGAAGCCGGCTGGGGCACCATCATCTACCTGGCTGCGCTGACGGGCATCAGCCCTGAGCTGTACGAGGCCGCCGCGGTGGACGGCGCCGGGCGCTTCAAGCGCATCTGGCACGTGACGCTGCCGGGCCTGCGCCCCACGATCATCACCCTTCTGATCATGAACCTGGGCCGCATCCTGGGCTCCGAGTTCGACCGACCCCTGGCGCTGAGCAACAAGCTGGTGACGGACGTGTCCCAGGTCATATCCATCTATGTCTACCAGAACGGCCTGAAGGCGAACAAATTCGCCCTCACCACCGCCGTGGGCCTGTTCCAGTCCGTGGTCGGCGTCGTCTTTTTGATCGGTGCGAACGCGTTGGCCAAGCGCTTTGGCGAGCGCGGCATCATGTAAGGGGGTGCGCGACGAATGATTAAATCGAAAACCACCCGCCTGGGCGACTGGATCATCGCCATCATCAGCTTTCTGGTCATGTTCGTGTGCCTGGTGCCGCTGCTCAACGTGCTGGCGCGCTCCCTGTCCTCCGCGGAATATCTGATCCGCAACGAGGTCGTGCTTTGGCCCAAGGGCTGGAACGTGGACGCTTATACCACCGTTTTGAAGGACCCCAAGTATGTCCACTCTCTGTGGTATACCGGCCTTCTCACCGTGGGCTGCACGCTTTTGTCCCTGACCATGACCATTATGTGCGCCTATCCGCTGACCTACAGGGAACTCAAGGGCGGCAAGGTCATCAACGTGATCATACTGTTTACCATGTACTTCTCCGCCGGTATGATTCCCCATTACCTGTGGCTGAGGAACCTGGGTATGCTGGATACGCTGTGGGTGCTGGTGATTCCCAGCTGCCTGAGCGTTTACAACATGATCATCATGCGCTCCTTCTTCTACGGCGTGCCCGAGAGCCTGCGGGAGGCCGCGGAGATCGACGGCGCGGGCCCCATCCGCACGCTGATCCAGATTTACCTGCCGCTTTCCAAGGCCGTGCTGGCCACGCTGGCGCTGTTTTACGCGGTGGGCCGCTGGAACGGCTTTTCCGACGCGCTGCTGTATTTGAAGAAGCGCGAGGATCTGTACCCGATACAGCTTTTGCTGTACAACATCCTGCAAAATACCACCAACGTGGAGGTGGCCACCCAGGAGGGCTTCTCCAGCCCCGGCCTGGGCGAGACGCTGAAGATGGCCACGGTCATGTTCGCCACGGTGCCGATTTTGCTGATCTATCCCTGGCTGCAGCGCTACTTCGTCACCGGCGTGACCCTGGGCGCGGTCAAGGGCTGACG
>JAFUCP010000078.1 GCA_017459565.1 Clostridia bacterium | reverse complement strand
CGCGTCGCGGGCGTTTGCCCGGAATACAGCAAGGCGCTGGAGCGGTCCACGCAGGACGCCGAAGCGCTGCGCGCCGCGTTTGGGGCGATCGGGTTTCAAAAGACCGACCTGAAGACGACGGGCTTTGGCGTGCGCGCACAGTATGAAAGCCATCGGGACGAGAACGGGGACTACAGGCAATTGTTTGCGGGATATGCCTATACGCACTGCCTCAAGGTGGAGTTTGAAAATGACGATGCCGTCCTGAGCAAGGCGCTGAACGCGCTGGCCTACGGACAGGTCAAGGCCCGGTTCGGCATTACGTTTTTTGTGAGCGATCCCGAGAGTCTTCGCAACCGCCTGCTTGGGAAGGCGGTTTGCGACGCCGTGGCAAAGGCCGGGGCGCTGGCGAAGGCGGCGGGGGTATCGCTGGAGGCGATCCAGAGCATCGACTACTCCTGGGGAGAGATCGAGCTTGCCGTAACCCCGTCGGAGAGCATCGACTATGCCGGCGCCGACGCGGACGCTCCGTGCGAGCTGGCCATCGAGCCTGAGGATATTGAGGCGGAGGATACCGTGACCGTGGTCTGGGAGATTGAATAATATCGGAGGGATGAACATGAACCGGCAGCTGCGCACGGCGCTTCAGGGGGTGAAGCGCAGCTATGACGCCTTTGTGGAGGAAATCATGGGCGGGGCCTATACCGAGGCGGATCAGCAGGCCCTGCTGAATTACCTGGAAGGGCGCCCCGGGATTACCGCGGCAGAGGTCGTTCAGTATTACGATGACCATATCGCCCGCCGGTTTGACGAGATGGATACTTATTTTTCCCGGTGGCAGCTGGCGCTTGAGCCGACGGACGGCGGCGAGCTGCGGCAGATCCAGGTCATCGCCTGCTTTTTTGAGGAAAGGCTGGAGGCGTCGGAGATCGGGTTCGTCAACGCCTGCCTGGAATTGGACAACGCGCCGGAAAACGACGAGCCGACTTGGGAGCGCACGGAGGAGGGCTACCGGCTGACGCTGTGCGCCGAAAGCGGGGCGAACTGGTGCCAGGCGGCCTGGCAGCTGGGGTATTTGATGATGCACTGCCTGATCGATCAGTTTACGCCGGACGACAGGTATCGGATAGACTGGCTGGAGGAATTGATCTGCGAAGCGTCGTCGCTCAATCTGCTGTATGAGCTGTGGGCAAACTGGCAGCGCGTGGAGCTGTCCGGGCTGGACGGCGATTACGATGAAGCCATCCTGGCCTATCTGGAGCAGGCCCTTCGGGATTCCGGCACGGCGCGGCTGGCGTCCTGCGCCTCCCTGGAGGAGCTGGAGAGGATCAATGCCCTGGGCGCGTCGCGCACCGAGGACCGGCTGGAGGAGGCGATTAACCTGTATTATCGCATCCACGAGCTTGATTTGTGCGCTCTGGCGCATTGCAGGCAGTTCGCCATCCCCGGGAGCGTGCTGATCGATACCGGGGCCTGGAGGGAGGCGGAGCCGCTTTCGGACGCCGTGGAATTCATCTGCCATTTGCAGGACCGCATCCCCCATACGAAGCTGCCGACCGGCGTCCAGGCGGTGTTCCACATGGAGACGGGCGTGCCCACGCGCGCGCAGCTGAACGCCATCTGCGATTATATGCTCAGCCTCCGGGAGCTGTCGGGGGACAGCCTCGTCGCGCTGCTTCACGACGGGGACGACAGGGACTTTGAGGGGCCGGTGTTTGTCCAGGTGTGCCGCAGCCTTTCCGATTCCGGGAATTTCAGGCTGGAGGCGAGGCTGAACCTGGCGGACGGCTTCCATATTCTCGTGGAAAGGGAGGCGGACGCCCGGAGCGCCGAGGCGCTGCTTCGATATGTGTGCTGCCAGCGTGAACTGCCGGCAGCCCGGTGGGAGGACGTGACCGAAGCGGCCACGGAGGACGAATCATACTGAATTCCATCCCAGATGGTGAAGGATGGCGATTACATGTACAAAAAGAGCCTGCAAAGCGCCATTGATGGCCAGAAGAAGGCCCGGGAACTGCTTAGAGACGCGCTGCCGAAGGACGAGTGGCGCTTTGATTGAGCCGGCGCGCACAGGCCGCAGGAACGGAGGCACATATGATCGATTATGAAGCCCTGCGCAGCAAGCTGAGGGACGAGTGCTTTGCCGCCTTTTACGGCGGCGGCATCGGCACGGCTCTGATGGATGCGCTCGACGTGGACGGTAT
>JAFUCP010000077.1 GCA_017459565.1 Clostridia bacterium | reverse complement strand
GCCATCCCGGCGCTGATTCCGGGATGGCTGTTTCGCATATTCGTTTATGGGTTGATGAACCGGTCGATTTCCCGGCAGGCCTGGGCGAAGGGGTCGCCGGTCATGTCCAGCCAGATTATCTCCCTGTCCCGGCGGAACCAGGTCATCTGGCGCTTGGCAAACTGCTTGATGGCGGTGCCCAGCTGCGCCACCATGTCCTCCCGCAGGGGGATATCCCCGGTCAGGTACCGGGCGATATAGCGGTATTCCAGGCCCAGCTTCATCAAAAAATCAAGGCTGACGCCGCGGTCCATGAGCCCCTTGACCTCGTCGATCATGCCCGCGTCAAGCCGCCGCTCAAGCCGCTCGTCGATGCGCGCGCGCAGCGTCTCCCGGTCCCAGGTCACGCCCAGCTTCAGACAGTCGTAGCGCCTCTGGCTGCGGGGGACGTGGTCGTCCCCGGCGTGCAGCTTTTCCAGCAGCCGCATTACGCGGTTGCGGTTCTTCGGCTCCACGTTGGTGTCGGGCAGCGCCTTCAGCAGCATCTCATACAATTGTGGCGTTTCGAAGCTCTCCAGGTACTGCCGGTATGCCAGGTCCGGCGCCTTGTCGCTCATCACATAGCCCTCGGCGACGGAGGCGATATACAGCCCCGTGCCGCCCACCAGGAACGGCAGCCGCCCCCGCGCCAGGATGCCGTCGATGGCCGCGCAGGCCAGGCGCTGGAAATCGTGCATGGAGAAGAATTCCCCGGGCTCGCACACGTCGATCAGGTGGTGGGGCACGCCCCGCGTCTCCCGGGGCGTGATCTTGCCGCTGCCCAGATCCAGTCCCCGGAACACCTGCCGGGAATCGGCGGAGACGACCTCGCCGCCGTACTTCTTTGCCAGATCGACCCCCAGGCCGCTCTTGCCGGAGGCGTTGGTGCCCGCGATGACGATCAGCTTCGGCAGCTTGGACATGGGCAAAACTCCTTTATATCTGCGTCTGACGGGGGCCCGTCGCCCCGCGCCGGGTTCACTTCACGCTGAACAGCATGTCGGTATAGCTGGGATAGGGCCAGACCTGCTTGGGGGTCATGGCCTCGCAGGCGTCGCAGGCGGCGCGCAGGGCGGTCATGGCGCGGATGACGTTGTCCTTGTAGCGCATGGCGCGCTCAAGGGTGTCCTCGGCGGCGTCGGCGTGGTGCATGGCCTCGCCCAGGGTGCTGCAAATGGCGTAGATTTCGTCGGTCAGGCGGGAAATTTCCCGGCAGCGCGCCTTTTCATAGCCGCAGGCCACGCCGGCGATCTCAGCCTTCACGCGGGCGTTGTCGCACAGCCTGGCGGAGAAGGCGGAAACGGCGGGCAGTATATCGCGGCTGACCATGTCCATCATGGTCTGGGCCTCGATGTGGATGACCTTGACGTAGTTTTCCAGCAGCATTTCATAGCGGGAGCGCAGCTCCGCGGCGCTGAACACGCCGTGCCTTTCAAACAGCGCCACGTTCTTTTCGTCCGTCAGGTGTTCCAGGGCCTCGGGAGTGGTCCTCAGGTTCATCAGCCCGCGGCGCTGGGCCTCCTCGGGCCAGTGGTTGTCATATCCGTTGCCGTTGAACAGGATGCGCCGGTGGGCGCGGATGGTATCGCGGATGAGGTCGTGCAGCGCCAGGGTGAAGTCCTCCGCGCCCTCCAGCGCGTCGGCGTACTGCCGCAGGCTCTCCGCCACGGCGGTGTTGATGACGATGTTGGATTTGGCGATGGACTGGCTGGAGCCGGGGCTGCGGAATTCAAACTTGTTGCCGGTGAAGGCGAAGGGGGAGGTGCGGTTGCGGTCCGTGGAGTCCCTGGGGATCCTGGGCAGCACGTCCACGCCGATCTTCAGCTGCTCCTGGTCGCGCCCGCCGTAGGCCGCGTCGTTTTCGATGGCCTCCAGCACCTCGCTCAGCTCGTCACCCAGGAACATGGACATGACCGCCGGGGGCGCTTCGTGGGCGCCCAGGCGGTGGTCGTTGCCGGCGGTGGCCACGGAAATGCGCAGCAGGTCCTGATAATCGTCCACAGCCTGGATCACCGCGCACAAGAACAGCAAAAACTGGGCGTTTTCAAAGGGCGTGGCCCCGGGCTCCAGCAAATTGACGCCGTCCGCGGTGGCGATGGACCAGTTGTTGTGCTTGCCGCTGCCGTTGACGCCCTCGAAGGGCTTTTCATGCAGCAGGCAGACCATGCCGTGGCGGTGGGCCACCTTCTGCATCAGCTCCATGGTCAGCTGGTTGTGGTCGGCGGCGATGTTGGCGCTGGTGAACACGGGGGCCAGCTCGTGCTGAGCGGGGGCGGCCTCGTTGTGTTCGGTCTTGGCGTAGATGCCCAGCTGCCAAAGCTCCTCGTTCAGCTCCTTCATATAGGCCTGCACCCGGGGCTTGATGACGCCGTAATAGTGGTCGTCCAGCTCCTGCCCCTTGGGCGGGCGCGCGCCCAGCAGCGTGCGCCCGGTGAGCAGCAGGTCCTCCCGCGCGTCGATCACGCTCTGGTCCACCAGGAAGTATTCCTGCTCCGGGCCGACGGTGATCACGGTCTTGACGTCCTCGGCGTGGCCGAACAGCCGCAATACCCGCCGGGCCTGGCGGCTCACGGCCTCCATGCTGCGCAGCAGGGGCGTCTTCATGTCCAGCGCCTCGCCGCCGTAGCTGCAAAAGGCGGTGGGGATGTACAGCACGCCGTCCTTGATGAAGGCGAAGGAGGTGGGGTCCCAGGCGGTATAGCCCCGGGCCTCGAAGGTGGAGCGCAGCCCGCCGGAGGGGAAGGAGGAGGCGTCGGATTCGCCCCGCACCAGCTCCTTGCCGGAAAACTCCATGATCACGCCGCCGGGCGCGCCCTTGGCGTCCCCGGGGACGGGGGAGATGAAGCTGTCGTGCTTTTCGGCGGTGATGCCGGTCATGGGCTGGAACCAGTGGGTGAAATGGGTCGCGCCCTGTTCGATGGCCCAGTCCTTCATGGCGTTGGCCACAATGTTGGCGATGCGCAGATCCAGCCGCTGCTGGCCCGAAATGCAGCGCAGCATTTCCCGATAGGTGTCCTTCGGCAGGCGCTGGCGCATGGTGTCCAGGTTGAAAACACGGCTGGCGAAACGGTTCGCGACATCGTTCATGCTCATCACTCCCTCGCGCCCGGGCCGCGCGGAACAGCCTGTCCCGAGCCGCCCGAATCGGCGTATCTTTATGCTGCATTTTAAGATAATTCTTCCTTTTTTTCAAGCGGCGAAGGGGGAATGTGTGTAAAATTATGGCGCAGCGCCCCGCAACGGAAAAATTGGCCGCTGGCATAATACTTATAATACATAAATACAACCTTCGGACAATTCCATTTATAGGTGAAAGAGTGTACACTATAAGTAGTATCAAAAAGGAGGCGAGTCTGTGAACATGGATTATCGGAAATTGGGCACACGCGTGCGGCAGAGCAGGTTTTCCCGCGGCATGACGCAGGAGCAGCTTGCGGAGCGGACGGGGGTCTCCGGCTCCTTCATCGGCCACATCGAGCGCGGGGAGAAGAAGGCCAGCATGGAGACCGTGGTGGCCATCTGCAACGCCATGGCGGTGGCGCCCGCGGCGCTGTTGCAGGATTCCCTGAGCAACGAGGTCATGCAGAGCGAAATGAATTTCCACAAGGAAAACGAGTCCCTGGTGAACGATCTGATGCAGGTGCTGCGGGAGCATGAGCGCAAGGGCTGCTGTTGAGCGGGCGCGTTTTTCCGGCCTTCCTTGACGTTTTGGCTTCTATACGTTATAATATTAATACAGCGAAGTGAAAAACCAAATATGTCGCGATACAGGGGAGGAAATGGGTATGTTTTCATCCAGATTGCAAAACGGGCAGACCGATAACCTGGCGCGGGCCTTTCTGGCGCTGGACAGCATGGAGGATTGCTACCGGCTGTTTGAGGATCTGTTTACCATTCGGGAGATACAGGATCTCTCCCAGCGGCTGGAGGTCGCCCAGCTGCTTCAAAACCAGGCGACCTATACCGAAATTGTGGAAAAGACCGGCGTTTCCACCGCCACCATCGGCCGCGTGAACCGTGCGCTCAATTACGGCGCGGGCGGCTATCAGAAGGTCCTGGAGCGCATCCAGAGGGACAAGGACGAATGATCGATCTCAACGCACTTAATCCACAGCAGCGCGCCGCCGTCGAACAGACGGAAGGGCCGCTGCTTGTTTTGGCCGGGGCGGGCAGCGGCAAGACCCGCGTGCTGACCTATCGGGTGGCCCACCTGATGGAGCGCGGGGTGGCTCCCTGGCACATACTGGCCATCACCTTCACCAACAAGGCCGCCCGTCAGATGGCGGAGCGCGTCCACGCCCTGGCGGGGCAGGCCTCCGAGGAGGCGTGGATATCCACCTTCCATTCCTGCTGCGCCCGCATCCTGCGCCGGGACATCGAAAAGCTGGGCTATAAGCGGCAGTTTGCCATCTACGATGAGGACGACCGCATGAGCGTGGTGCGGGCCGTGGCGAAGGAGCTGAAGCTGAGCGACAAGGAATATCCCCCCAAGCAGATCCGCTCCGTGATTTCCGACGCCAAGAACAAGCTGCTCACGCCCACGGAATTTCTGAAGGAGTCCGGCGGCGATTTCAGGAGCCGCAAGCTCTACGAGGCCTACCGGCTCTATGAGCAGACGCTGAAGGGCAACAACGCCCTGGACTTTGACGATCTGCTCATCCGCACGCTGGAGCTGCTCACGGAGCATCCCCCGGTGCTGGATTACTACCGGGACCGGTTCCGCTACATCCTGGTGGACGAATACCAGGACACCAACGCCGCCCAGTACATGCTGGTGCGGCTGCTGGCGGGGGAGCGGCACAATTTGTGCGTGGTGGGCGACGATGACCAGTCCATCTACGGCTGGCGCGGCGCGGACCTGCGCAACATACTGGACTTTGAAAAGGACTTTCCCGAGTGCGTGACCATCAAGCTGGAGCAGAATTACCGCTCCACAGGCAACATCCTGGAGGCCGCCAACCAGGTCATCGCCCACAACCGGGGCCGCAAGGAGAAGGCGCTGTGGACCGAGCATGACCCCGGCGAGCGCATCGCGCTGTACCACGCCATGGACGAGCGGGACGAGGCCGCCTTCATCGCCGCCATGTCCCGAAAGCTGACGGGCGGCGGGGAAAGCCCGGGCGGCATCGCCGTGCTGTACCGCACCAACGCCCAGTCCCGCGTGCTTGAGGAGGCGTTTGTGCGCGGCGGCACGCCCTACAGGGTCTATGGCGGCCAGCGCTTCTATGAGCGCAAGGAGGTCAAGGACCTCATCGCCTATATGCGCGCGCTGGCGAACCCGGACGACGATGTCTCCACCCGGCGCATCATCAACGAGCCCAAGCGCGGCATCGGCGATACCACCATCGATAAGCTGGCCGACTATGCCCGGCAGAACGATATGCCGCTGCTCTCGGCGGTGCTGGCCCCGGAGGACGCGCCGCTTTCCCCCCGGGCGAAAAAGCTGGTGGGGGAGTTCGCGGCGCTGATGATCGATTTGACGGAGCTGATGTACGAAAAAAAGCCCTCCGAATTTGTGGAGGCGCTGATTGAGCGCACCGGCTATGTGAAGGCGCTTGAGGAAAACAAAACCGAGGAGAACCAGAGCCGCATCGAAAACATACGCGAGCTTCAGGGCGCGGTGACGGAGTTTGAACGCATGAACCCAGAGGGCGACCTGAACGCGTTTTTGGAGAACGTGTCCCTGGTGTCCGACCTGGACGGCATGAACGAGTCCGGCGGCGCGGTGACGCTGATGACGCTCCACTCCGCCAAGGGCCTGGAGTTCAACGTCGTGTTCCTGGCGGGCATGGAGGAGGGCGTCTTTCCGCTGACCCGGGCCGTGTTCGACGACGAGCTGATGGAGGAGGAGCGCCGCCTGGCCTATGTGGGCATCACCCGGGCCAAAAAGCGCCTGTTCATGAGCCATGCCCGCACCCGAGCGCTGTACAACACCCGCAGCGCCAACGAGCTGTCCCGCTTCGTCACGGAAATCCCCCAGCGGCTGATCATGGACGGCGTGGGCCGCCAGGATACACGCCGGGTGCCGCCGCCGGTGCAGAAGGCCATGGGCTGGGCGCAGTCCGTGCGCTCCCCTTACAACGACCGCTACCGCGAACGCCCCACGGCGCAGACCACCGGCAGCGCCGAGCTGGACCGCAGGCTGGGCATCCCCGGGGTGCAGAGGGGCTTTTCCGGCGCCCCGTCCCGGCCCGCCCCGCGGCAGGACGCCCCGCATTTTAACGTGGGGGACGCGGTGTACCACCGGGTGTTCGGCAGGGGCGAGGTCATCGGCCTGAGCGGGCAGGGGGCGCTTGCGCGGGTGAAGATACGCTTTGCCTCCGGCGGCGAGCGCACCTTCTCCGCCGGGGCCGCGCCCATCGTGAAGGTGGAAAAGTAGCACACAGTACGACCGACAAAACCGATGCGGGAGGGCTGGACATGAAGCGCTTTTTCATGGGTATCCTGGCGGCGCTGATCGCGTGCGCGCTGCCTGTCTGCGCCTTTGCGGAGGCGATGATCGCGGACCCTGTGGTCGCGGAGCAGGCCGAATTTGAACTCTATGGCGGCGAGCGGGCCGTGCTGGCCCCGGAGGACCTGGGCGTCCGCTTCGGCGGCGGGGTGATGAGCTGGAACGCTCTCCCCGGCGCGACGCTGTATTATTACGGCGTGTTCGACGACGGCGAGGCCGGCGTGCAGTCCACCGCGGCGCTCTCCTTCAACGTGGACGCCTATCTGGACGGGCTGATCGGCGCGGGAACCATCCTGAACACCGGCAGGCACAGCCTGCGGCTGGAGGCCTACGACGCCGATCTGATGACCCTGGAGACCTGGATGGGCGATTACGACTATCTTTCCCCCCTCTATCCCAAATACGAGGAGCCCGAGGGCCCCGTCACCCGCCTGGCGGACAGCGTGGCCCTGGCCCCGGACGGCACGCTCAGCTGGGCCGCCTACTCCAACCGCGCGAAGCTCTATTGGTACGGGGCGGGCGGCGTTTCCCGCTTCACCGAGGGGCTTTCCGTCAATATCCACCGCTTCATCGACGAGCTGGTGACCGACCAGGCCATCCCCTATGCCCAGAGCTTCACCGTGGAGCTGATCGCCAGCGACCGCGACGGCGCGGAGCTGGACAGGTGGACGGCCGTCGTTTCCTACGCGCCGCAGGTGGAGCTGATCGATGTGGGCGACATCACCGCCGGCACCAGCGGCGTGGAGGGCAGCTATGCCTATACCGGCGCGCCCGTCGCCCCCGTGCCCGTGGACGTGGTGGTCCGGGGCAAGGTGCTGACGCCGGGCACGGATTACACCGTCTCCTATGAGAACAACGTCAACCCCGGCACGGCCTACGCGGTCATCACCGGCGTGGGCCGCTATACGGGCACGCTGAAGGTGGCCTTCACCATCCTGGAGCCGGCGGCTCCGGCGCAGCCCGCCACCCCGGCCCAGCCTTCGCAGCCCGAAACGCCCGCCACCCCGGCCCAGCCCGCGCAGCCCGAGACGCCCGCCACCCCGGCTCAGCCTTCGCAGCCCGAGACGCCCGCCACCCCGGCCCAGCCCGCGGCCCCGTCGATCCCGGTGGCGGAGGTCAGCGTTTCAAGGACCGGCTCCAACGGCACGGCGCAGCTGGCCATGGGCGCGAGGCTGCAGCTTGTCCCGGCCTTTGCCTATGCCTCGGGCTGGACGGTCACGGGCTATGCCTCCTCCAAGCCCAAGGTGGCCACCGTGGACGCCAACGGCCTGGTGACCCCTGTGGGGGAGGGCAAGGCCAAGATCACCGTCACCACGGCCAACAAGAAGAAGGCGAAGCTCACCGTCACCGTGACGGACCCCTATAAGCCCGCAGGGATTTCCATCGCCCAGGGCAAGGCCGTCGCCCTCCTGGTGGGACAGCCCCTGCAGCTGTACGCCGCCCTGGCCCCGGAGACGGCTCAGAGCGCCCTGACCTGGACGAGCGGCAAGCCCAAGGTGGCCACCGTGGACGCCAACGGAGTCGTGACCCCGGTGGGAGAGGGCAAGGCCAAGATCACCGTCGCGACGGCCAACAAGAAGAAGGCGACGATCACCGTCACCGTGACGGACCCCTATAAGCCCGCGGGCGTGTCCATTTCCCAGGGCAAGGCCGTCGCCCTCCCGGTGGGACAGCCCCTGCAGCTGTACGCCGTCCTGGCCCCGGAGACGGCTCAGAGCGCCCTGACCTGGACGAGCGGCAAGCCCAAGGTGGCCACCGTGGACGCCAACGGAGTCGTGACCCCGGTG
>JAFUCP010000076.1 GCA_017459565.1 Clostridia bacterium | reverse complement strand
GTAGGGTATCCATGCCATCACCTCATCATAAAACAACCTTATCGATGTCATTATACCATGATTGTCGGCGTGCTGCCCTTCGGGGCCCGCCGACCCGGAAAACGTTCCGTTTTCCTAACCATTATACCATACTTCTCTGAAACACACAAATATAAAAAACCTTGCGCCGCCCACCCGTATGTGCTATAATCTCCCATAGAGGCATCCATTCATCAAGCAAAGAGAGGTCATGTGTCATGAAACGCTCCGAGATCAACACCTGCATCAAGGACTTTGAAGCGCTCCTGAAGGAGCACCGCTTCGAGCTGCCGCCGTTTTTGAGCTTCACGCCGGAGGAGTGGCAGGAGAAGGGCCACGAATACGACGAGATCCGCGACAACGCGCTGGGCTGGGACATCACCGACTACGGCGAGGGCCACTTCTACGAGAAGGGCCTGTACCTGATCACCCTGCGCAACGGCAACGTCCACGACAAGAAGTACACCAAGACCTACGCGGAGAAGATCATGATGCTCAAGGACGGCCAGCTGTCGCCCAACCACTTCCATTGGAACAAGATGGAAGACATCATCAACCGCGGCGGCGGCAACCTGGTGTTCCACCTGTGGAACGCTGGCAAGGACGAGCTGCCCGACCGCGAGCGCCCCGTGAAGGTCTACTCCGACGGGCGCGAGTACACTGTGGCCGCCGGCGAGGAGATCGTGCTCAAGCCCGGCGAGAGCCTGACCCTCTATCCTTATACCTACCACGACTTCTCCGTCCAGCCCGGCACCGGCTACGTCATCATCGGCGAGGTCTCCATGTGCAACGACGACAACACCGACAACCGCTTCGAGGAGGCTCAGGGCCGCTTCCCCACCGTCGAGGAGGATGAACCCGCCTATCGCTTGCTCTGCAACGAGTATCCGGCGGCAAAGGACTGACGCCCCTATCCCTGATCAAACGAATGACAGGGAAAAGAACTGGAACTGTGAACTGCACCCCATTTGTTAGACAAGTATGGCATACTATTAACAAGTGGGGTGAATTATTATGCCAGAGGGAGACTGAATAAAAGGATACTGAATTATGTACAGAAAACCATTACAGAGCGCATGTAGAAATGGAGGCATCAATGAAAAAGAAGATCGTCGTCATGGGCGGATCGTTCAACCCTCCGACCAAGGCACATATAAAATTTGATGCAGTACGCCGTGGATCAACTCACTACCGGCGCGCCAGATGAGATTGTGAAAGGAATCTTTGTCCCTTCAAGTGATGCATATGTCAGTAGGAAGATGCAGCGTAAGCCTGCCGGAACCGACAGGACCGTTCTTTCTGAGAAGTTGAGGTTCGACATGCTTCAATCATTCCATGAAAAAGGCCATCGTCTTGGTGTAGACGGACGGGAGCTTAGGACAACCGCAGTAAAGGGGCATACGATTGAAACACTTCTTTCCATTCAAAGGGGGAATCCCGAGTCGCAGATCTATTTCATCTTCGGTGGTGATAAGCTTGAAGGTTTAGCACGCTGGAGTTCTTATGAATCATTGGTATCGAACTTCAAGGTGATTATCTTTGGTAGGGATGGTCTTGTACCGCAGCGTATCATTCAAAAGAATCAAGCCCTTGCAGCGCATGCTGATTCTTTCTTGATCTTACAAGCCCCAGAAGGTTTAGATGGGATCAGTTCAACTGCTGTCAGGGAATACATGAGGCGAGAAGAGCGTATGGACAACCTGTTGACCTACGAGGTGAATTCAATGCTGCTGGAAGAGATGAAGAAAGCTGGAATACCATGAAAATGAGTCCAGATAGAAAGTTGATATGGAAATACAAAATAGAAGAACCAACATCATATAACGCCTTCCCGTGCACAGTATTTCTCAATTCTCGGAACTATTGTTAATAGTTGTCGTCTAAATAATTGATCATTTCATAATGGTATGAGATCATCATGGGAGTGTGTATACATGAACGAAGCTTTGCAAAGTATAAAAACCTCAATTGAAAAGCTCATTTCCAAGGATTCCGTCACCAATTGCAGCCGAGCGCGGTTTATAGTCCAAGATTCGTTTAAGAATAACATAATTAGTTCTTATTATGCCATGTGCCTTTGTGCATTGATCGTACATGCCATATGCGGAATGCGAGAAGAAGACGAAATCGTTTCATCTGAAATTGAGCTGGGCAATCTGAGAATGTTGGAACAGTATTCACTTGTGGGAAGAACATGGAGAGATCATGAGAATGATACTAAAGAGCTTCTGAACTGTTTAGATGGATTCTCCGCCGAACAAGCGGACGATTATGTTGCCCATATAAGTGAGATTTTAATATCTTTACCGGGTCACCTTACCAGAATGTCTTTATTTCTCAGTCTTCAAGTGGAACTGGCTCTTGTTATTTCCAGGTATAGGGTGGACTCAAGCCTCAATCCCGAGCTATCCAAACAGGATGCTTGGGCAGCAGAACTGGCGTATACCATAGAACTGGCATTATTTGAGGCTTTGTTTTACGAGACGGGTTCAGAGCTTTGGAAGAGTATGCCTGAGAAAGATGCCCCTGAGGACATCCGTGATACGCTCACTGGCTGGCAGAGTATCTTTGATGGTCAAATAAGTTCTGCACAAAAAAGGCACGAAGATAAAACCGTCGCCGGAGAAAGATATCAATATCGTTCAATTCGTCCTGGACGAGTCGCGTTGCTGAATGACAATATAGCAGTGGATCATTCCGAAGAATATGTTGTTCCTGCATGGGTTGATGGAAAACGTATTTGTCGTGTGGAACATATCCCCGACATCCATTGTGATGTACTTCGGTTTGAGGAGGGTATTGAAGAAGTTGCCTTGACGAATTTTCGGGGAGAATGTCGACGTCTGATACTGCCAGACAGTCTGATTAGTTTAAAGGCGAGAAGTTTCAGTGGAATTCAATCACTGATTCAGGTAACTATGAATGGTGCGGTCATTGAAGATGGAGCATTTGCAAACTGTTCAAATCTGGAATCAGTTTCCTTTGGGCCCAAACTGTGGTCGATATTGTCTGGCGCTTTTAAGAATTGTGTAAAGCTTAAGAATATTGCATTCCACAGCAAAGTATACACTATTGGTGAAGACGCATTCCGCAATTGCAATATTGAGGCGTTAACTCTGCCGGAGATTGACTGTTTTTACCAAGGATCATTTGGCCATTGTACAAATCTTAGAAGAATACGGTTTACAGGAGATATCGCGACTGTTTATGGAATTCCCTTTTCAGAATGTCCTAATATTCAAAGTATCGACATAGATGAGGGAATAAGTTCGCTGGAGATCATTGACGGCGCGCTTTATCAAGTCACTGTAAAGGTCCGCCATCTTCAGCCCCATGGCCTTCACCACGTCCCGCGTGTCGCAGCCGGCCTGGCACTTCACCAGGATGCGCCCATCCGCCCCGGTGCCCACGCACAGCGAAGCCGTGCGATCATCATGCGCCGGGCACTTGCACAGGTATTCCCCGTTTGAGCTGGGCCCCTTTGCCACCCGCAGGTAGCTGACAAACTCTTTTACGTCCATGTGGTCGGCTCCTTAGTCTTTTTTCCTTCCCTCCAGGGCCTCCAGCAGGCGGGCCGGGGTGAAGCGGTACGCCTTGCCGATCTTCTCACAGGGCAGCCATCCGCCCCGCGCTCCGCGCCGGATCATGGTCTTACTTAGCCCGGTCAGCTCCGCGGCCTCTTCGATGCCGATGGTCCGCTTCTCCGCTTCGATGATCTCGCCCAGGGCGTCCACGTCCACCATGGTCCGCCCTTCGATCTCATAGTGTGGATAGCGCCCCGCAGCGATGCCCCGGCGAAGCTGCTGCGTGGTCAGACCCAGCAGCCGGGCAGCATCGGGAATAGAGCGAAGCCTCATAGTTATCCCTCCTCGTCGTCATAAAACATTTCCCATGTTTCATATGGGGTCAAGCCAAGCGCTTGAGCTATTTTTGAAATGACTTTCTTGGGTGGTATGCTTAACCCTGCTTCATACTTCGCTATTTGCTGTTGCGAAACACCCACCAGCGAAGCCAATGCACTTTGTGTGTATTGCTTCTCTTTTCGTACTTCTCGCATATTCAACGTCTATCACCTCCGTACTGGATATTATATCCATAAAATGCGTATTCGTCAACCAAAATACGCATTAAAGATGTTTTACATTTACTCATTTTCGTTGTAACATATTCTTGGAGGTGGTAATATGACTTTCTCCGAACGGCTTCATGATTTGATGAAACAACACGATTATAAGCAGACCACCTTGGCGGAGAAGCTGTGTGTCTCACAACAAACAGTTTCCCGATGGGTAACAGGAAGATTTCAACCTGACATTGAACAGTTGATAGCACTTGCCAAGGTGTTCAACGTATCGGTTGATTACTTGGTTGGAATGTCTGACATTCCTGTTCAATACTTTGACACAAAAAAAGACCCATCCCCGGAAGAACGGGAACGGGCCATAGCAATCGCCTCGGCAGCACGCGCCGATCTATCGGCTAATTATCAGATGCCGACTGACCTGCCAGGGCTGATTTCAATAGTTCAACAAATTGTAAATCTTGAGATGGATAGACGCAGCAAACCCACCGATGATCCAACATGACCACGACGTCATACTTCCCCTTTACATTCTCCGAGGGGAACACGATGATTTGATAATTATGTGACATGGCAACCTCGTCTCTGCTGGAGCGTCTCCGGCTATATGTTCCGCGGTACGATCATTATATCACATTATTCTATTAAGGAGGTTTTTTATATGTGTATTGAATTAGACGTTTACAATGCCGTGACATCACGTAAACAATATGATGTTATGAGAAATGCTATTGAAGTATCACAGTATGCTACACGACAACTTGCAGAGCAATTGTTTAATGTAGATAACGACAATAGCATTGAATGGATCGACTATGTTTCGGATAATACTGGGTTGGACGCTACACACCTACGTGCCATTTTCTTCAGTGGCGTTCCGATGACATTGCAAGATTATCTGATACTTGCAAATTATGCGGGTATTGATCCAATAAGTGATCAAGATGCAAACCGAACAATAATACAACGGCAGGGCTAACCCCTGCCGTTGTTGTTTCATTATCTGTCATTTTGTAACGTTATCTGTGAGGTGGTCGCTGGTTTACACGTAATCCCAACACCTTCTTACACGTTCATTTTTGAACGATTATCATAGGTATGGAAATTTCATTTACACCTTTACACCTAAGAAATACATACACCCTATATACTTTCAGGAAGGAGCATCAATTTTCTATGGGCACCATTGAACAGAGGGGCGGCAGTTGGCGCATAGGCGTCCAGGTATATGATGAAAATGGGAAGCGGAAGTGGATCAGGCGCACGCTGAAGCTGAACGGGGCGCTGTCTGAATCGCAGCAGCGCCGGCAGGCTGAGAAGGCGCTCAAACAGTTGGAAGTCGATGCGGAGAACGGGAAGGCGCGGGCGGAGTCCGCCATGACGCTAAAGGACCTGGCCGACCTATGGATGCGCCGCCACGTCCGGGCAAACTGTTCGCCGGTGACGGCCTCCAATTATCAGCACTTACTGGACCGGCGAATATTGCCGAAGCTGGGCGCGATCCAGGTGGACAAACTGACCCCGGCCCGCCTGGCCGACTTCATGGTGGAGATC
Source organism: Clostridia bacterium (assembly GCA_017459565.1). Taxonomy (GTDB): domain Bacteria; phylum Bacillota; class Clostridia; order Christensenellales; family Aristaeellaceae; genus UBA2862. The sequence goes on along the minus strand of JAFUCP010000076.1, from coordinate 42,294 downwards.
AGGGAAGAGGGCAGGGTGTCGCAGCAGCGGGACGATGCCGATCTGGCCAGGAAGCGCACGCCCTCGGACCGGGCCAGGCTGGCGAAGGACCCCGCCGCGCCGCTCAGCGCCCGGACGCTGTGTTCTTACTATGACTGTCTCTATCAGATGTTTGAGAAGGCCGTGCGGTGGGAAGTGCTATGGCGCAATCCCATGGCCGCGGTGGATCGGCCCCGCTTCAGGGCGAAGCCGGTGCATTATCTGGACGATGATCAGGCCGTGGAGCTGTTGCGGGCCCTCCAGGGCGAGAAGGATATGTCCTTCAGGTGCGCCGTGCTGCTGGCGCTGACGTGCGGCCTGCGCCTGGGCGAAGTCGGTGGGCTCACCTGGGCCGACGTGAATTGGAAGCGCTGCGCCATCGACGTGTCGAAGGCCGCGAAGTACGCCAGCGGGTCCGGCAGTTTCGTGGGCCCCACAAAGACGCCCAGCAGCGACCGCACCGTCACCCTGCCCGCGGGCATGATGGCGCTGCTGGATGAGACCCACAAGCACCAGCAGGAAGTCGCCGCCCTGCTGGGCGATCGGTGGCGCGGCCAGGATCGGATCGTCTGCGCGTGGGACGGGACCCCGCTGCACCACGACACGCCCTCCAAACAGTTCCGGCGCTTCGCGGATCGGCACGGCTTTGAGGGCGTCCGCTTCCACGATCTGAGGCACACCCACGCCACCCTGCTGTTCGCCTCCAATATCGACGCCGTGGCCGTGGCCAGCCGTCTGGGCCACGCGAAGGCGGACACGACCTTGCGCATTTACGCCCACGCGCTGAAGCGCCGCGATGAAGACAGCGCCGCGGCCATGCAGACGATCCTGGACCGGGTGGACGCAGCGCCGGACGATGAACACGTAAATTAACGCTCAAAACGCGATATAAACGCGCAGGATCACACCCCTGCGCGTTTTTTCATGCCTGCCGGCAGCTGCACCCACTGCACCCATTTTGCACCCATGCCCGGCCCAGGCCGCCCCGCTGTCTGTTTTTCTTGTGCGGTGTGCATAAAAAAATTGTGTCCCGCTTTTACACGTTACACAATTTTTGTGGTCGAGGTGACAGGATTTGAACCTGAGACCTTTTGGTCCCGAAGGCCCTTCGATTTGAAAAGGCCACAAAACCGTCCCGAAGGCTGCATAAATTACTATTTATGCAACGTCAAATCCGCGCCAAAATCGCACGTTTTCGCATATTTCAATATTCCCCCGATGTTTCCCCCAATTTCTTCCCCCAATTCCCTGTCAATTCATTATCTCCCCGGTTCTGTATATATTATATATGTTTTCTTTTCTGTAACTAATGTAACTACTGTAAAAGGGGGTGTTCTATCCTTATTATAGGGGAATCGCCATTTTGTTACACTGGTTACAGTTGATACAGTTCAATTCTCAAAGGCTAACTGTAACGGTATCTCAAGCCCCCCTCGATTTTTCAAACGGCCCGCGCTGGAAGGGGTTGGGATGTCGCCGGTGTGGGTGGGAGGCCCTCGGACTTTCAAGGGGAGGGGGGAGTGGTCTCAATTTCAGCCAGCCGCCCGCCCAGGGGGAAAGCCTCGCGCTCAATCAAAATCAGCAGCGGAAAAAGCGGAAAAATCGACCGCTTGCCCAACACCGCGTAGCCCGCACCCCTTAAAGCCCGCGCTTTTCCAAAGGGAAAAATTATTTCGGCGGGCGCATACGCGCCCGAGAAAATGGCCAGGCGCTCCGCGCCCATTGAATAGCCAGGGTCGGCCTGCATCCTGCCCGCCACGCCCGCGCACAGCGCCACGCACGCGCCCACACGGGGCGCAGGCAGGCCGACCCCACCCGCACCCATGCCCCGCGCTTCAGCGCCCGCACGGCCCCGCACCGGGGCTGACACGGCCTCGATTAAATAGCATGGCGCTCCGCGCCAAATAAAAATAGTGGGGTCGGCCTGCGTCCTGCCCGTCACGCCCGCGCACAGCGCCGCGCACGCGCCCACACAGGCCCTCAGCAGGCCGCCCCCGGCCCGCACCCATGTCCATTATTGCAGCGAGCACACGGCCCCGCACGGGCCGTCAGGTGCCGTCGTCCAGCTGTCGCCACAGCCGCCGCAGCTTCCTGTCGTGCCACCGCTGCTCCATGTCCGGGTCAATGGCCAGTATCATGCGCACCTGCGCGATCATTATCTCCACGTCGGCCACTTCCTCGACCACGGCTTCGATGTCGTCCTCGCTCCACTGCGCCCCGTCAAACAGCTTGCAGATGGCCTGGGTCAATTCCCCCAGCTCCTCGCAGCACTTCACCAGCTGCCGCGCCCCGCCGTACTTGTCCACCGCTGCGGCCATGATGTCCCTGTCGGGCATACGTCCATCATCCTCCCATTAAATCGAATATCCCCACCTGGTCGAGCCCCGCGCCGGGTTGCTGGGCTTCCAGGCTGTACAGTCCCACCTGGGCGCACTCACGCTCCAGGCGTTCCATCGCCATGCGGTAATACTCCGGGTCGATCTCATACCCCCAGGCGTCGATGCCCGCCCGGTGGCAGGCCACCAGGCTGCTGGCGCTGCCCGCGTGGGTGTCCAGTATCTTCATGCCCCGCTTGGCGTATAGCTTCAAAAGCCATGAATACAGCGCCACGGGCTTTTGCGTGGGGTGGAATCGCTCCTCGCCCTTTTTCCCTTGCGGCAGGTAATGGAATAGCTTGGCGTTCGCATTAAACGACGTCCAGGCATACTCGCACATCGCCATGGAGAATTTTTCCGCTATGCCCTTGTCCCACACTACAAAGCACCGCGTCGGCGGCAAATCAAAGTAATTCCCGCCCCATATAATCTGGTTTTTGCTGACCCTGGCCAGCTCGTCGAAGTATTCTTGAGGCGGCGCGACATCCCAGTGCCGGACGTCTGCCGCCCCCGTCGTTCCCGCTGGTATTTCCTCGACCACGTTCCCCCTGTCCGGGTTGCTGATATGGTAGCGGTCAAACCGCTGTCCCCAGCGTCCTCTGTCTTTACGCTGCCAGTCGGTGCCCCCCCCGCAGGGCTGGGCTGGCCCGACATAGTATTTTCTGAAAATGCCTGAACCGAAGCGCCCGCGCGGGCCGTTCCAGTCTGCACCGCCGCCCCGAAGGCCGCTTCGATGTGATACTTGTTGAATATTCCCCCGAACCGGCTCCATTTCCGCTGCGTCCAGTCCGATGCCCCCCCCCCGCAGGGCGGTGGCGTCGTCCTCTTTGTAGCCGCCGCCGTAGGGCGGGTCTACAATAGCCAAATCGAAAAAGCCGTCCGGGAATTGTTTCATGGCTTCCATGCAGTCCATGTTGTAGAGCCCCGGCTCCATGATTTTGTCCATTGTCACTAAATCCTTTCTTTACGCACCGCCGCTACTGCCCGAAGGGCAAGCGGCGGCAGCGCCGGGCTGGCATCCGAAGGATGCGCCCGGGCTGGTCGCGCCTGCCTTTGGCAGTGGCGCGACTGCTATTATGCCATAACCAGCCGCGCCGTGCGGCCCTTTACGCTCTGCTTTTGCCGCTGTGCCGTCGCCCGGCTGCTGTACGGCTCTATCGTCTCGCCCACGATCTGGCCGTCCATGGCGATGACGTTGTACCCCACGCCGGTCTCCTCGATGGCCTCCACGAAGGCGTCCCGGATGGCGGCATAATCCACCGCCTCGGAGGCCGCCTGCGTGCCGCTCCCGCCAAAACCCGCAAATCCGGGCTCCGGCTCGGCCACGGCCAGCCCGTTCAGGTACCCCATGGCGTCCTCGATCTCGTCGGCGTTGTCCATCAGGCCCTCAGCGAAGCCCAGGTCGAACATCTCGCCCAAATAAGCGCCCTTTTTAGAGGGGCTGTTCACCTGAAGCTCCGCGCACGCCGCCGCATAGGCCGCAGCGGCAGCCGCCCGCGCCGCCGATTCGATTCTCGGGGATCCCCGGTTGATGCCCTCGATCACGCCGTTGTCCATCTGCTCGCCGATGTTGTCGAATTTCGCGTCGGTGACCGCCTGCGTCAATTCGTCGTAGGCGTCCCCGGCCACGCCGCCGATCACGTCCAGCAGCTCGTCCTCGCCCAGCACAATGCCCGTCCACAAGTCCTCGTCTAAATCCTTGCCGATCTTTTCGACCGTCTCCTCGGTCAGCACGCCCCGGATGGCGTCCAGCAGCTTATTCGAGGCCTCCTCTGCCGTGGTCTCCAAATCAGGCACGGTATCGGTCACGCCGGTGCTGATGTCGGTAATCACGCCCGCGCCCACCGCCGTGGCTTCGGTTTCCACGCCTTCATCCTCGCCCCAGCTGCTGATCCACTTTTTCAGCGCGTTCACGCCCTGCTGGCCCGCGCCCACAGCGGCCTCGCCCAGCCCCAGAGCCACGTCGCCAACACCCGCCAGCACGCCCAGCCCGCGCCCCAGGCCGTCCCCGATCTGGCTGCCCAGCCCTTCCCAGTTGATGTCCTTGATGACGCCGTAGGCCAGCTCAAACGGCGCGGACAGCGCCTCGCCGCCCACGCCCGCCGCAGCGATCAGCCCGTTGGGCACCGCTGCCATCGCGTCCGTAAGCCCACTCCAGTTGATCTTCTCAATCAGGTCGTGCCCGTTCTGGAATCCCTGCGCCAGTAGTTCGCCGCTTATGTCCATCAGCCCATTGGGCACCACGGCGAGGGTCTCGCCCAGCCCCATCCAGTCGATGCCCTTGATCAGCCCGTACCCCGCTTCAAGCGGCGCGGCGATCAGCTCGCCCGTCAGTCCCAGCAGCCCGTTTGCGATGTGGCCGATGGTCTCCCCCAGCGCGGGCCAGTTCAGCCCCTCAATGATGCCGTGGGCTCCTTCCAGCCCCGCTGCCAGCACCTCCGGAACCAGCTCCATCAGCGTCGCGCCGACGGCCTTCAAATCCTCCTTCACGCCGTCCCAGTCAATCTTCGCGGCCTCGTCCCGGCCGCCCGTGAAGATTTCCGCGACCTTCTCCCCGAAGCCGCCCAGCCCCTCCATGATCTTCCCCAGGATGTCGCCGCCCAGCCCCGGCCAGTCCGAATCGGTCAGTCCCTCCCAGATGCCCTGGAAGATCTCCGGCAGCTTTTCGATGATCTTCGGAAGCGCCGTCACCAGCGCCGTGCCGATGGCCGTCATCACCGCCGCTGCTAATTCCCCGATGGCCTCCGCGTTCTCCGCGATGGCGTCCCCCAGGCCCTCCACGATCCTGATGGCCCCCGGCAGCAGCGCTTGCACCAGCCCAGGCAGCGCGTCGGCCAGCATGTCCGCCACCCGCGTCAGCATCTCCGTGGCCACCGGCAGGTTTTCTTCGATGAATTGCCCGGTCTGCTTGAGTGCATCCTCCACGTCGTCCAGCACGTCGTCCATCAATGCCTCGAACTCCGCAGGCGACACGCCCTCCTGTAATGCCTTGCTCACCCCGCCCATGGCGTTTGCCGCCGCGTCCACCAGCGGCTGGAAGGCCGGGATCACCGTCAGGCCAATGCTGTTCGCCAGCGCCTGCCCCGTGGCGTTGAACCGCTGCATCGAATCGTCGAAGGCCCCCATCTTGTCAAGGTTCTCATGCGAGAACACCGTGCCCATGGCCTCGGCCTCTTTGCCCATGTCCCGCCAGGCCCGGCTCCCCGCCTCGATCAGCGGGTTGAGCTCCTTCGCGCTTTTCCCGAACAGCTCCATGGCCAGCGCGTCGCGCTCCGTGGGGTTTTCAATCTTCCCCAGCGCGTCGATACAGTCCATGAACACGTCCTCGGAATCCCGCAGTTGCCCGCTAAAGTCCGTCCAGGAAACGCCCAGCGTCACAAAGGCGTCCCGGGCCGTGGTCACCTCGCTCCAGGTGTCCTTTTCGCCCTTGGCGATCTTCGCCAGATGCTCCTGCCACTTCTCGGCCTGAGTCTTTTCCTCTTCCTGCGCGGAGGCCATCTTCTTCGTCAGCTTCGTCATGCTGCCGGTGATGGTCTCTACGCTGGTGTCTATGAAGTTGCTGGCATATTGCCACTGTTGCAGCTTGTCCGTGTCTACGCCCACCTGGCTGGACAGCGTCAGCAGGTCGTCCGCGTATTTGCCTGCGTCCTTCGCCAGCCCAAAGGCCTCGCTGATGGCCGCCGCAGCCGCCGAGCCGATGTCCCCCAGCACGTCCAGTACGCTGCCGATGCCCGATTTCACATTGTCCGCCACGTCGCCCACGGCTCCCAGCGCGGTCTTGAAGGCGTCCATACCGCCCGCGCCGCTGTCGGCCTTGTCGCCCGCGTCCTCCGTGGCGTCCCCGGCCTCCTCCGCGGCCTCCGCAGCCTCCGCGGAGGCTTTCGCCATGTCGCTCATGGCCTTCTCCGCGTCCTTCAGTGTCGAGCTGCCGTTGATGACCTCCTCGCCCAGCACCGCCTGGGCGTCGGCCAGCTTCGCCAAATCCCCCTCGGTCTGCTTGATCTGGTTGCCGGTGTTGTTCATTTGCGCCGTGGCCCGGTTCAGCGCGATTCGCAGTTCGTCGGCCTGCTTGCTGTTTTTGCCGTAGACCTCCTCGGCCTTTTCCAGCTGTTCCCGGATAAGCTCAACCTTTTTGCTCTGCACCTCGTAGATTTCGCCCAGCTTCTCCATGCGGTCGTGCATCGCGTCCATGCTGTCGGCCTGCTTGCCGAAGGCCGACTGGCTGGCCTTCATGTCGCTGTTCAAAACCGCCAGCTGTCTGGAAATCTGCGAAAGTCCCTGTTTGTATTCCTTGTCGCCCATCAGGCCGACTTTCGTCTTGATGCCGTCGTTGTTGTTCGCCACGCTTATACCCCCTTTGCATAAAAAGGGCACCCACCGTTAAGTGAGTGCCCGAATCGTTCCCTTTTGCTACGCCGCGCCCTTCATCATCTGCACCATCGCCGTGCTGTCGTCCACGTCTGCCCGGATGCTCTGCAAACTCTCGGCAATGTGCCACATGACATTATCCATGTCCGCTGCATCCATGCTCCCGGCCCCTGCCAGCGCCCGCGTCACCGCCTCCAGCGCCGCCAGCGAGTGGTCGATGTCCTGCAGCTTGCTCCAAAGCGCTTCCCGCATGTCTCCCATGTTCAGCCCCTCCTCATGTCCATGATTATCAGAATGATTATCGTAATATCCAGAATGATGTGAACAATATCCATCGCCATGCTCATTTTTCCATCCTCCCATTGACTTATCGTCGCTTTTATGTTATCCTATGGGTGGTCAGGGGATGTGCAGTCCCCCGGCCACTCATCTGATGATCTTGCTAAGCAAGTCGATGATTTTGCTCAGCAGGTCGAGCGCCACCGTGAGCAGGACGATGATTTTGACGGCCACGTCCAGCTCACGGCCTTTTTTGTTGCGGCGCTTGCTCATTTGTTCACCCCCTTTCGATGGTATTATTATACTATTAGGGCACTAAAATGTCAATTAGTGCCCTTGTTAAATTTTAGTGCCCTTATTGTTTGGCTGTATTGAATGTGATACAATGATGGGAGGAGGTGTCATTATGTCTGCAAAACAGAACACAAACACGGTTCAAAAATGGATGAATGAGAATACCGACCTAATCAGAATCCACACCCGCAAAGCTGACCAAATCCCGCAGCGCATCCAGCAGGCGGTAGACGCGGGCCTGTCGAAGTCCCGCCAGTCCTACATCATCGAAGCCGTGAAGGCCCGCCTCGACGCCGACGGCATCCCCGCTGCCGACGTTTCGGAGGATTGAATCAGGGAGGGCGTTTGCCCTCCCCTTGCTATTCTTCTTCCCCGTCGTTCTTGTCCCGCAGCGCCTCCAGCGCTTTCCGCAGCGGCTTCGGAATCGGCACGCCCATGAGCCCCGCGTTTTCGGTGATGCTCAGGGCCTCCGTGGCGATGTAGAAAAACTCGGCAGCCGACCGAAACATGACCACGTTTTCAGAACCGCCGCCCGCGCTGCCCAGCGCCTTGTCCAGCTGGGCCGCCACCAGAATCACGGCCATCACCAGCGCTTTTTTCAAAAGCCCCAGGAAGGCCACCTGGCTCCAAAAGTGCCCGGTTTCGGTCTTGGTGCTGTGCCCGGTCAGGGCGCAGGCGCACCCGCTCACGTAGTCCACCACCATCAGCGTCACCAGCACCCGGCTCCCGGCAGTCCAGCCGCCGTACCATCCCGCAATCACACCGATGGCGGCGGCAAGCCACCGCACTATTTCACCCCAGTATTTTTCCATCTGTTCTCCCTCGCTTTCAAGAAATCTTCTACCAAAACCCCGCCGGTGACGTCCTTCCCGCAGCACGGACACCGGGCGCGGTAGTAGTAGCCGTTTCGGAAGTCGTTTTGCGTGGTGTATTCATGGCGCTCCGCTTCAAACTCGCAGTCGCACCCCCGGCACACAAAACGCACCACGGGCCTGTGCGGGATCCCGTTTCTAAGCACTCGCACGGTCACCACCTGCCCCGGTGGCGCGCCTCAAATCTTCGATTTGAGCCGTGCCATCCCGGCCTCTTGGGCCGGGATAAATTTGCCCGCCGGGCAAATTTACCTTGGCGCTTCCCCCAGTAGACAAGCCCGATCAGTGCCCCCACGAAGGCAGCCCCCAGCGCGTAGAGCAGCGCCTTTCCGATTTCGCACAGGATGATGTCAGCCCATGCCACGGCCACCTGGATGCGCGTCACCCAGTCCATTACTCCACCAGCTTTCCGTACTTGCCGCTCACGCAGGCGTTTTCGCCCTTCCACTCAATCAGGTGCCAGCCGTTTTCGTAGGTCTGGCCCTGGTATTTGAGCTTGTCCAGGCTGTGCGCCACGCCGATCTCCTTGTATTCGGTGCCCGGCCCCTTGCGCACGTAGCACTTTTTGCCCTTCGCAATCTGCACGTACTTGGCCGCTGCGGCTTCGGCCTCCGGCACGTCCTTGGCTGCCAGGGCCTTTTCCAGCGCCGCGTGGGTCTCCGGGCCGTACTCGCCGTCCACCTCGCACCTGTTCGCCGCCTGGAAGGCCCGCACGGCCATCTCGGTGCAGTCGCCAAACTCGCCGTCCGCGCCATAGCTGCCACAGCTGTACCCCAGGCCGATCAGGGCCTGCTGCAGCTCCTTCACGTCCGGCCCTTCGGTGTAGTTCTTCAAAAGCCGGTCGCCCAGCTTGTAGGTCACCGCCACCGGCGCGGTCGGGGTGTCGTAGCCCTCGTTTTCGATCTGGCTGTAATCCACGCTGCCGTAGCCGTCCACGTAGGTGCTCGTCAGGCTGTAGGATTTCTCCCGCACCATGCCGCCGTTGGTCACCAGGGCGCTGGAGCCGTCGGTGTTGCCCTCGATGGTGTACACCTTGCTGCTGGACACTTTAGTGACGATGCCCACGTGCCCGATGCGGCCCTTGGCGGAGCTGTAGAAGTAAATCACGTCGCCCCGCTTCGGCGTGCCCTTCCCGCGCTTGATGTAGCGGTCGCGCTTTTTGAAGGCGTTGCTGCCGGTCGGGGTGTAGTTGGTAAACGTGTAAATCAGCTTCTTTGCAGTCTCCAGCCCGAAGGCCGTAACGAACACCCAGTCCACAAAATTCTGGCACCACTGGTCGGAAAGTCCGGCGCTGCCCGCCCAGGCCTTCATGTCCCGGTTGTACTTGGTGTAGTTCTTGCTGCCCGCGTTGCCGGTCTTGCTGTCCAGGTCGGCGTTGCTCTTCTTTTCCAGGTAGCCCAACTCAGCCAGGGCCACCGCGATCAGCCTGTCGATTGCGTTCATTCAGCACCATCCCTCCATATCCTCGCGGAGCTTCTGCTCCGCTGCTTCCAGTTGCCCGTCCTCGGTTTCAATGCCGTGCATGGCCAGCAGCTCGGCCTGCCGGTTGATGATGTCCAGCGCCATGCGCAGCATGTCCTCAAACCGCGCGATGATTTCCAAATGGCTCACCGGGCACCCGCCCCCTCGCTACATTCTTGATCTTGTGCCGGTCTAACCCGCCGAAGTAGCGCCGCTTCGCCTGCACGCAGTCGGCGTGCTTCAGGCTCCCGGCCCGGCTCAGTATGCCCGCTGCGGCATGGAATGAGGGCAGCCGCCCTGCGGCCAGGGCCTTGCCCACCTTCCTGCATTGTCGGGTGAATCGCAAAAACGGCTTCGCCCGCAGGCGGGTGTGGCTGTGAAAGAACCGATAGCCCACGAAGTTCACGCCCCGCGCGTCCACCGGGAACACCTGCCAGTCGCCCTTCAAATGGACGCCCAGCTGCTCCCGCAGCCGCTTGTCGATGGCCTTCACGGCCCGGTGCAGCTTTTTCTTGTTCGGCCCCATGAGCACCATGTCGTCCATGTTCCGAACGTAATACTTGACCCCGTCCAGCGTCAGGATGAAGGTGTCCACCGCCTCCAGGTTGAAGTTCGCCAGCCATTGGTTCGGGTAAAACCCGATGCCCAGCCCCGGCAGCGGATTCGACCGCACCACGCTTTCCACCAGCCGGAGGAAGCGCTCGTCCTTGATCTTGTGCCGCAGCCTGCCCATGAGGCCGTCAATATCCATGCTCGGGTAATAGTGCCGGATGTCCAGCTTTGCGCAGTATTTCGTGCCGCGCGGATCTCCGTCCAGCGCCCGCCGCACGTACTTCCTCGCCCAGGCGTTCCCACGTCCGGGGATGCTCGCGCAGCTGAAGCGGTACATGCCCCGCATGATGACCGGCTCCATGGCCATCACGATCAGCTGGTGCATAATGCCGTCCGGGTAAAATGGCACAATCGTGATGTCCCGGTCTTTCCCGCAGCTCTTGTCGTGGATGTGCTTCACCTTCGGCCTGGTCGGCGTGTAGGTGCCCGTGACCAGCAGGTTGTAAACCTTGTCCACGTATTTCTCCGGGTCTTTCAGCACCCGCCGCACGTCCCGGCGGTGCTTCTTTTTCTTGCTGCCATTCCTGATGGCCAGCCGGATCTGGTCTTTGTCGCACATCTTTTCGTAAAGATGGCCCACCCTTTTAGGCATGATCCATAAATGCCTCCTTGTTTACCTCGGGACGTTTCGAGGCGCGGCCCCCGCCCGGCCCCACTGGGGTGGCGGTTGGCCGCGTCCTACTATGCCCCGTCCTGTCGGTAGAATTTTCAGCCAGTGCTGCGGAGATACCCACGCAATGAATAACAAGCGATATTTATAAACAAGGTGACGGGAGCCGATGTTCGCGTTCGCGTTGGTCGTCGAGTTGTTCGCGTTGAAGTAGAAAGCACCGTAGTTCCCGTTGGCGTTGTAGTTGCCGCCACAGTACAGCACCCGGACGCCGGAGCTGTTGGAGTTCACGGAGCGTAAAATCGGCCCAAAGCGTGAGTATCCCCTTGCTTTATTACATCAATGGAATCAGTCCTTTCGTGTAGTTACGCAGCATAGCCTTGATACGTTCCCGGGGGCTGCGGCCCCCAGTCCCCCTCAGGGATTGTAAAGGAGACGGGAGCCGATGAGCGCGCCCGCGCTGGTCGCCGAGCTGTCCGCGTTGAAGTAGAAAGCACCGTAGTACCCGTAGGCGTAGTAGTTGCCGCCACAGTACAGCACCCGGACGCCGGAGCTGTTGGAGTCCACGTAATCCGGGATATAAGTAGTTTCACTACCGCTGCTTGCAGTGTCCGGGATAAACGCCCACGGGCACTTATCCGAATAACCAAGGCCGGTAATGTAACCGCTGCTGGGCAAGGTGATGCCCGCAGCCTCCATGCCCGAAGTGGATTCTCCATAGCTCGCCGGGTCGGTGCTGATGTAGCTGGCCCTGCTGCTGGCCACGTAGCCGTCCACCCAGGTCAGCATATTGCTGAACGGGTTCTCGATCCAGCGGTAGGCGTTGGTCGCGCCGCTGCGCTTGATGGTGTGGTAGGTCGCGCCCGTCGTCCCGCCGGTGTTGGTCACGCTGCCGGTATTGTGGCCGGTGCCCAGCACGTCCTGCGCGTGGAAGTTCGCAAACTCCACCAGGTAGAGCATCTGGATGGCGCTCCAGACCTTCAAATCCATCTGCCGCCAGCCGGTGCCCTTCGCCGCCGAGTACGTCCTGAAGTTGGCGCGGGTCACATTGCCCAGCGGGGCCACGCCGCTCTTGGAGTACACCGCGCTGCTGCTGCCGCTGGTGTGGAAGCGGCCCACGTACACGCCGGAGCCGGGGTGCTTTTCGTAGCCGGTCTTTGCCGTCGGGCTGATTGCCCACGTCCACCGGGTGTTGTCGGTGTTCTTTTCCGCCTTGTAGTAAAACTCGGGGATATAGACCACCGTGTCGTTGTTGGTCTCGTCGAAGCTGGCGTCGGTGTCGGGCACCAGGGATCCGTTCACCACGTTGTAGCGCTTCATGTCCTTCCACGGCGCAACGGTATCAAACGGCGAGGAGCCGCTGCCGGACACGCTGGTGGCCGGGACGGGATCCGCAAAGCTTGCAGCCAGGCCACCACGGGCCAGGCCGGTCTTGTTCTGCGAGTAATCCCACTGGGCCGCATAGGTGCCGGTCACGTCAAAGGTCGGATCAGTCCAGACCGTGCCGGACGCCTCAAACACCGCAGTGTAGGTCGTGTTCGCGTGGATCACGCCCAGGGCCGGGCTCCAGTCCTTGAATTTGTACCCCTCGCGGGTAGTGGTCGGCGTCGTGATGCCGTCGGCGGTCACCGTCTGGCCGTCCTGGTACTGCTTCGTCCCCAGCGTCTGCCCGCCGTCCTCCGCTGCGGTCACGAAGGTGGCCGTGTAAACGGGGATGTAGCTGGCCTTGTAGGTCTGCGGCCCGGTCACCGTGGTGATGGTCGGGCTCCAGCCCTGGAAGGGCTTGCTGGAATCCGTCTTGCTCACCGGCGTGCCGCCCTTGTAGCTGGGCTGATCGCCATAGTTGTAAGTCTCGGTCGCCAGGGCGCTGTTGTCGTCGTTGACCCAGTTGATGGTATAGCTGCGCACCGTGCGGCTGTAGGCCGCGTACAGCGTCAGGTCGCTGTCGCTGACCGTGCTGGCGTCAAAGTTCGCCGTCTGGGCGTCCTGCGCCGTGTTCCAGCCCACCGCAGCGAAGGTGTGCTGGTCGGTCTGCGTCCGGGCAGGGACGCTCGGCAGCGGGCCGTTGGGCCTGCCGTCGGAATACTCCACCGTGCCGATGGTCGTCGAGCCGTCCCAGCTCTTGAAGGTCTTGGTGGAGGAAGTGTGGTCAGCGGTCACGTTGATGGTGGGGTAGCGCTCCTTCCAGCGGGCGATGTCGTCGCCGCGCAGGGAATCGGCGTGGATCGTGCCGCTCACCTGGGCGTCGTCCACTTCCTCGCCCTGGCCCTGGCCGTTGATCTCAATGCCGCGCATGGTGTCCAGCTTGTCCATGAGGGCGTCAATTTCCGCTGCGTTCGCCGCCTCCCAGTAGAAGCCGGTGATGCGCACGGCGGTGCCCGTGGGCACGCGGTTCAGAATCGCCTTGCTGTCCAGGCCAGTCATGTTTTCCAGCCAAAGCTGGTCGATGTTGTCCCAGCCCTCCAGCACCAGGTTCGCGTCCGTCAGCCGGGGCTGGTTGCGAATCACCAGGCTGCTGGTGGTCGCGGGCAGCTTCAAAACGTCCAGCACGCCGCCGTTGGGCAGGTCAACGCCCTGGAGCGCCGTGCCCGTCGCGTACACCTTCTGGAGGTTGGGGCACTGGGTCAGCGTCAGCACCTTCTGGGTATCGGTGCCGAAGTTCACGCAGCCCGTCAGCTCCACCAGAGTCAGCTTCTTATTTGCGCCCGCCGACACTTCTGTGGTCATTTCGTTGCGGTAGCCCGCCTCCTGGCTGCCCAGACGGATGGCCTGGAGGTTTTCGGCCTTGGAGCCGTCGAAATACTGCACGTTCAGCTTTTCAAGGCCGAAGATGTCCTTAATCATCTTGGCGCTGTGCAGGTTGCACACGGCCTGGTTGGCGTCCGTGTAAGGGTTCTCGCACTGATACGTCAGCGTGTCGCCCACCAGACGCCCGCCGGTGGCGGTGTCGTCCCACAGCAGCTTCACGTAGCCCTTTTTGTACAGCTCCACCGTCACATCGTAGTCGCCGCTGGCCCGCTGCGCCTCCGTAATGTGGTAGTAGGGCCGGAACATGATGGTCTGCAGCGCGTCGCCCGCGTCGAACAGACTGTCACAGTAGGGGAAGCGCCAGGTCAGGAAGTCGGTGCGGTGGCCCTGCTTATTGCCCAGCGCCATGGACAGGTAGGTCGTGATGCCGTCGGTGCGCAGCGGGTTGGTGTACTTGTACTCGCCGTCCTCGTTCCACATGGCCTCCGGCCAGTTGCCCTGCCAGACGTCGATCAGCGCGTTGATATACTCCGCCGAGAACATGCCGGTGGAGCGCATCCGCTGATACGTGGTGCAGCAGCGATCCCAGAAGGCCTGCCGGAAGTTCACCCACTTCACGTTGTCCTGGCCGTTGTAGACATTCTTGCCGCCGACCTGGTCAATATCCTCCATCCAGTACTCGAAGGCAAGTCGGCCCAGATTGTCGGTGCCCAGCGCGGTGTCGAAGTCGTAGGGCAGCTCCCACCACTTCTGCGTCTCATGCCACCAGGCCAGGTGCTCGTTCTTCTGCCGGTTGTCCGCCAGCAGCAGCACCAGCGTGAACACGTAGAAGAAGGCCGCGTTGTCCAGGTCGTACCAGTTGCCGTATTCGGCCTTGAATTTCGCCAGGCGGTATTCGGCGGTGTCGTGGGTGTACGTCGTGCCGTCGTAGGTCACGCTCTCGGCCAGGGCGTCGCCGGAGGCATTTTCCTGCCAGGTGCCGTAAATGAAATCCGTCATGGCCTGGAGCAGGGTGCTGTCGAAGTAATCCTCCGGGTAGATGGATTCGTAATCGTTCGTCCAGCTGTCCCCGAATACGTTGGTGCGGAATTTGGAAAGCTGGCTGTCGAAGTTGCGCACGTCCCACACTTGGTCGCCCTCGGTGAAGCCGAAAACGTCGGGCGTGCCCTTGTCGTTGTTGAAGTTGTACTTGCCGATGAACACGGGGCCGTCGCCGAAGTCCCAGAACACCGCGCAGGGGAAGCCGTCCATGCCCTGCCGGATGGCGGTGTTATTCACCTGGGGCGGGGTCAGGATGCCCAGCTCGCGGGAGAGCCTGTCGAACAGGATGGCCAGCACAATGTTGTTGGCGCTCTCGGAGCTGGCCACGTCCGCCTTCAGGGTGAAGGTGTCCACCATCACGCTGCCGTCCCGGATCGTGAAGCCGATCACCAGCCGCCCGTTCACCGTCGCGCCGTTTTTGAAGGTGATCTTCAGGTTCTTCACAGCGTAGTACTGCGAGCTGGTGCCCTGCACGTTCACCACCACGCCCGTGGCGGTCAGGTGCCGCGCGGAGTTGGCGGGCTCGTCGTAGACCATGCTCACGGTCTTTTTGTCGCCCTTGTACTGGGGGCTTTCCGGGCCGGTCAGCACCACATAGGGCAGGTCTTTCGGCAGTCGGCTGATGGCGATCTGGCCGTTTTCGTAGATGTCGTTGCGCTGATAGAGCTGGAGCATCTCGAAGGCGTCCTGCCGGTCGGCGATGTAGTTCATGAGCACCTCGTCGCCGGTCAGATAGCGGTCGTACACCCGCAGGTTGTACGTGTCCACGCCGCAGCGGGCATTGTCGCCAATGGTGATGCCCACCGGGTCGGCCTGCTGGAAGCTGTCCGTGGTGGAATACTGGGAAACGCTCTGGTACACGCCGTCAATGTACAGGTACACCAGCCGGTAATCGCTCTGCCGCTGCACGGTCAGCGTCAGCCGGATCCGCTTGTCGGTGGCGAACCGAGTGCTCACCTCGGCGCGGGCGCTCTTGAATACCGCGTGGTCGGCGTAGATTTCAAAGCCCCTGTTGCCGCTCATGCAGCTGATGATGGGGCTGTCGTAATCCAGCACGTTGTGGCTCTTGAACTCGATTTCGATGGTCTTGCCGGTGCTCCTGAAGTCCCTGGCGTAAATCTGCGCGGGGATGACGGCCTTGCCGCCGCCCATCGTGCGCAGGCAGGTCAGGGCGTTTTCATCCAGCAGCCAGCCGTCCCGCGTCCAGTTGTAACCGGCGAACGTGGCCGAAATTTTCCCGGAACCGCTGCCGTATTCCCACACCGCCGGGTCGTTCTCGGAATTGCTCCGGCCCGCCGCGTCCAGGTGCAGGCTCAGCTGATCGGTCACGGCCTCCGGGTGCACGTCGGACTCGGTAGCGGTCAGCGCCAGCGTTTTCGTGGTCTCGCCGCTCTTGATGGCGATGCTCAGATTGCCCGCCCGGCTCACGCGGTAGGTAAAGGTCTGCGTCTCGCGGCTGACGGTCGCCGACAACACCTGTACGCCGTCCACCTCGATGGTGACCGGGGCTTCCAGCCGCGCGGGGTCGTAGACGTTGTACTCAATGGCCAGCGTCTCATACTGCGAAACCGTGGTGCGGTCGAAGTTGGAGACGATGATCGGCGCGTTGCTCAGCGGATCGATGCAGATGATTTCGTAGTACAGCACGTTGCTGGTCACGGTCTGGCCGTTGATCTCGGCCTCAAACCACGCCCGCAGCACATGCGCCCCGTGAGTCTGCTTCGGAATGGTGTAGCTCTGCTGGTGGCCGTTGACGCTCGTCTCCACCGTGCCGATCTCGACGCCGCCCACCTCAAAGTGCACCATTTTGCGCACGCTGCCATGGGGCGTGTACGCGAAGGCGAAAGCCCCCTTCTGGGGCTGGGTGGCGTCGTGGGTGGATTCGATATACATCTCCTTCACGTCCACCGTGCAGCGGGCCGTGCGGTTTTTGCCGTAGATGTCGTATACCGTGAAGTCCAGCATGTAGGAGCCGGTGCCCAGCCACTGCGCCACGTCCACGGTCACGTCGCCCTGCTGCACCTCCAGCATGGCCTCGGTTTTGTTGTTCACCATCACCCGCAGCGTGCCGTTGCCGGTGGGCAGCTCGTTCTCTATGGACGACCACCGCAGCGTCACCGGGCAGGAAGGCACGGCTTCGTCCTTCTTCCGCGCCAGCGTCATGGACTGCCAGCCGCTAATATTGGTCATCGTGATCTTGGAGTTGCTGCCGCTGTCGTCGCCGCCGCCACCGCCACCGCCGCCACCGCGTCCGATGTTCTCCACCTCGGCGATGACCCTGCCGTTTTTGTCGGTAAAATACAGCGTGTTCGTGTCCTCGTCATGGAATACGCCGCCGAAATAGCTGCCGGATTCCAGGTTATACTGCTGCAAGCCGGTTTTCAGCTCGTCGATGTCCGTCGCGTAGGTCGCGGAGTCATTCTCGGCGTTCGTGGCCTTTTCCAGCGCCAGCACGGCGTTGCCGTTGGCCGTCTCCGCGATTTCCACCGCCGCCGCCGCAATCTGCTCCGCGTTGGTGGACACTTCCTCGATCTCCGCGACCTTCACTTCCTTGGTGGCCTCCATGGCCGCCGCTGCCGCCTCCAGGGCGGCCTCCTTCTGGTCGTCCATGGCCTCGGAGGCGTCGGCCACCGCCGCCGCCTGGGCCGCCGCAATGGCCGCCTGCGCCGCCGTGGTGGCGTCCCCGATGTCGGTCACGGACTGCTCGGCCTGCGCCTGGGCGTCGGCCTTGGCCGCCGCGATGGCGTCCAGGGCGTCGGTCTTGGCGGCGGCCACGTCGTCGTCCAGGGCCTCCGCTGCCGCGTTCGCCTGGTTGGCCGACGCGATGGCGTCCGCCATCAGGGCGTTGGCCTGCTCCAGGTTCTCAAGGGTGCCCTTCACCCAGTTGGGCGGGGTGGTGGGCACGCCGTTGATGTTGCCGTCCAGGGCGGGCTCGATCCAGGTCTTGAAGAGCTGGCTCTTCTTGACCGCGTCGCCCTTCAGCGCCCGGATCTCGGCCCGGCCCGCGCCCGCGCAGGCGGTGTCCTGGGCAGTGATGGGCCAGGTGACCACGCCGTTCTGCACGGTCACGTCCGGCACGTACAGCTCCCGCTCGCCGGGCCGCATGGCCACAATCATAAACGTGCAGCCCTGGAGCGCCACCAGCCAGTCGTTGCAGTCAATGACCACGGTCTGCGTGTCGTTTTCGCCCTGCCGCCCGAGTTTCACCCGTTCCAGCTCGTCCACCGGAATGGCGCTGTACTCCTCGTCAGGCTCCTGCAATACAATGTTATCTGCCATGTGTTTCTCCTTTCCAAAAAGCGCCAACGTTGGCGCTTTTGTGCTGGTTTAGTAATCGCCGCCCCCGACCGACTGCACAAACACCTGCGCGGTCAGATTGGCCTCAATGCGGGTCAGGCCGTCCGGCACGATCTGGATCTCATGCCAGGCCCCGCGCCGGATTTTCCCGTTTGTGTCCTTGCTCAGGTAGCCGATCACGTCGATTTCCCGGCTGGTGATCTCCGCAGCGGGGACGTCCGTCCCGTCCACGTTGATGGTCACGCTTGAGGCCCGTGTACCCTCGTAGATGCCGTACACGATGTCGTGGGTGTGGTCGGGCAGTATCACGACGTGGGTGTGGGCCTCGATCTCCACGGTGTGGTTGTGCCCCGGGATCTTCACGCTGTGGCTGTGCGCCGGGATGTCGATGTCGAACTCCGGGATGCGCAGATTCGAGAGGTAGTGGAAGTGATTCATCCCGTGGCTGTGCTCCGTGATCTCGTGGGTATGATCTCCGGCGTCGCCGGTGGTGTTTCGATCGCTGCCGCTCTCCTTCGCGCCCGAGGTGCTCGGCGAGGCGGCATCCGTGCTTGGTGAAGCCGCGTCGGTGTTGCCGACATAGTTGTACGTGCTCGGATTGTTCGCGTCGGTGTTGCCGGTGGCTTTCAGGTCTGCATATTTACCGGCGGGCACGCTGCCGGTGTAGCTGCTGCTGCCGCCCTGTGCGTCGTGCCAGTGCTGCCAGTCGATGGCGTCGCTGGTGAAGCTGTGGGCGTGTTTGGGCTGCGTGTGGCCGTGGGTCATGCCGTGACTGTGACTGTCCACCGTGTGGCTGTGGCTGTTCACAGTATGATAATGATCCATGCTGTGATGATGTCTGCCATCACTTTTGGTCGTCAGCCCCTTGCCATCGGTCGAACCCATGTAGATACCGTCGCCGCTGCCATTCTTGTACGGCCCACCCGTCTGGCCCAGCGTGTTGGTGCCCGCATCCGCCACTTCCCGCGCTAGCTGCGTGATGGTGGTCTTGCCGCCGTCCTCGCTGGTCTGTTCCACTTCGGTCGTCTTAGAGGTCGTCGGCATTGCGCCGCCGCCGCTCTCGCTGGTCTTATTCTCTCCCCCGCCCGACGCCGCGCCGGTGGAATAGGCCCGGAACGCCGTGATCTGCCACGACAGCAGCATCTTGTTGATACGCACCATGTCCCGCGGGATGTACACCCGGAATTTTGCGGGGTGGTTTTCGTCGGCGTTGTCCGCAAACGGGATGGCAAACAGGTTTGTGGCTCCCTGGCTGTACAGCTCGCCGATGCCCACCCGGTCGGCCAGCGTGTTGATGGAATCCGCAGCGTCCCTGGGGGTGTTGGCGATGGTGATCTCGATGTTGCCGGGGTCGCCGTTCACGTCCCGCTTGTTGATGGACACGATGCGGGCGTCGAAGTCGATGTCGTGCTCGCCGTCCATGACGGTCACCAGTTTGCCCGGCATGAAGTCGTCCCAACTTTGGCCGGTCTCCCGGTACAGATCCACCGCCTTGGCGGTATAGGAGATATACGGGTTTTTGTACCCCTCCAGGATCTGGCGGGCCTTGGCCTTAAGGGTCGTGGCGTCCTGGATCCGGGTGTCCGTCCACACGCTGCATTTGACGCCCCAGGTGTTCACCGTGTCCGCCTCGATGTAGGGCACGCCTTCGTTGACCTCCTTGATGGTCAACTGGTTCACGCCCTCGCCGTAGCCCAGCGGATAGAGCCGGGTGATGAGGGCCGAAGCATCCATGCTTTTCTGAATGCTCACCATGTTGCGCCCGTAATAGATGCCGCAGCCGGCGCTGCTGTCGGCGTGCCGCAGGTTCACCGTCCACGGGTCGGTCTCGGTGTCGAAGTCCCACGTGTACTCCTCCGTCAGCACCTCGCCCAGCGACAATAGCGCGGACAGCAGGCTCACGTTCTCGAAGTGATACTGGAATTGATCGGAAAACTCGCAGACCCCCAGCTGCCACCGGGCCACCGTCTGCCGGGCCAGTATGTACTCTATCACGTCCCGCGTATACACCCCGGTGCCGCCCAGCTCATGGTAGCCAAAGAGCACGTCGTCCAGCAGCGTGGCCATCACGTGCTCCAGGTTATATGTCCTTCTCCCGCCCATGGCCGTCTCCTCGCCGGAG
The DNA here is from genome assembly GCA_017459565.1 of Clostridia bacterium. GTDB lineage: Bacteria > Bacillota > Clostridia > Christensenellales > Aristaeellaceae > UBA2862. The sequence goes on along the minus strand of JAFUCP010000076.1, from coordinate 22,197 downwards.
GGCGTGCCCACGATGCGGTAGAGCCCGGTCTTGCGTGGGCCGTCCGGCAGCTTCACCAGGTTGTGGGCCGCGCACCAGCGGTTGCCGGGATCCCCGGAGGCCAGCGTGAAGCTCGCCGTCCAAAGGTCGTTGTGCTGGAGCGTGTAGCCGATCTTGTCGGCGGTGTCCAGTATCGCCAGTGGCTGGCCGGACTGATCGTAGATCGTAAGGGGCTCCACTCCCCTATCACCTCCTCTTGGCGCTTACCAGCGCCCTCTCGCGCTCGCCGTGATGACGGCGGAATGTGTGCCGCCCGCTTCGGAAGTGAGCGACACCCTGAGCGTGTTCACGCCATTGTCCAGGTAGACCGGCGCAAAGGCCGTCGCGTATTGGAGAGCGCTGGAGCTGCCGATGGTAGCCCCCGCGGGCGGCTCCGATGTGATCTCCAGCTTCTGGCCGCGCGTGAGCCTCATGTCCTGAAGCGTGATGTCTCGGCAGCTCACGCCCGTAATGGCCGCGCTGCCGTTGTTTTCTATAGTCAGCTTCAGCGGCGCGGGCAAGCCTGTCTGCACCGCCAGCGGAAGCTGCACGGACGTGGTGCCCGTCGTAGCTGTGACCGTCGCGCTGTGCTCCTCCACGTTGTAGGCGTAGGGCTGCACCAGAAAGCGGATCTGAAGCTCGCCGCCGAACCAGTTCCGCAGCGTCCACTTGCTGGTCGCGGACAGCTCCGCCATGTAAAAGATGTCCGGCTCATAGTCGAATATCAATTGCTGTCGCCCTGCCGTCAGCCATGCCGAAATATCCCGCAGCAGCGCCTGGGCCTCTGCCTGCGTGCGCGGCTCCTCTGCCGGGTACAGCGAGCCCTCCAGGTTGAAGGGCTGCCAGGTTTCGCCGGACAGCAGCAGCGTGCCGCTCATGCCCGCGATTTGGTAGCTGTTGCGCTTGATTTCCGGGATGGCGATGTGCCCCTCCTTTTCAACGTACAATAGCCCCATGTCGCGCCGGGAGTGTACGCCGCCAAAGGTGAAGCCGGTCTCGTTTAATAGCACATTGCGTCACCTCCCTTCAGCAGTCGCGCCACTGCCGCAGGCAGGCGCGACCAGCCCGCGCGGAATCTTCGATTCCCAGCGCGGCGCTGCCGCCGACCCGCTACGCGAGGGCGGCGGTGCGTTATAAAAAATGGGGGAAGGCTTTTCTTTCCTTCCCCCTTTCGTTGGTTTCATGGGTGTGGCAGATATTTCAGCCGCACCCGCTTCACGGCCTGCTGGCCGCCACGGTTCTGCGGCCCCGCCGCAGGCTTCGTGCCGGTGCCCTTTCCCGGCCTGCGTATGTGCCGGATGAACAGGTGCACCGCTCGCGGGCTGGACTTCCAAAAGGTCTCGGCGTCCATGCCGCAACGAAGCGCCTCGCCATAAAGCCATAGCCAGGGAAAGCCGTCGGTCAGGTCTCCCCGGTCTGCGGAGGGTTTCCCGCGTCACCTTCGGCCCTGGGCAGCGCGTCGGTGAGCTTTTCCATCAAAAGCTCCCGCACGGAGGGGACGCTGGTCAGCCGGAATTTTTCCGCGTATTCATCCCAGGGCATGGGCTCCTTCTTCTCCGCTGCAATGCCGGAGAGCAGCGCCCCGTACAGGATCGCCATCACGGCTCCCAGCTTGCCAGCGCCCAGGCTCTTCAGAATCTGCGCGAAGTTGTCGCTGCGTCCGTACTGGATCTCGTACACGTCCTCGGCCACCCGCATGCACGCCAGGTCAAACCGCAGCGGGTATTCCTTCCCCGCCAGCTCGATGCGGTCGAGGGGCGCGGAGATGTCCGTGCCCCGGATGTCCTTCTCAGCCATTGCTTTCCACCGCCTCGTAGACCGACTCGAACCAGCTGGCCCTCGCGGTTTCCATCACGTTCTCGTCCGCCGTGGCCGCGATGCTCGCCAGCGCGTTGTCGTACTCGCGCCGCACGAAGGTGCCCTCGATGGTGGGGTGCTGGTAGGTCGTGCTGTCGCTGTCGGTGTGGCCGGTCTGGCTGGGCTCAGAAAACTTGCCCTTGTACAGCACCCACAGCTCCTGGCTGTCGTCGTCCAGCGTCAGCGCAAAGGCGATGGCCAGGTAAGGGGCCACCTGGTTGCCCTTGATGATCTGCACGCCGTTGGCGTCAGTTTCGCGGCCCAGGATCTCCTTGCGCACCGCGTAGGGGATCTTGTCCGCGTTGATCGACACGGTGTAGCTGTCCACCCGGCGCTCGTTCCGGGTCGCCACGTTCGAGGCGTACACCTTGCCCTCCTTGTAGTTGGGCGTGATGGTCACCTCAATGGTCTTGGCCAGCGTTTTCATCGCGCCATAGGTCGGGCGCAGCGCCGGGCTGTCCTGCCCGGTCATGAGGGCGTAGTTGATGTCAAGTACACCGCTGAAATAGCCCTCAGTGTAGTTGCCGTTATTCGCCATTTATTTCTCCTCCTTTACCGCTGCCACCACTCGCAGGTGCAGGCGATGTGGTGGATGCCGGTGTCCTGTTCGTAGTCGTCCGGCCCCCAGCCGAACACGCGAACACCGGCGGCCTTGAGTAGCTCGATTGACATAAAAAAGGCCGTTCGGTGTTCGTCGTCCTGTGAATGTGTCCAGGCGTGCAGCTGCACCAGATGCCGCACCCGCGTCACCGCGTTGGACGCGCCGCGCCCGTCCCCGCTCACCTCGTTGAAGGTGACCCAGGTCTCAGCCGATGAATCGCCCGGAGGCTGGCTCACCGGCACGGGCAGGTCTTTCAGTGCCTGGTAAAAGTGCTGCTGCACCGCGTCGTTGGTCATTAAATCAGCCACGATTCTGCGCCTCCTCGAAGGCCCGCTGCATGGCCTGCTTGACCTCGGTTTCCGCGCGGCCCACCGCCGGATTAAACCAGGGTTTGGCGCTCATCGCGGAGATGTCGCGCCCCGGATCTCTGGCCTGCGCCGATCTGCCGTATTCCAGAATATTGCCGATCTTGGCGTAGGGCTCGCCCCGCGAGTTCTTCCCGGTGGGGCCGACGTCGCAGTGGTAGCCGTCGGCGGCGTTGTATTCCACCTTGCCCGACTTGATGCTCCGCTTCAGCCCGCCGCTCTTCTCCGGCGCGGCTTCGGTCAGGCGCTTTGCCAGCGCCTTGCCACCGGCGTCCACAGCTTTTTCGCAGGCCTCGTTGACACCCTTTGCCAAGCCGTCGAATCGTTCAAGCTCGGCGGCAATGCCGCCCGTTTGAAATGTGCCCACTACTTCACCGCCTCCCCGGTCACAAGCCGCGTCTTTATGCGGATGTAGTCCCGCATATAGCCTAAGTGGTTGACCTCTAAAATGTTGTACTGTGCGCCATGGTGCACAAGCCGCCACTCGGTCGTTATGTCCTCGCGGTACCGCAGCGTCCAGGTCACCACGTCCTCGGCGTGATAGGCCTGGGCCACGTAAAATTCGCGCCCGGAAACGTCCGCTTTCCCGGCGTGCACCGTCGCCACGGTTTCCCAGTCGGTAATCCTGCGCCCCTTTTCATTGACGCGGCTCACCGGCTTTTGCAGCGTCACCAGCTGCCGCAGGTCGCCTGCCTTGATGCTCACTTTTTATCACCCCTGACAGGTGCGGCGCTCGAATCTTTGATTCGACCGCCCGCAGTCGCCGAAGGCGACCGTGAATCCCTCTGGGATTCACGCCTCGGCCGCAGCTGGTGGACGCTGGTCACGATGTAGGAGGGGATCGCCGCCAGTGCGTCGGCGTTCCCTCGGTTGTCGTACATCCAGGCCGCAAGGTTGGCCACCCAAAAGCGGTAAAGCGGCCCCTCGGTCGTGCGGGGCACGTCCGCCTTTTCGTACCATTCCACCGCTGCGTCCCGGATGGCCTCCAGCAGCTCGACGCTTTCCTCGGGGTCAGCGCCCGCTATGCGCCGGATGTACTCAACGTCCACCGCCATGCTGCTCACCTTCCTAAATCGGGATCCCAGTCTCCTGCGCCTTTTCCAGCTCGTCCTGCATGAACTGTTTGAACATGTCGGAAACCGCCTTCAGGTCGTCGGCGTCCTTGATGCCGCCCTGGGGCAGGTCGATGGAAAAATTCACGCTCTTTCCGGGCCGGAGGGAGCAGGTCGCCGTGGCCACCTGCCTGCGCTCGCTTCCTTCCACGGAAATGGCGTTGCAGGTGGTCTGCTGGGTGTCCATTCTCTCAATAGCCATGTCGCGTCCTCCTCAAAAGCGCCAACGTTGGCGCTTTTTAGTAGCGTCCGGCGTTAGCCGGACTGAGGGCGAGGCCATTTGGCTGGCCCGCCCGAAACCCGCGCTTGCCGCAGGCAGTAGCGCGGGGCGTCATACCGTGATCGTCTTGCGTACCATCGCGCCGCCGTCGAATTTGGTCACGCCCAGGCGCACAATGCCGCGCACTTCGGTGGAGTCGCTCTTCCAGGCGTTGCCGCCGATGTCGGTCGACGCCAGCTCAAAGCCGCCGCACCTGAAAAGCGTGGCAAATTCCTTGCCGTCGCCGATGAACAGGTCGGCCTTGGTGACCTCGTTGGAGCCGCTGCCGGTAGTGGTGTTCGCCATGGAGGCGTCGCTCACCGCGTGCACGCCGCGTCCCTTGAAGCGGTGGGTGGTGGCGCTGGTCGGGTCGGGCTGGAGCAAGGGGCGCTTCATATCGTCCTGGAGCTGATCCAGCGCGTCATAGCCCGACTGGTTGGTGATGATCGTGGAAATGGCGCTGATGGCGGGATCCAGCTCCACGTTCAGGGCCTTCTTGAGACCGGCCACAGGGTCGGTGGTGATGTCCGTGGCGGGCAGGGTCTTGAGCAGGGTGATGAGCAGGCTGTTCTCCGTGATGACCAGCTTCTTGGCAAACCACCGGCTGATGTAGGCAAACAGGTTCGCCACGTTGTCGGTCAGCAGCTCGTTGGACACCGGCAGGATGAGGCCGCGCTTTTCCACACTGTACAGCACCTTGTTAAACACGGGCTGGTCGCCGCTGGTGATGGTGCCCATCTCGTTCACCACGGGGAAGCCGGTGGTGGGGGCGGTGTCCTGCACCCGCCAGCCGGTGGGCGCGGTCACGGTCTCCTCGTTGAACAGCGGGGCCAGGGGATTGAGCGTCCGCTTCAGCTCCCGGATGGAGTGGTCGATGTCCTCCGGCACCAGGAAGCCGCCGTCTGCGCCGGTGGGCGTGCCGCCCGACTCGGTCAGCGCGTCGTAAAGGATCCGGGCCTCTTCGTGCTGCCGCGCCGTCCGGCGGTTCAGGCCGTTCTGGATGGCGAAGGCGAAGGCGCGGGCGTACTCGTTGGAGCGCAGCATTTCGCCCAGGTTCCGGCTCTGCTGGCCGCCCTGCTGCTGGGTCTGCTGCTGCCGCTGCATCCCGCCCGCCTGCGCCGCCACGGCGGTGTCGTAGGCTGCCTGGAGGGCCGCCAGCCGCTTGTTCATGTCGTTCAGCCGCGCCTGTTCGGCCTCCAGGTCGGCGATGCTCACGTTGCTGTCAGCCGCGCGGGCCGCGAGGGCCGCAGCGGCAGTCCTGATCTGATTGCCCAGGTTGGTAATCTGATTCATGAGTTCCTGCGGATTCATTTCTTTCTCTCCTTTCATGTCAAAAGCGCCAACGTTGGCGCTTTTCAAAACAGGGACGCAATCATGGAGGCCCGGCGTTCGATGTCCTCCCGGATCTCGTCCTCTAAGGTGGCGAAGTCCGAATTTTCAATTCGGCCTGAGCCATCCGCGCTTCGCGCGGACAGCTTTGCCCTGGGCAAAGCTGCCTCGGGTTCCTCGATGTCGCGGGCGGTATCGGTAAGCTTGACCGTCCGCAGCGGGTTGAGCTTCATCCCGTGCGCCTGGGCCAGTGCCACCGCGCGGCCCATGCCGAAGTCGCGGGCACGCATCATCACGCCGTCCTCTTCGTCGGGCTCTTTCTCATCGGGGTCAGGTTCGTCGGGTTCGTCCTCCCCTGTTCCCTGTTCCCTTTTCCCTGTTCCCTCGTCTCCCTGGTACAGCAGGCCGTCGGCGAAGCCCTCCTTCACGGCCCGGCGGGCGTCCATGTAGCTCTCGGCCTCCATGAGTTCCTTCAGCTTCGCCCGGCTCTTGCCGGTCTTGAGCTGGTAGGCGGTGATGATGCCCTCCGCGATTTCGTTCAGCACGTCGGCCTCATGCCGCATGTCGTCCGAATTGCCCGCGATGATGCTCCAGGGGTTGTGCACCATCATGTAGGCCACGGGGCTCATGAGCACCTCGTCGCCCGCCATCGCCAGCACGCTGGCCGCGCTGGCCGCCAGGGCCGTCACCTTCACGGTCACCTTGCCCCGCCCGGATGCGCTGTGCTCCCGAAGCGCCGAGTACATCTCCGCGCCCGCCATCACGTCGCCGCCGGGGCTGTTCAGGATGACGGTCACGTTCCGATAGTTTTTAAGCTGTTCCCGAAACTCCTTTGCGCTGATCGCGTCGTCATACCACCAGCTGTCGTCGGCCACCAGCACCCCGCGCACATCCAGCACGCCGTCCTCCGGCTCATGTTCGTCGTTTCGGAAATTCCAAAACCGTGCCAAGTTTCCCCACCTCACTTTCCTAAAGTCCGCCTTGCGGCGGCCTCTTTCTCCTCTTTGGTCTGGTCGTCGTTCCCACTGCCGGATGAAGCGCCGCCAAGCAGCAGCTCCGGCTGATCCACCATGATGCGCAGCGGCAGCAGGTCGCGGCTGCCCATCAGCTCGTTGCCGTACTTGTCCGGCGGCAGGTATTCCGACCGCCGCACCTCGTTGGGCGTCAGCCACCCGCCCCGGATCGCCATCTGGTTTTTGTTCGCCGTGGCCACCGTGTCGGCCCTGGTGAGCTGGCTGGTGTCGAAGCGGATGCGGTAGCCCGCCGCGAAGTCCTCCGGCGTCAGCAGCTTGCGGTTAAATTCCTCCTCCCACTGTTCCACAATGGGGATGATGGTCAGCTGGAGAAATTCCTGCATCTGCTGCTCTGCCGTGGAGAAGGACGTGTCGGTGTAGTCGCCCAGCAGGTGGGGCGGCAGGTTGTACACCGTGGCCACCCGGTTGCGGGTGATGCGCTCCACGTCCAGCAGCTGGCTGTCCACCGCCGAGCTGGAGAAGTTGGTGGCCGTCAGGCCGCCCTCCAGCACGATGACCGAGCGCCCGCTCTTTTCGTAGGTCTCCAGGAAGCGGTCGACCAGGTCGTCCTTTTGCTCCTGGTTGAGACCGCTGTTCGGCACCGTCAGGGCGATGGCGTTGTTCACGCCGTCCAGCTGGTCGAGGCTCAGCGCCTTCACCTGGGCGTCGTAGTCCAGGCTTTTGCGCAGCACATCAATGGGCCGAATGCCCTTTTGCCCGTTGGCGCTCATGTGCCGAAGGTTCAGCACCATGAAGCCGGGGGCGAACATGACCTCGCCGTCCTCTGGCTGGATCTGATACCACACGCTCTGGTCGTCGGGATTCCGCAGCGGCTGCACCCGCGTGGGGTTCAGTATGTCCAGCCGCTTCACCCCGCCCAGGCCGTCCGGGATCTTCAGCGCGTAGGCGTTGCCCTCGGTGTTCCTGAGCACCTCCATGGTCTGCCTGAATCCAAACGCCGTGAAGTTCGGGTTGGGTTCCAGGTTCAAAAGCCGCTCCAGCGGGTGCTCCGGCACCAGCGTGTAGTCCTTGTAGATGTGCATGGGCAGGCTCGCCACCGTGTTGGCAATGCGGCTCACCGCCGCGTAAATCGCCTCGTTGCCCTGGATGGTGTTATCTGCCCTGGGGCGGTTGATCCAGCGCAGGTTGGGCGTCCGGCGGTTCTGCCGGGGCTCGTCCCGCGCCTTCGCTTCGTTCTTGCGCTTCTTAAATGGCCACATCCCTCATACCCCCTATTGTGTCCTTCGGTGGTTGCGCCCGCTGCCCAGGGAGATGACCCGCACGCGCGGGGCCGTCTCCACCAGCCCGGCTGGCTGCTTGTCCATCCTCACGCAGTGGGCGTCCAGCCAGGCCATGAATCCGTCGATTTTCCGAAACTTGTTGCGCTTCGTGGGCATCCAGTTGGCCTTGTCGGTGTGCCGGCGCTCGCCGGAGATGCGCACGTTGTCGGTATACCAGGCCAGCATGGGGTCGTTGTTGGAGACCACCTTCCCGGCCAGCAGCAGCTCCTTAATGTCCTTCATGGGGTCGTTCAGCGTCACCGGCCCCTGGCGCACCACCTGAAGGTCGAAGCCCTTGTTTTCCAGCATCTGCTTGAGGCGGGTCGCGTTGGCGGGGTCGAAGCCGATGGTCACCAGCTCGTAGTCCCTGGCCTGTTCCACAAACCAGTTGAACACGTCCTCCTGCTGGATGTACTCGCCGTCCACGATAGTGAGATACCCCTTCATGGCCAGCCCGTAATAGTCGATTTTTTCCTGGTCGAGCTCGGCCTTGCGGCGCGGGAGCCATGAGTGCAGCTTCACGAAGCAGCGCCCGTCGTCCAGCGGAAACTCCAGCGCCGCTGCGGTGAAGTCCTCCCGGTTGGACAGGTCGAAGCCCCCATAACACCGCCGCCCCAGCAGGCTTTCCATGGGGATGGTGTCGCGGTTGCGCCGGATGACCTCCGGCTGCACGAAGGCCATGTCGTCGGCGTTCACCATGATGTTGAGCTGCTTGCAGATGAAGTTGGCCCGTTCGCTGGGGATCAGCTTGTCCCGCTTCCATTCGGCCTCCAGCCGGGACAAATCCAGCGTGTACCCGATGGACGGGTTCGCCTTCACCCACAGGCTGGAGTCCTCAATGTCGTCGGTGGCGTCCATCTCCGCGATAAAAGCGAACATTCGGTCTGACACGGTGGGGTCAAGGTGCCCCAGCAGCGCGTCGGTGAATTGCCCGTAATAATACACCAGCGGGCCGTCCAGCACGTTACCCATGGTCGTGATGTACATAATCAGGGGCTGCTTGCGCTTGACAGTCTTTTTCTTGATGATGTTCAGCAGCTTGAAGTCCCGGTATTCGTGGATCTCGTCAAAAATAGCCCCGTGCGGGTTTAATCCGTCGAGGCGTTTGGAATCGCTGCTTCGGTGCCGGATGGAAGCGTGGGCGCGGTCATAGTAAACGCCGTCCCGCAGGGTTCTGAATCGCGGGGCCAGGTAGCGGCTGGCCTCGATCTGGGCCTTGCACTCGCCAAACACAATGCCCGCCTGCTCCTTTGAGTTGGCCAGCAGGTAGATTTCCGGCCCCTGCTCCCCGTCCTTGCAGGCCATGAAGGTGGCGTTGCCTGCCATCATGGTGGATTTGCCGTTGCCGCTGCCCACCACGATCAGCGCCTCCTGGAAGCGCCGGAGGCCGGTCTCTTTGTCCACCCACCCGAACAGGTTGCACTCGATGAAGCATTGCCAGTCCATGAGCACCATTTTTTTGTAGTCGCCCTTGGTCGGTGTCAGAAACTGCTCCATGAAGTCCACCGGGCGGGCGGCCTTGTGCTCGTCGAATATCCACGGGTAGGTCGGGTCAGTCTTGCTTTTTTGAAGGTCATCCAGGAAGCGGCGGCAGGCCATCCTGGTTTTTTCACAGGTGACAATCTCCCCGTTGACAGCTCGCTGGGCATAGCCCATGCAGCGGTCAATCGGGGAAGCTGTCGAAGTCGTCATCTATATCGACGCTCTCCGCTCTGCGACCGTTCGGCGTGAGCCGCAGCTCCGCCAGCAGCTTGCGCTGTTGGTCGCAGTAGCTCCGCAGGTGGGCCAGGCTTTTGTTGTCCTGCCAGTATTTCTGCCGCCCGTTGTGGCGTTCCTGGCCGATGCCCCGCTGGGCGATGTCGTCCATGAGGATGCCCTTCACCTGCTCGGCGTAGGCGTAGTCAGCCACCATCATCTGGTCGGCGTCGGTAATCCCGCCCATGCGCCGGTCGCAGGCGTCGCACAGGTAGTCGTATACCTGCCGCGCCTTTTCGCTGGTGATCCTCTCAAAGTGCATATCCCGCAATACTTCATTCATCTGCCGTTCATCTCCTATACTTTGATGACCCGCATCCCCTGCCGGGTCGCGGGCGGTTCATCTTTCCGGGCCTGCCGCCCCTTCTCCGGGTGCTCTCTATTATGGCACTCATTGCACAGGCTGCGCAGGTTGCTTAAATCCAGCGCCAGGTCGGGCCGCTCCTCCACGGGGATGATGTGGTGCACCATCTGCGCCCGGTGGGGCCTTATGCCGTACCCCGCCCGGAATCTGTCCATGCAGTCCTGGCACATCCCGTTGTCCCGCTGCAAGGCCATGGCCCGCACCCGCTTCCAGGCCGCCCGGTGGTAAAATGGGAGGCTTTCCTTGTGCTCCATCAAAACACCGCTTCCTCGCCCCGGTTCCAAAGGTCGTTGGGATCCGGCTCCCGCTTTTCCGGCTCCCGGCTCTGCCAGTAGGTGCAGAATTTCCCCGGCTCAGCGTCCGCGCAGGTGTCGCGCAGCCAGCAGAAGGCGCAGTCAGGCAGCGGCGTTTGTCTGGTCTCCGGCATGGTCAATCACTCCTTTATGTGAAAAGCGCCAACGTTGGCGCTTTTGAGCATGAAAAACGCCCTGCGTGTGGGCGTCACGCTGGGCGTTACCGGGGCGGGGATGTATGGTATTTGGAAGGAAGTAATTCGTTGAAAAAGGCTTGTCTGGCACTTGCTGGGCCTTGCGGCCCGTCCCCCGCCTCGGGTCGATTATATATATAGCACACTTGGGGGGTAAACATCAACTACTCATTGGGTTGACATCGTATAACATCGTATAACATCATATATACATTTTCGATTAGAATTATTTATGCTTCGATTTTATGCGCTTATACTCCCCCTCAACATACCATTCCGGAAGCAGCCGCGTGACCTCTTCAGCGCTGATTGCCCGCAGCCGACGGGTGGCCATGGACTTGCACCGGCTGACGTGACCGTAGCTCCTGTTTTTGTTCGCGCAGATTTCCTTAAGGGATTCTCTGCGGATATAAAACCCGGTCATGATGCTGCACTCCAAATCCGGCAGCTTTTCCAGCAGCTGACTCGCCGCGAGCACTTCGGCGTTGTACTCGTCGTCCCGCTGCTTGATTTCCCGCTCCACGGCGTCGATCTTCGCCAGCAGTGCGCTCGTGTGGTCGGCCTCGCCGGTGCTCCGAGACCCGATGCCGTCCAGGCTCGCCGTCATGTGCCCGGCGGCGTCCCAGTACATATCAATCCTTTCCTGAAGGCGGCGCTTGTCATCCTCTGCCCGCCTGCACCGCTCCAGGATCTCCATCGCTGTCAGTGTCATGCTGCTGCCTCCGTCTATCCGTTAATTAAACGGTAATTCGTCGTCGTCCACCTCGGTGAAGTCGTCATTGTCGGGGTAGGGCGCGGGCTCCTCCGGGCCGGGATCCCCGTTCTTTGCCCTGCCCAGGGCCTCCACGCTGTCGGCAATGATCTCCGTCACCCAGTGCCGCTTCTTGTCGTCCCCTTCGTAGCTGCGCACCTGGATGGAGCCCTCCACCGCAATCTTGCGGCCCTTCACCAGGTAGCCGTTGCAGAAGTCCGCAGTGCCCCGCCAGGCCACAATGGTCAAAAAGTCCGCGTCCCGCTTGCCCTCCGCGTTGGCGTATTTCCGCTGCACGGCCAGCCGGAAGGTGGAGCGGCTGATGCCGCTTTGCGTCGTGAAGGCCTCCGGGTCGGTGGCCAGGTTGCCTATCAAAATGACCTTGTTCATGTATCCATTGCCTCCCTAAATTCATTTAATAAATAGATTGTGTCCTTGATGGTGCTCTCGGCGTCTGGATCGCACCATATCGCTCCATCCTTCGCCCGTTCCAGACATTCAATCAAGCGGACGATTTCCCAATGATTCTCCCAGCACAGGATTTCTAAATGACTCAACTTCGGTTCGTCCACGCACTCGTCGCAATCTTCCTCCTTCTTAGGGCAAATATCCAATATACCCTGCTCTGCGAGTTCATACTTGAATAGCAAATTCATTTCCATACATTTTCCCATCTTCACCGACCTGCTGGTGGCGTCGTTCGTTAAATGGTATGGAGACGAAAACGCCCTGCATTTCACGCACGCACTGGGGAGCGCGTGTTCGTTATTTGTGTCTGCCACCCTTATCCCTCCTCAGTCGCTGCAATCAATTCATCCATGCTATTTTCGCCTCCCCAGCTTCGTACAAGAGATTCCTCAATCATCAAGTCCTTAATAAGCTGTCCGTCTATTTCTAAACGCTTAATCCATACTACTCCGCGATTCAAAGCCGCCACGACGTCCTCGTCATCGTCATAGAATAGCATATAGGCACCTTCAGGATTTGCGTCTTTGAGGCGATGTCTACCGCAAATCAACGTGGCCCCATCCCACTCCACCTTCTTGCTTTCGGCCTCTAAATAACACAGTTCCACATGCCATATAGGCGGTACTTCTTCACCATGGTCTAAGACAGGCTTGACATACCAAACTTTCACGTGCGCCATATCGCCGCCCTCCTTAATCGCCGCAATCGGCTTTCATGTAATTCCCCAGCTCCGCGCCCAGCACCACATTCATGTACCCGCAGCCGCCCGCCGGGTGCCCGTTCGATGGCGGGGCGAAGTCCTCCAGCGCCCGGCGCAGCTTGCACTTCTTGGCTTCCTTGCCCTCCCGCAGGCAGATGGCGCACTCGCTGGCCATGGCCGTGTTGACCAGTGTTGCCAAATCCTCGTCCTTAATCATCCTCCATTCGGGCGTCCGCTCCAGGGGCCTTTCCCGAATCAGGATCTCGCCGTTGTCGATCAGCTTTTTAAGGTACAGCCGCCCCTTATAGGGCACGGTGGTGTAAAGGTTGGTCAGCAGCCTGTCCAGCGTGGAGGCAATCAGCCGGTAATCCCGCCACCCGTTCGGGATCCGCTTGCACCGCTCCCGCAGCGCGTCGCCGCTTTCGTTGATCCGGCTCTCCATGCCCACCAGGTACTCCACGCACTTGAGCTCCTTGCCGGTCAGCGGCAGCCGGTCGGCGTCCGATGCCTTGCCCTCAATCGCGCCCTGGCGCTGCCGCGCCTTCGCCTGCATAATCTGCTGGTGTGTGTGCTTCATGGTCTTTACTTCCTTCCTTCGGTTCCCATGCTTCATGTTCGCCCTTGCCGCACTCAGCCTCCAGGTTGACCCGGCAGCACCCGCCGCCCAGGTTATGGCGGCAGGTGTCGCAGGTGTGCGTGCTATTCATTGTTGCCCAGTCCTTCCAGAATGGAAACCGCAACTTCCAGGGCTTCTATTGCTTCGCCCCGCGCTTTATCGCTAACAACTTCGCCGCCCAGTCTGTAAAGGCATATCAACGCCTGAAGTTCCCGAATAACATTATCGCGTTCCATTGTTTTTCCTCCCTTTGATTTCCTTCATGGTCTTGTAATCGTCCCACCCATTGACCTGGGCCATGGCCACCTCATACTCGCACCGGGGCAGCTCCTTCGCCGCGTTCGCCCCGAAGCGCAGCTTGATGGCCTTGCGGATGGCGGCGGCCACCGCCTTTTCGTAATCCCGCGCCGCGTACACCCGGCACAGAGCCGCTGCCCGTTCCCGTATGGCCTTATTGATGGCCCCTGCCTGGGCGGGCGTCACCTTTTCCAGCAGCCGCACCTGCCGCTGGAGCTGAGCCATGGTCTCGTTGGTCGTCCGCAGCAGGCCCGCCATGGTCTGGAGGGCCTCCCGCATCTGCTGCATTTCAGCCGCCACCGCCTCCGGGATCGCCAGCGCGTTCCCGGTCTCCATCCTCACCAGCTCGCCCACGTTCACACCCCCTCAATAACCACGGCCTGCCGGGCCATGTTCACCGAGTGCAGCACGTTCTCCGACCATTCCCGAAGCATGGCCGCATAGGTGGCGATTTCTTCCCGTTCGCCGTCGCTCATGGTCAGCAGCCGGTCGGAGTGGGGGACGTACCCCACCGCACCAATGAACGTCCGGGCGGCCAGCCCCACCGCGTCGGCGGTCAAATCCTCCCGCCCCGGCAGCTCGCCCCGCGCCGCCTGCGTCCGCATGTCCAGCAGCTCGGCCTGGGCCTTTTCACGTTCCTGGGCCTGGTATTCGGCCATCTGCTCCGCGTCCCGCAGCTGGGCGGTCAGGCGGTCAATTTCTGCCTGGGCCTCCGCGCTGATGCCCTTTGCCTTCGGCGGGTTGTCCAGGGCGTCCTGGAGGGCCTGCCGGGCCTTTTCTGTTTCGCGTTGCGCCGCAAGCACCTTGTCGGCATATCGCGCCGACCGTTCCTTGGCCTGCTTTTCTGCCTCCCGCGCCTTTTCCAAATCGCGCTTCAGGTCGTCGCGCTCCCGGGTGACGTCCACCCGCTCCCGGTAAATGCGCTTGTTGATCTCCAGGGCAGTGTCCCGTTCCCGCGTGACGCGGCTCTCCGTGTTCCTTTCTTCGTCCAGGCTGGCCTTCATCGCTTCGATGGTCTCGTTCAATTCCCGCAGGCTCTGGTTTTCCTCCACGGCCCGCTCGGCCACCGCTTCCCGCTGCGGCTCCGGCAGGGCCAGAATCGCCGTGATCTTGCTGATAGGCAGCTTGGCCATGGCGCTGTCCGGGCTCACTTCCCGCGCCGCTTTCATGAGGCGCTGGGCGTTGCGCTCGCTCATGCCCGTCATGCGCTGCACCCATTCCTCCCACTGGCCGTGGGGGACGAGGCCGCTGTCCTTCGCTTCGATGAGGCAGCGCCCCACCTCCAGGATGTTTGCATAGGCTCCCTGAATGTGGAAGCTGATGCGCCGCTCGATGTTCGCCAACGTGGTCATTTCGTTCATGACTTGGGTCGCCTCCCTTTATTGATGTCGATGAGTTCACACCCGCAGCCGTTCCGGCAGCAGATGGCCTTGTAATACTGGTTGACTTCCCAGGCGCTTTTGAATCCCTTGCGGCCCATGGCGCAGTCGATCCAGTAGCCGCCCTGGTAGCCCGTCCTCGCCTTGAAGTGTGGGCAGTTGGACGTCAGCCCGTCCTTGTGCTGTTTCACCGTCTCGCCCCCTTATGTGTCGTCCGCCCAGCGGTAACTGATGCCCCATGGCAGCGGGAGGGTCGGCTCCCGGTTGCAGTGGCGGTATATCGTCTTTTTCGCCAGCCCGGAGGCCCGGCACGCCGCCGCGATGGTGGGGTAGATGTCTATCGGCTGGCCGTCCCGGTCGACCTTGACCACGGCCCGCCGTCGGCAGATGGGCCTTATTGCGCCGCTCTCGCGCTTGGTCATGATGACCAGGTTGCGCAGGCTGTTGTCGCTGTGAAGGCCGTTCCGGTGAACCGCCACAGCATCGCCCTGCATCCGTTCCGGGCAGAAGGCCAGGGCCACCAGTCGCAGCACCGTGCTTTGGGTTCGCTGCCCGTCTTTGTAAAGATTGACAACGCAGTTCTTTTGCCCGTACCCCCTGCCAGTCACGATCTTGACCGTGTGCCATTTCCGGCTCCGGGCATACCATCGCCGCACTCGCCCGTTGCTGCTGACCTGGTACAGCCCCTCATAACCGGGCACGTCCCGCCACCGTTCCGGGGCGTCCGGTTCCCTTTTCAGTCCATGTATTCTCAATGCCTCGCCCCCTCAAAAGCGCCAACGTTGGCGCTTTTCGTCAGAATGGGTTGTCCGGGTCGTTGACTTCCTTGAAGCCGTCCATGTCCATTTTCATCTGCTCGGTTTCGGCCTTTGGCCCGTCCATAATGCCGCGCGGGATCCAGAGCAGGCGCTGGGATTTCCCGTCCACCTTTTTGACTCGCGTCGGCGTGTCGTCGCCCACGTCCGGCGGCAGCTTCAATATGCCGTCTGTCCGCAGGTGCTTGTAAAGGGCCTTGAGGCTCACGGGAAACTCGGTGCCCTGCTCCCGGCATAGCTTTGAAACGCAGCCGAAGGCCACCTTGGGCAGCAGATAATAATAGTCGTTGTCGTAATAGCCGACCATATCCACGCCGGGCTTTTTGCCCTTGGCCTCCTCCGCGCCGGTCAGGTCTTTCATCATGATGCTGCCGCTGGCCAGCAGCTCGACCATGCTGTCCAGGAAGATGCGGGTGGGCTTTTCGTCGTCCATGCTCCGGGCCTGCTGCTTGCTGGTCGCGGTCAGCACGTGGTGGGCGTGCTCCAGCATGGCTTTCACTTCCTCGTGGGTGTATAAGCCGATATTCCGAAAATAGTCCAGCATCATTGCGTAGCCGATCATGATGCAGGCCACGGTCTCCGGGGCGCGGCCCTCCATGCCATTGGCCTCGATGCACATTTGCCGGAAATGGAGAAACATCCCGTGCAGCCTGTCCGGCAGGGTGTCGGTCTGTGCCTGGAGCCATTTGATATAGCCCAGCATGGCTTTTTGAAGGTAGCCCTTTCGCGCCGCTTCCTGCAAGTCGGTCAAATCCTTGCCCACTTCTATATCCCCCCTCTCCACATCGACGATGAAATAACGCGCCAGGCCGCTCTGGCCAACGGCGGGCAAGTCCTCGCCGGTGATAATGGCCACGCTGCGCGGCGGGTCGGTTGATTTGATGGTGCTGTCCGCGTTCAGTCGTCCACGGGCCACGCCATCGCCGAAGGCGCGGGACAGCGCCTGGGCGGTTGCCGCCATCTGCTTCTTTTCCTGGATGCTGCTCACCGGGTGGTAATCATCCACCAGCAGCGGCATATCCTTGACCAGAAACGCCTTTTTCTGGATGTTCCGGCTGGTGTCGTTGAAGCTGGCGGGCGGGTTTTTCGCGTGGAAGTTTCCGAAGTGGCTCATGGCAAGGGACGCTGCTGTGGTCTTGCGGGTCTGCGTCTGTCCGTAGAGGAAGAGGCCGAAGGCGGGCACGACGTCCCTTTGCGTCATAAATTCCCGCAGCGGGGCCAGGTAGGTGGTGCCCAGCAGGGCCACCCCGATCTCCTCTTTCATGACGTATTGGAGGTTCATGCTTTTCTCCACCGCGTCCAGGAAGGTGATCTTGTCGAAGCCCTCCGCGCCGCTGCCGTCCAGCCGGTAGCCCTTCAGCGCGTCGCCCATGTCCACGGTCACGCCTTCCAGCCCTACGGCCCCGCCGTGGTAAAGGTAGCACCATTTCCCGCCGATGCGCCGCCAGCCCGTGTGGTTGTATTCGGTCACGCGCTTGGCCGTCATCTGGCCCACCTTTTTGACCGCCCAGGCCACCTTATCCTTTGTGGCCGTGCCGGGGGCCAGGCTCGCGCTGAATCCCCACTTGCCGGTCACCCAGTTCATGGCGTCCAGTTCCTTGGCGCTGATGACCGCCCTGGGCAGCTTGCGCCCGTTGCAGTCCCAGCCGTCCAACACAAACCACATGGAAGTGTTCACGCCGTCGTCGCGGGTCAGCTCCATGCGGGGGATGACCACAAAGTCGGTCAGCGCCTTGGTGGTGTCCTGGTTGATTTGGGAAATGCACCCGTTCACCACTCCGTAGCCGGTCACCCGGCTGTAGAGGGCGTTGGCCTGTTCCATGGGGGTCAGCCAGAAAGGCACCGAGCCGGGATCGAAGTCCCGCGTGGCGGCCACCTGCCGGGCCAGCGCCTCCATGGCTGCCTGGTCGCCCATGATCTCCACCATGTCGCTGATGTCGCCCTTGGCGGGGATCTCCGGGCAGGCTTCCTTGATGTCCACCAGCCGCACCCGCTTGGCGAGGGGCTTGGTTTTGAGCGCCACGTCCAGCGCGTGGTTCTGGCCGGTGAAGTCGTTCTCCTTCACGTCACAGTCCGGCAGGATGATGACGTCCGCGCCCGCCAGCAGCAGCGAGTAGCTGTCGCGCCATTTGCCCGCGCCGCCGGGATTGCAGGTCGCCACGTGCCCCAGGCGCATTAGGGTCTCGACGTCCTTCTCGCCTTCCACCACATACACCGGGCGGCCCTCCTGGATGGCGGCCTTCAGCTCCGGCATTTTGTAGAGCGTGTTGTCTCGCAGCTCGTCGGACACGCTCATCACGTAGCCCTGCTTGTTCGCCTTCGGGTTTGCCGGGTCGTAATGCCGCTGCCGAAAGGTCTTGCTCCGCTTGCCGTCCTTATACACGGGGTAGCGCACCACCTGGAAGAGCTCCTTCCCGTCCGCGCCGGTATAGCTGTACACCGCGTCCGGGTGTGCCCAGTCGATCTTGGCTTCCTCCGTCGGCTTCTCCGCAGGCTTCTCCGCTGCCGGTTTGGTCTGCGGCTTCGGGGCTGGCTTCTTCTTTTCCGCGCCCTTCTTCCATTTGCCGCCCGCCTTTGGTGGGTCGGGGTCGATGATAAGGTCGACGGGCTTTAATCCGACCTGTGCCAGAATGGAGTCGTTGGAGCAGCCCGCATGGCAGCAGAGGAAAATGCGCAGGCGTCCGTCCGTTCCGGGCTTCACGCGGGCAGTCAGGCTGGCGGTCTTGTCGTCGTGACAAGGGCAGCGCATCGTGTATTCCCCGGCTTTATTCGGCCCGGACACGTGGTCGAATCGCTGGTTAAATTCCCTTATGTCCATAGCGTCGCCCACCCTTTACCGCTGTTTTTTCATCTGCTTCTTGATGGCCTCGACCACCGCGTCCAGGTCAAAAACGTATTGTTTACCTACCTTGTCGAAGGGCAGCCATCCCTCGCGGACGCCGCGCCGGATCGCCGACTCGCAAAGCCCCGTCTCCCGCATAACGTCCTGTATGGTCGAACGTTTCACGATGGGCGGCAGGATCTCCCGCGCCGTGTCCAGGTCAACCAGCGTGCGGCTCCCCAGCATCAGCACTTCCAGCTGGCCGTCGGCGATGGCCCGGCGCACCCGCGTCTCGGATATGCCCAGCTCCTCGCACACCACCCGCACGGTCTGCAAGTTCATTTTGTCACCTCCTTCATGATGTCGATTTTTCCGTAACCGCTAAGGGCTGCTATGATCTCGTCCTTGGACATATCAGCCGACCATGCTTTAATTAGGATACGCTTCTTTCCGTCCTTCGTGTCGATTACCGGGGCGGCCAGGCCTACGGTCACGCCCTTGGGGTTGGGGCAATGTCCGCCCCACTTGAGCCCATTCATCATTTCCTGCATGGTCATTTCGTTACCTCCTTCACTGCGTCCTCGATTGCCGCGATGCTGTCGTCCATGACCCGCCGGAGCGCCACCGCCTTTTCCTTCACCAGCCCCACGGCTTCCAGCTCGCCGCCGGTGATCTTCCCGTCGCTGGCCAGCCGCGCGAAGCGCAGCGCCATCTCCCGCATGTCGGTGGCCTCGATGGCCCACCGCAGCGCCGCCTGGGTGATGCAGCAGGCGCTGGTGCCGCCGTAATCCGGCAGCAGCGGGCAGTTCTCCTGGATGTGCTGCCGCTTCAGGTCGTGGTCGCCGTAGGCCTCCACCATCCGCTGCACCACGCCGCAGGGTGGCAACGTCCGTCCGTTTTCGTAGTCGCTCAATGCGTCCACGCTCACGAACAGCGCCTCGGCGGCCCGTTCCCGGCTCGAATACAGGGGCTCGTCCTGGGCCGCCCGCATCCGCGCGTTTCTGTAGATGTTGTCGTGTTTTTTCATGCCCTTCCCTCCAATAAGGGTATAAACCCTGTTTTTTCGCCCATTTCCATGGTTTATTTCCCTTGAATGTATCGTGCGCAATACATATAATGTGTTTAGTGTCTATCATTGTACGGTTTTTTTTTTTTTTGTCAATACGTAAATGTGATTGTTCTCGACAATATCACAGCATTGTAACAAATAAAACAGGATATGCTAAAATAATAAAATATGAGGGGGTGAAATTCGGAATGTTCTACACGGGAAGTAGACTTGAACAGCTAAGAAAAGAGAAAAATCTGAATCAATCCGTCGTCGCGGATGAACTTCATATGTCCCGCAGCACGTTGTCCGGCTATGAAAAGGGCAAAATGCCCAGCATAGACCACGCGCTCGCCCTGGCGAACTATTACCATGTGTCGCTGGACTACATCACCGGCCTGTCCTCCGAGCGCAGCATGAACGCCAGCGCTCTAATATCGTCCTTTATAACCCTCGGCAATCTCGCCGGGGCCTCCGCGCCAACGGCCAGTGACGTCAGCTCGTTGGTGGACGCCGCCATCATGTATATGTGCCAGGGCAAGCCCTGCGGAGAGCAGCCCCTCACGGCCTGGCGGGATTTCATGCGGCAGCTGACGGCCTGCCTCTCCGCTGCCACCCAGGGGGATGCCGCGAAGCTGGCCGACGCCGCCAACGCCGCCACCATCGCCGCCCTGGACGTCACCAAGATGCCCGCACGACTGCTCGAAAACAAAGGAGGCGCTTCAAGATGAAAAGGAAACTGCTGGGCGTGGTTTTCTTTGTGGTTGCCATCGCCGTTATGCTGGCCAGCGCAAATGCCGGTGGAGCCAATAATGCTGGTGCAGGCGTTATAGGTATCGTGCTCATTGTGCTGGGCCTGCGCCAATTCGACGTCCTCAATTCTAAAAACGCTTCGGTGTGGGTTGTGCCGAATGGTGACACATACCACAGGAAGCGGCGCTGCCCGCACATCAAGGGTAAAGGCGTTGTAAAAATGCCGAAGCCTGAAGCGCTGGGAAAAGGCTGTAAACCATGCCGCACCTGCTACCCATACGCGGGCAGGGGGTGACCGGTCACAGAAAAACGCGGGGCCGGTCACAGTTGAACGGCCCCGGTCTCAGTTGCGCTGTGACCATGAAAACGCCTGGTAATGCGGGCGTTTTCGGTATTTTTGGGCGTCGGTCACAGTTGTCACAGGAAAAATGAATATATACCCCATATATTTATATTTGGAAGGAAGTATTCTAAATGGGCACAATAGAAAAGAGGGGTAAAAACAGCTGGCGTGTGGGCGTCCAGGTGTTTGATTTGTTCAAGGGTTGGCAATGGGTGAGAAAGACCATCCGCATGGATCCCGGCTTGTCCCAGGAAAAGCAGCGCGAGAAAGCCCAGGAGGCCCTGAACATACTTATGGAGGAAGTGGGGGCAAACCGGGAGCAGCCCGGCGACCTGGGGCACACCGTGCGCACCTGGTCGGACATATGGATGGAGCAGCACGTCAAGCCGAATTGTTCGCCGGTCACCTATGGCAATTACCGCTTCCTGCTGGACAGCCGTATCCTCCCGCTGCTGGGGGACGTGCCCCTGGTGCTGCTCACCCCCATGAAGCTCACCGAATGGCTCAACGCCGTCCGGGACGCGCCGCGCCTGTCCACCCGCCTGGAGGAAGAGGAGCTGGCCCGGCCCCGCGCCCCGTCGCAAAAGCTCACCACGGAAAAGCAGCAGGCAAAGCCCCTCAGTAACAAAACCGTGCTGCATTATTACACCTGCATGGAGTCCATGTTGTCGGCAGCCGTCCGGCTGGAATACCTGGATCGCAATCCCATGGAGCGGGTCACGCGCCCGAAGGTCAGAAAGCCAAAGGTCAAAGTGCTGTCGGAGGAGCGTGCCGTGGAGCTGCTCCGCTGCCTGGCCGATGAGCCGAACATGTGCTATCGTTCAGCCGTGCTGCTGGCCCTGTTGTGCGGCCTGCGCCTGGGGGAAGTGGGGGAGCTGAAGCTGTCCGACGTGGACTTCGATAAATGGACGATTGACATTAGTCGGGCGCTGAAGTATTCACCCCGCGCGGGGAATTACGTCGCGGAGCCGAAAACCGAATCCAGCGAGCGCCTCATATCGCTGCCCATGGGGATGATGGTCGTGCTGGAGGAGACAAAGAAATACCAGGAAGAGTGCCAGCAGCTGGTGCCGCACTTGTGGAAGGGCGAGGGCTGGATCGTCCACGGCTGGGATGGGCGGCAGCTCCACCACGACACGCCATCGAAGTGGTTTCGGAAATTTGCCGACGCCCACGGCTTCCAGGGCGTGCGCTTTCACGATCTCAGGCACACCCACGCCTCCATCCTGCTGGGCAATAATATGGACGTGGTGGCCGTCGCGGGCCGCATGGGCCACGGGGATCCCACCACCACGCTGCGGGTCTATGCCCACGCGCTGGAGCGCCGCGACCGCGAAGCCGCCCGCACCCTCGACCGGCTCTTCGGTGACATCGCCATGCCGTCCCGGCCAGAGCTTCAGCTCACCCGCAAGGGCCAGCCCGCTGCCGACGATGCCCCCGCCCAGGATGATGAAGCCCCGGTAAAGTGATAGGGACATTCATGTCCCTATCAATTAACGCGCAGACAACAGCCTGCGCGTTTTTCACCCATTTTCCAAAGTTTCCCCCAATTTTCCCCGCCTTCCCCCAATTTTCCACCCTCAAAGGGCAAAAGAAAAAGCCCTGAAAACTCAATGTTTTCAAGGCTTTTGTGGTCGAGGTGACAGGATTTGAACCTGCGACCTTTTGGTCCCGAACCAAACGCGCTACCAAACTGCGCTACACCTCGTTGTCATGGAGCCAATGAAGGGACTCGAACCCTTGACCTGCGGTTTACGAAACCGCTG
>JAFUCP010000075.1 GCA_017459565.1 Clostridia bacterium | reverse complement strand
TGCCGGGAATGTCAAGGCGCGGCGGCGGGGATGGGGGAATGTTTCGCAAAAATAACCCAAGCAGCGGCGACAGGAGGGCCGAGGGGGCGTATAATGCCTGGTGATACGGCGGATGCACGGAGGCGAGGACGGATGAAGGGCGCGAAGGAGCGTCGGCTGGTGAACTATCATACCCACACCTGGCGGTGCCTGCACGCGCAGGGCACGGAGGCGGCGTATGTGCGCCGGGCCATCGACCTGGGCTTTGAGGTGCTGGGCTTTGCGGACCACACGCCCTGGCCCTATGAGGACGACTTTGTCAGCGGGATGCGCATGAGGCTTAACGAGCTTCAGGGCTACCTGGACACCGTGGCGGCGCTGCGGCAGCGGTACGCGGAAAAGCTGCTGATCCCCGTGGGACTGGAGTGCGAGGCGTTCCCGGCCTACATGGGCTGGCTGGCGGATATAAAGGCCGAACGCCTGGATTATCTGATCCTGGGCAACCATTACGACATGACCGACGAGGGGGATCACAGCGCCTTTGACGATGCCGGGGGCTTTTACTTCGGCAGGTGTACCCGGCCGGAGCATGTGCTGCGGTACGCAAAGCGCACGATTGCGGGCATGGAGACGGGGCTTTTCGACTATGTGGCCCATCCCGATCTCTTCTGCCACACCTACGGGGTATTTGACGCGGAGTGCGCCGCCGCGAGCCGGGACATATGCGCCGCGGCCAGGGCGCTGGATATTCCGCTGGAATACAACCTGCTGGGCATACAGTACCACGCCCGCGGCTGCGAGGCGGGGATGCTGGGCTATCCCTGCGCCCGCTTCTGGGAGATCGCCGCGGAGCAGGGCTGCCGGGCAATCATCGGCTTTGATGCCCACAGCCCGGAGCAGCTGGACCGGCTGGATATCTACGACGGGGCGGTCGCTTTTCTGGATACATTGAAGATCGAGCGGCTTCCACACCTGAACAGGCCGGGGTGCGTGCCGCGGCGGGAGGAATGACATGCTGAATACCATCGATTTGACGGGAAAGCGGGCGCTGATCACCGGCGCAGGCAGCGGCATCGGGCGCGCCATCGCCCTCAGGCTTGCGGAGTGCGGCATGAAGCTGGCGCTGGTGGGCCGCGGCGCGGACAAGCTGATGCGCACGGCGGGGCTCACCGGGCGGCCGCTGGAGATGCTGGTGCTGCCCGCGGACATCACCAAGCCCCGGGATCTGGACGACATTATGCACATCCTGGAGGGCCATTTCAAGGGGCTGGACGTGCTGGTGAACAACGCGGGCATGGCGCTGAACTGCCCCTTTGAACAGACCCGGGAGGCGGATTTTGACGCCATCATGGCGCTGAACGTCAAGGCGCCCTTTCAGCTGTGCCAGCGGACGCTGCCACTTTTGCGAAGGTCGGACTGCCCCACGATCATCAACATCGGCTCGGTGACGGCACATGAGGGTTATGTGAACCAAGCCGCCTACGCCGCCTCCAAGCACGCGCTGCTGGGCTTTACGAAGTCGCTGGCGAGGGAGGTCAGCGGCGAGGGCATCCGCGTACACATGATTTCCCCGGGCGGGGTGTACACCGATATGATCGCCGTGGCCCGCCCCGATTTGACCGGCGAGGGCATGATCCAGCCGGAGGAGGTGGCGGAGCTGGCCGCCTACCTGGTCAGCCACCGCGGCGGCGCGGTGATCGATGAGATACGGCTGCACCGCAAGGCAAAGGAGCCGTTCAGATAAATTGCCGCCTTCTGCGCGGGGAA
Source organism: Clostridia bacterium (assembly GCA_017459565.1). Taxonomy (GTDB): domain Bacteria; phylum Bacillota; class Clostridia; order Christensenellales; family Aristaeellaceae; genus UBA2862. The sequence goes on along the minus strand of JAFUCP010000075.1, from coordinate 4,962 downwards.
AGGCCCTGAAGGCCGAAGGGTGGATGAGGTCGATAACCGCAAGCATCGTTCGAGACGACCTCATCCTCATCTCTGCCGAAGCCAATGAAAACGGAGCTGCCTTTATGACAGCCCCTTTCTGCCTGCCGCGCCGGCATCGCCCGCAAAGCGCGGCCTTCTGCGTCCGGCATCGGGACGGCCTTGACCGTCAGACCTCCGGGAAGTATTCCGCCGCCTTTTTCAGCGCCCCGCTGATTCCGGCGCTGTCCAGGGGGATCATGTCCCACACTACGTTGGCGTCGCCCCGGCGGCGCTGGGTCCTGAGCAGCGGGTTTTTCGACAGCTTGCACTCCAGCCAGCCGTTCCGCCCGCCGATGAAGGGCATTTTCACCTCGCTGCCGTCCTCGCGGGTGATGATGTATTCCACGCCGATCTCCGCCTTCTTGCCGAAGCCGAATATGCCGCCCATGCCCTCGGACTTGATATGCACCTCTTCCATGCGCCAGCTCAGCGCGTCATAGCGCTCCAGTATGAAGTCCTCGTCCGTGCCGAAGCCGGGGGAGATGATCAGGCAATGCTGTCCCCCGAAGCGGCTGAGCGATACAAAGCCCCCGTTTTCCGTCTGCGCGAACAGCATCCGCTCCGGCGCGAAGCCCTCCGCGGCCAGCTTGAGGGCGAAGGCCACCCGCTTGTCCTCCAGCTTTTTCAGCTTTGCCTTGCGCTCCTGCTCCTCGGGGCCGTTGAAAATTCCCACAAAAGCACCTCCCGTCGGGTGATTTTTGTTGTTTCTACAACTATAGCACACCCTTTGCCCCGTGTCAAATGGGACACGTCGGTTTTTTCGAAATTGTTGCAAACATATTACAGGCATAATTCGGTCCTATTTTTTTTGAATTTCATTTTAGCAGGATATGGGCGGAACGCGTCGAATTTCATTAGGCATCGGGCAATAGCTATGCCCTTTACCGACGAACAAACAACCGGGCGCGCTGTAAAGCGCGGCGCGGCCCCAAAGCCTGAGGAGAATTGCGATGAACGGATTGAGCAAAATACTGAAGAGACTGGCCTGCATGTCGCTGGCGGCGCTGCTGCTGGCGGGAGGGACGAGCGCACTGGCGGACACGCTGCTGGGGGTGGTCACCTCTAAAACCGCGGCGGTATACGGCCAGGCCTCCATGTCCGAGCAGGTGGACACGCTTAACAAAAACGCCGTCGTGGAAGTCATGGGTTATTCCACCACCATCGCAAAGGTTTCCTATAACGGCACAACGGGCTATATGAAGATATCCGATCTGGACCGGGTGGACGCAAAAAAGGCGGTGCTGAACGCCGGCGCGCCCGTGTACCAGTCGCCCGACACCGAAAGCGCCAGCGCCACCGCCCCGGAGGGCACGCGGCTTTACGTGATCGCCCAATCCGGCGACTGGGCCATGGTGGAGCGCGAGGGCGTCGTGGGCTACGTCCGCACGGGCTTTTTGCAGATGACCGATGAAAACTGGAACCCGCCGACCGCCGTGGCCGCGCCAGAGGCCACCCAGGCCGCGCAGAGCGGCGGCGTCACCGTAAAGACCTACACCGCCGTCACCACTGGCAAGGTCAAGCTGTACAAATCCGCCAGCACGAAGTCAAAGAAGCTGGCGACCCTCAAAAAGGGCGTCCAGGTGACGGTCAACGCCACCAGCGGCGGCTGGGCCTACATCGAGGTGGGCGGCAAGCGGGGCTTCTGCAAGCTGTCCGGGCTCAGGGAGGGCGCCGCCGCGGAGGCGACGGCGACCGCAACGCCCGCGGCGACCCAGAAGGGCACCGTCAGCGTCGAAAAGCTGCCCGTCTACAAGGAGGCCGCCGCCGACGCGGCAAAGCTGGGCACGCTGAAAAAGGGCCAGACCGTGAACGTGGTGAACTGGAACAGCGAATGGGCCTACATCGAGCTGGACGGCCACTACGGCTATTGCGCGGTGGCGGGGCTGAGCAAGGCCGACGCCAATCCCACCACAGCGCCCACCTATTCGCCCGATCTGACCAATGCCAAGGTCGGCACCGTCAAGTCGGGCAAGCTGGCCGTGTACCAGACCGCCAGCAGCAAGGGCACGAAGCTGGGCACGCTGAAAAAGGGCCAGACCGTGAACGTCATCAAGACCAGCGACGGCTGGGCCTACATAGAATTGAACGGCAATTACGGCTTCTGCGCCGCCGACGGGCTGAGCATCGGCGAAAGCGAGACCCCCGCTGGCTTCAACCAGGCGGGCTTCACCGCCACGGTGGTCAGCGCCGACGCAAGGGTCTATGCCTCCACCAACACCAACTCCGAAAACGTGGCGCTGAAGCTGGGCGCCGAGGTGCAGGTGACCGCCTATAACGACACCTGGGCCTGCATCGTCCAGAACGGCAGCTACGGCTTTGTGCCCGTGAAGCTGCTCAGCAAGGCCGAGTACGCCGCCATCGAAGGGGACGGGGCGGATCTGCAAACGCTGCTCAAGGCGCTGCTCAGCGGCGGCTATTACGACGCCGTGCCCTCCAACAGCTACAATGCCGCCGCCATCGCCGCCATCAAGCGATTCCAGAGCGCCTGCGGCCTGGAGGAAACCGGCGTGGCCGACCAGACCATGCTGCGCATCGTCTACAGCGGCTACGCGCCCACCAGCGACATGTTGTTCAGGAGCCTGTCCAGCGGCGACAGGAGCGACAACGTCAGCCGCCTGCAGGCGCGCCTGTACGCGCTGGGCTATCTGACCAAAACCGGCAGCCTGGACGGCGAATACGGAACCACCACGGTCAATGCCGTCAAGCTGTTCCAGACCGCCAGCGCTCTGGAGGCCACCGGCACGGCGGATACCGGGACCCTCAAGGCGCTGTATTCCACCGCCGCCAAGAGCCTGCCCGCCGGCACCCGGGCCGCGGATGCCGCCAGCTCCGGCAACAGCAGCTCCAGCGGCAGCTCCAGCACCTATATGGACAGCGTCCCCAGCGGGCTGGCCTCCACCACCAGCACCTATTCCGAAACCATGTCCAACGCGGAAAAGCTGGAATACGCCATCTATCTGACCCAGAGCAAGCTGGGCTGCCCCTATGTGTACGGCGCGGCGGGGGAGGACAAGTTTGACTGCTCCGGCCTGACCAGCTGGGCCTACAAGGCCATCGGCGTTTCGCTGAAGCGCTCCGCCTACGCCCAGGGCTATGACGATACCTATCCCAAGATCGAGGGCGCGGAGAACCTCGTCCGCGGCGACCTGGTGTTCTTCAACACCATCTCCGACAGCGACCTGTCCGACCACGCCGGCGTCTACATCGGCAACGGCTACTTCATCCACGCCTCCTCCGGCGGCCACCGCGTGGTGGTCAGCAACCTGACCACGGGCTACTACAGCCGCGTGTTCAGCTGGGGCCGGCGGGTGTTCTGACGGACGAATAAGCGCATGGGGGCGGAATTACCACGGTGATTCCGCCCCCATGCGCTTAAAGGGGGGCAAGCGTGGAAAGCTCTGTATGGGATTTCTGCGCCAGGACAGACTGCGAATAGGGCGGCTTGCGTCTGTGCAAACGCCTCGTTTGCGGGCTGTCCTTTCCTGCCCCGCGGGCTATTGCGGCCTGCGTGTTTGCGGGGGATCGGGCCGCGGTCAATCGCTGGCGTCCACGTCCAGCGAGACGGCCACGCGGTAATCGGGGTACTTTGCCTCGATTTCCGATACGATGGCGCGGTATGCGCCCACGCGGTCGGGGGCGGCGAAGTCGATGATCACATCAAAGCGGATCTCCCTTGCGGCCTCGTCCAGATAGAAGCCGTGCATTTGCAGCACGTGGTCGTGGGCCATGACCGTGCGGCGAATGTCCTGCTGGAGCTTCGCGGCGGCGTCGTTTTTCGTGTTCATGGAGTACACGCTGATGCCGGTGAGGATGACGCCATGCTCCGCCATCACCTTCTGGGTGATATCCCGCTCCAGCTGGTCCAGCCGCTCGGCGGTCATGGTGTCCGGCACCTCGATGTGGACGGAGCCCACCAGCCGGTCCGGGCCGTAGCTGTGCAGGATCAGGTCATAGGCCCCGTGGACCTCCCCGAAGCTGTTGATGGTGGCCTTCACGCCCCGGGCGACGTCGCTGTCCGCGCGCTCGCCCAGGATGTCGGAAAGGCTGTCCGACAGCATTTCGATGCCCGATTTGATGATCACCAGCGATATGACCGCGCCCAGCCAGGCTTCGAGGCTGACGTGCCAGATCAGATAGATGGCGGCGGCCGCCAGCGTTGAGGCGGATATGACGGAATCCAGCATGGCGTCCTTGCCGGAGGCGATCAGCGAATCGGAGTTTACCTTCTCGCCCACGCCCTTCACATACCGCCCCAGCAGCACCTTCACCACCACCGCCACGCCGATGATGACCAGCGCCACGGGGGAATAGTCCGGCAGCTCCGGCTGGACGATCTTTTTGACGGATTCCACCAGCGAAGTCACGCCCGCGTACAGCACGATCACCGAAATCAACACCGCGGTGATGTATTCGATGCGCCCGTAGCCGTAGGGGTGCTTTTTGTCCGGCTTTTTGCCTGCCAGCTTTGTGCCGATGATGGTGATGACCGAGGAGAGCGCGTCCGACAGGTTGTTCACCGCGTCCAGCACCACCGCGATGGAGCCGGAGATGGCCCCCACCGCCGCCTTGAAGCCCGCGAGGAACACGTTGGCCAGGATGCCGATGACGCTGGTGCGCACAATGATTTGATCGCGTTGCATGAAAAACCCTCCAATGCGGATATAAATTGGTAAAATTATAACACAGCGCGCCGCCCAATACAATCCCAAAAAGTCCGCTGCGCGAATCTGCGCCAAAAAGGCTTGCATTTTTGAATGGAATATGGTATACTCTTTCAGTCTGTGGGTGATGATGACTGGGTCCCGTGCGGCGTCATGCTGTGAATCTTGTCAGGGCCGGAAGGCAGCAGCAATAAGCGGATGTTGACGCGCGCCGCGGGAGTCGCCTGGTTTGAACCCGCAG
>JAFUCP010000074.1 GCA_017459565.1 Clostridia bacterium | reverse complement strand
GAATATTGTATTTCTTTAATGTCTTTATCATTTGTTCTTGATCGAATGCCGTGTATCCTATTGTAAAAACACGTCCTTGCTCTGCCATTCTCAAAATGTCTCCCTTTTCATATACTCTCATACTATTCTATTTAACTTGCTTTTTACATGTATTATATCAAACCCAGGATCATTTATCAATGAAATAAGCTCAACCAAGCCTACAATAGTACCCCTCCAGCTTCTCCTCGCAAATCCCCCTGATCTCCGTCTTCTCCTCCTCGGTCAGCCACTTCCACACGCTGTTGTCCACCTCGACGATGCCCAGCGTCTTTGTGTGGCGCATCATCTGCATGTCCTCGAAGCGCTTGAAAGGATTTGCCAGGATATTCCGTTCAATCTCCTTGTCGGTCACGTCCTCGCGGCAATAGAGGCTGTTGGACTTTTCGACGACCAAGCCCCAGCTGCGGCGGTCGGCATAGAAGCTGCGGAAGAAGTGGACGAGGTCGGACAGCTTCATCCGGCCCTTGCCATCCGCGCAGGCCAGCACGGCCAGCATCAGCACAGGCTTGTAGGAGTAGCTCATGTCCATGCGCCGCACCATGTCCATGAACATGGCCTTGCGGTTGCTGTCGTCGATCAGCGTCCAGCCGTACTTCGCGGCGGCGGCCTCCAGCATCTCCTCTTTGAAATACTTGAAGGTGCGGTGCTCGCTCATGGGCACCACCAAGTCCGGCAGGATCATGCCCTCGCGGACGTATCGCTCGACGGTCTCGCTCTGCACATCCACGCGCCGCACGAACTCCATCTGCGACAGCATCCCGGTGGCCTCCTCCTGCCAGTTGAAGAGGTCGACCAGCTCGTAGTCCGTGGCGTCCACGGGATAATCCACCAGCGCGTCCGGGCGCTCGCCCTTTGCGTACAGGCTCTCCTCCGCCGTTTTCTGCGCCATTGGCGCGGCCACCAGTCCGCCAGCATGATAGTCCTTCAACCGAAACAGCCGGTGCAGCGAATAGGGCATGTTGTACTGGCTGGCATTGTCCACGAAGTCAAACACCATCAGGCTGTCCTTGCCGTCCGCCAGGCGCATGCCGCGACCCAGCTGCTGCGTATACAGCACCTTCGACATCGTGGGCCGCGCCATGAACAACACCTCAGTTTCAGGACAATCCCAGCCCTCGTTCAGCAGGTCGCAGGCGCACAGCACCAGCAGCTTCTTCTGGGCGAAGCGCTGGGTGGCTTCGTTGCGCTCAGCCAGCTTCATGCTGCCCGACACCGCCAGCGCCGGCACGCCGCGCTCGTTCAGCAGCGCCGCAATCTGCTCGGCGTGTGTGATGGACGCGCAAAAGATGACCGTCCGCTTGTCGCGCACGAACTCCAGCCAGGTGTCCACGATCAGCTGGTTGCGCTCCGGCACGAAGATTTTGCTCTCCAGGTCGCGGATGTTGTACTGCACGCTGTTGAAGCGCACTTTTGTCAGGTCGATGTTGGTGTGGATGCGAATGCAGCGCACCGGCACGAGCTCGCCGATCTCCACGGCGGTCTGAATGTCCAGGCGGTGCGCTGTGTTCTTGAAGATTTCAAGGATGTCCTGGTCGTCGGCGCGCTCCGGCGTGGCGGTCAGGCCCAGGGTGAAGCGCGGCGTGAAGTACGCCAGCACCTTCTGATAGGTCTCAGCGGCGGCGTGGTGGGCTTCGTCGATGATGAGATAGTCGAAGGCGTCCGGCAAAAAGCTGTCCAGGTTCAGCGCCACGCTCTGCACGCTGGCGCAGATCACCTGGGCGTCGGTCTCCTTGTGGTTCTCCACATACAGCCCCAGCGACACCTCCGGCCAGAGCTCGCGGAAGGTGTCGGCGGCCTGGGTGATCAGGTCCTTGGTGTGGGCGATGTAGAGCGTCCGCCCGCCCATGCGCTTGGCGTCGCTGACGGCGGTGACGGTCTTGCCGGTGCCGGTGGCGTGGTGGATCAGCGCGATGGTCTCCTTCGCCTCGCGCATCTTCGCCAGCGCGTCCAGTGCCTCCTGCTGGTGCTCTTTCAGCTGGAACGTACGGCCCCGCTGGGTCGGCAGGTAGTCCGCGATGGCGCGAAACTGCGGCTGGCTGCCCAGGAAGATGCGCAGCTCGTCCTTCACGCGCTCCGGTTGCTCCTGCATGATCCGCACCGGCCAGCGATACACCGCCCAGCCCATGTGGATCATGCTGTTCTGCTTGGTCAGGTCGTCGTAATGCTTCACCTGCGACACGTGCCCAGGCAGGTGGCTGGCATCGTCGTCGATCTCAATTGCCACGCGCCGCCCGCCGTTCTCCAGCAGGAAATCCGCGAACCGACTGTCCTGATAGATGTCAAAAAAGGGGTACTGCGAATACAGATACCCCGTCTTCTCCGCCCCGAACACGTCCTCGAACAGGGAAATGAACAGGTTTTCGGCGGACGAGCCGGACGCCGCGCGCAATGTGGTGGACATGGGAAAACCTCTCAATCGTCGGTAATAACCTCAGTCAACAGTATCCTCTTCTCAAACCCGCCGCGCTTCGCGGCTTTGTCCCGTCGGATGGCTTCAACTTCCTCGATGGAGCTGCCTCGCGCTGCGGCGACAGCCCGGATGACCTCCAGCAGGTCGGACAGTTCCTCCATGGACTTGCTCTCCTGATACTCCGCCAGTTCCTCGTTCAGCTTTTCGTCCAGCTTGGCGAGGTATTCTTCATCCGAGAGGGTGGAGCAGACGCACCACTTGCCGCTAGCCTCGATGATCTCCGGAATGCGGTCGCGGACGAGTTTGTTGTGTCGGATGGTGGACATGGCTATCCCTTCTCTCACAGTCATTTCGCCAGTTCTTCAAAGGCTGGCCTGTACTTTTCCAGCACGCGCTTGGCGGCTATATCAATCTTTTCGTCGTCGGTCAGGCGATACCCGGAAGATGTGTCAGTATTGGGCTTTGTCATCCGATGATTCTTCAGGGCAGGCGTCAGCTTTTCGATGGGATTGACGGCAGCAATGCGATCTTCTGGCTTTATCTCCTTATCCAGGCTCATCAGCTTGTTGACGCGCAGATGCTTATACCCGCGTTTGTCAGGCTTACCTGCTGTTTCCCATGGAATGACACCTGGCCCGTTGTAGACCTCGTAGATATTTCCCGTCCTGGCAAGATACAGCACGATCAGGTATTCAGGCTCTTCCCCGATGAGGACATTCTCCGTCTGGGTGATTTTGATTTGGACGTTTCTATAGCCGACAAATCCATCGTGGAGTTCCGTCGATGGCGGGAAAAGCTTGATCCCATAATGATACGCCGCAGCAACCTCTCCCACGCTGCCTACAAGATGGCCATCCAGCGTGAAATGCCGGCCGGGAAACATCGCCTCCAACGCATTCACTTGATCGAGCAGCGTCCGCACATGCGCCATCGCAGTCTCTATGTTTTCCTTGGTATACGGCTGATCCATTCTTGCACTTCTCCCTCATCGATAGAGCCAATACAGCCCAGCAGCCAGCAACGCTACCTGTATCGCCAGCAATACCGGGAAGAATATCTTGAAATACCAGTGCTTCG
>JAFUCP010000073.1 GCA_017459565.1 Clostridia bacterium | reverse complement strand
TTTGCCATGGTCGTCTGCTACCCGCTGCGGCTTAGAGAACTGTATTTTAAGGTTGTAAACGAATAATATATCGAAGGAAAGTGTCCACGAGAATCGTGGATGCTTTCACCATTACTGAGCATAGCGCTCAATCGAAGTCTATTGGACATCATTGATGCGTGGATATGTAATGGAAGGGATCATATTATTTGAAGGCAGGTCAGAGAAGATGGAAATCAATGCGGAAACTATATACGAGCAAACGAGGGAATCTCTAAATGAGTTGCTCCAATTGGACAGGGATGGAATAAACCCTGCTCGGCTCCTTGTGATTGGCGCAAGCTCAAGTGAAATAGCCGGGGGCGTGCTGGGACACAACTCCACCTATGAATACGGGGAGGCCGTCGCCCGTGCGGCGCTTGAGGTGGGAAAGGCGCAAAACGTAGACCTGGCGTTCCAGTGCTGCGAGCATCTGAACCGCGCCTTGGTTATGGAGCGTAAAGCCGCTGAGCACCGGGAATATGAAGTAGTGTGCGTCGTTCCTCAGGTGAAGGCAGGCGGATCACTTGCAACTGCTGCGTGGAAGCTGCTCCATGATCCGGTGGTCGTGTTGTCCGCGCAGGCGGACGCGGGATTGGATATCGGACTTACGCTGATTGGGATGCACTTAAAGAGGGTGGCCATCCCGATACGACTTGAACACCGCACCATTGGCAACGCGATTGTCGCAGCCGCGAGAACGCGGCCCATGCTGATCGGCGGCGAAAGGGCCGTTTACACAGGCGGCAGATAGACACAGGCGACCTCGTACACATTGAGGTCGCCCATTCCGTTTATCTGCTTATCCTCGCACCAAACCTGTACGAAATTCATCGTTGATCTGGCGCAGCTCCTTTTCTCCGTCGATATAGGGCTGGTAATAGGTCTCGACACGACCACCGCCACGATTATCGCAGCCGCTGCAAAATTCGCACTCCGTGCCGCAGACAGCGAGTGAGCGGTTGACGATGCGAATGCGCTCTTCTCGCGTGGTGTCCTTGATCAGTACCGAACGAATCCTGTCCATGGTCAACACTTTCCTTTCAGATGGTGCAATTCCGCCTCCGCCAGCGCTGCGAAGAATCGGGCAGCGGGCAAGAGGGCCTTCGGGTCTGCGGTAAACCTGGGGTGGTGGGCATCGATGCCACCGCCGGTGCCGACGCGGATGAACGCGCCCGGAGCGATGGCCAGATAATCGCTGAAATCCTCCGCGCCCAGGGTGCCCGCCTGTTGTCTGATTTCAAAGCCCATGGCCTGCGCCAGCGCCGAGGCCCTGCGGCAGGCGGCTTCGTCGTTGATCACCGGGTCGGGGCCACGATGGTACGTGAATTCCGCTTCACAGCCATGGGCAGCGGCGGTGTGCTTCACGATGCGATCCAGCTTCGCCTGGATGTCGTCCCATACCGAGGATGTGAGCGCACGCACGGTGCCTTCCAGTTCCGCTGCCTCCGGGATGATGTTCCAGGTGTTGCCCGCCTGGGCGCGGGTGATGGACACTAGCCTCCGCCTCCCCGCCGCGCAGGTTGAAGCTCAGCATGCCGCCGTAGAGGCCATTTTGGAACTGTGCCCTGGCGCGTTCGTGGTCGGGGCTGGATTCCAGGCCGGGATAGAACACCTTCTCGACTTTCGGATGGCCTTCGAGGAATTTCGCCACCTTGAGGGCGTTATCGGAATGTCGCGTCACCCGCAGCTCCAGCGTGCGCAGACTCCGGGCCAGCAGCCACGCGCTATGGGCGTCCAGCGTCGCGCCGTAGAGCGTCAGCTTCGAGCGAACCTTCTCAATAAGTCCCTCTCTTCCGACGGCAGCGCCGCCCACGATGTCGCTGTGGCCGCCCAGGTATTTTGTGGTGCTGTACAGCACAAGGTCTGCGCCCAGCGCCAGTGGC
>JAFUCP010000072.1 GCA_017459565.1 Clostridia bacterium | reverse complement strand
GGCCACACCGAATGTGATTCCATCATCATGGACGAGGGCCGCATCCTGGCCGTGCCGGGGCTGGAGGCCAACGATGTGGACGCCGCCCTGGTCCACGAGGCCGCCATCGGCAAGATCGCCGGGGAGCAGCTGACCAAGCTGATGACCCTGGGGCTGACCGAGCAGGAGGCCGAGGAGCAGATTATCAACGGCTTTTTGAAGTAATTCAGCCGGGCTTGGACCCGGGCGCAGGCGGGGGAGGGCGCATGGCATGAAAATTCACGGGCTGCAAAAGATGACCCTGCTGGACTTCCCCGGCCGGGTGGCCTGCACGGTGTTCCTGGGCGGCTGCGACTATCGCTGCCCCTTCTGCCACAACTTTGAGCTGGTGGACGGCAGTGCCCCGGCCATCATGGAAGATTCGGAGCTGTTCGCCTTCCTGGAAAGGCGCCGGGGGCTGCTGGACGGCGTGGCGATCACCGGCGGGGAGCCCACCCTGCGAAAGGACCTGCCGGAGCTGATGCGCCGCGTGAAGGACATGGGCTTTGCCGTGAAGCTGGACACCAACGGCGCCCACCCGGACCGGCTGGCCGCGATCCTCCAGGCGCGCCTTGCGGACTACGTGGCCATGGATGTGAAGAACAGCCCGGAGAAGTACGCCATGACCTGCGGACTGGAGAAGATCGACCTTTCGCCCGTGCGAGAGAGCGTGCGGCTGCTGATGGCCGGGGAAATTGACTATGAGTTCCGCACCACCGTGGTGGACGAGCTGCACGAGACGGCCGATTTTGAAGCCATTGGCGCCTGGATCGCCGGGGCGCGGCATTATTTCCTGCAAGCCTTCACCGACAGGGACTCCGTGCCCTTCGGCAATTTCCATGCCCCCTCCGCCGAAAAGCTGGGCGGCTGCCTGGAAATCGCGCGGCGGTATGTGGCGGACAGCCGTCTGCGGGGCGTCGATGAAAAATAACAAATTTGTGTCAAAACCGGCGCGTGTCACACTTCTGTAATCCTGTGTTCGCCGCCCTGCGCGCCAAATGCCCGCAGGGGCGCGGCATCCCACGAACCAAACCAAAGTCGAAAAACACAATATATGACGTTTCTTAAACTTTCAAACACAACATATGGGCTTTTATGCCCTTGACAATACCCATATTTTGTGGTACGGTAGTCATGCTCCGTTTCGGACAGGGTCCGACCGGCACATGACATTTTATTTCCACCAGGGGGGATTTTTTTATGTACGCAGTGGCAAAGCGAGACGGGGGAATCGTTGATTTCAACATCAAAAAGATCAGCGACGCCATCACCAAGGCCTTTGAGGCCATCGGCAAGCAGTATCACCCCAGCGTCATCGAACTCATTTCGCTGCATGTGACCTCGGATTTTGAAGATAAGATCCGCGACGGCAAGATCACCGTCGAAGATATCCAGGACAGCGTGGAAAAGGTGCTGTCCGAATCCGGCTACGCCGACGTGGCCAAGGCCTACATCCTGTACCGCAAGCAGCGTGAAAAGGTGCGCAACGTCAACTCCGCTCTGCTCAACTACAAGGATCTGGTGGACAATTATTTGCAGATCAACGACTGGCGCGTGAAGGAGAACTCCACGGTGTCCTATTCCGTGGGCGGCCTGATCCTGTCCAACAGCGGCGCCATCACCGCCAACTACTGGCTCAGCGAGGTCTATGACGATGAGATCGCCGAGGCCCACCGCAGCGCCGCCATCCACCTGCACGATTTGTCCATGCTCACCGGCTACTGCGCGGGCTGGAGTCTCAAGCAGCTGATCCAGGAGGGCCTGGGCGGCGTGCCCGGCAAGATCACCTCCTCCCCGGCCAGCCACCTCTCCACCCTCTGCAACCAGATGGTCAACTTCCTGGGCATCATGCAGAACGAGTGGGCCGGCGCCCAGGCGTTCTCCTCCTTCGACACCTACCTGGCCCCCTTCGTGCGCGTGGACCACTTGAACCAGAAGGAAGTCAAGCAGTGCGTGCAGAGCTTCATCTACGGCGTGAACACCCCCTCCCGCTGGGGCACCCAGGCGCCCTTCTCCAACGTCACGCTGGACTGGACCGTGCCGAACGACCTGAAGAACCTGCCGGCCATCGTGGGCGGCAGGGAGATGGATTTCACCTACGGCGACTGCCAGAAGGAAATGGACATGGTGAACAAGGCGTTCATCGAGGTCATGATCGAGGGCGACGCCAACGGCCGCGGCTTCCAGTATCCCATCCCCACCTATTCCATCACCCGGGATTTCGATTGGAGCGAGACTGAGAACAACAAGCTGCTGTTTGAAATGACCGCCAAGTACGGCACGCCCTACTTCTCCAACTACATCAATTCCGACATGGAGCCCAGCGACGTTCGCAGCATGTGCTGCCGCCTGCGCCTGGACCTGCGGGAGCTGCGCAAAAAGTCCGGCGGCTTCTTCGGCAGCGGCGAAAGCACCGGCTCCATCGGCGTGGTCACCATCAACATGCCCCGCATCGCCTATCTGGCCAAGGACGAGGCCGACTTCTACGCCCGGCTGGACGCCCTGATGGACATTGCGGCCCGCAGCCTGAACACCAAGCGCAGGGTCATCACCCAGCTGATGGAGCGCGGCCTGTATCCCTACACCAAGCGCTATCTGGGCAACTTCAACAACCACTTCTCCACCATCGGCCTGATCGGCATGAACGAGGTGGGCCTGAACGCCAATTGGCTGCGGGCGGACCTGACCGACGCACGGGTGCAGGCCTTCACCCGGAATGTGCTGAACCACATGCGCGAGCGGCTGAGCGACTACCAGGAAAAGTACGGCGACCTGTTCAACCTGGAGGCGACCCCGGCGGAAAGCACCACCTATCGCTTCGCCAAGCACGACAAGGAGCAGTTCCCGGATATCATCACCGCCAACATGAACGGCACGCCCTACTACACCAATTCCTCCCACCTGCCCGTGGGCTATACGGAGGACGTGTTCTCCGCCCTGGATATCCAGGACGATTTGCAGACGCTGTACACCTCCGGCACGGTGTTCCACGCCTTCCTGGGCGAAAAGCTGCCCGACTGGAAGGCCGCCGCGACGCTGGTGCGCAAGATCGCCGAAAACTACAAGCTGCCCTACTACACCATGTCGCCCACCTATTCCGTCTGCCGGGACCACGGCTATCTGACCGGTGAGCAGTATACCTGCCCCCACTGCGGCCAAAAGACCGAGGTCTACAGCCGCATCACCGGCTACTACCGCCCGGTGCAGAACTGGAACGACGGCAAGGCCCAGGAGTTCAAGGACCGCAAGGTCTACAACATCGGCCGCTCCACGCTGACCCACGTGGGCCCCAGGACCGCGCCCACCAATTTTGACGCCGCCATCGAGGCCACCATGGAGCGCGGCTGCTGCGAGCCCGCCCAGCCCCTGATGAAGGGCGAGACGGACACAGTCATCCAGATCGTGACGCCCATCGAGGAAGCCCCGGCCCAGGCGGCTGAGAGCGCCGAGGCGATCCTGTTCAAGTCTCCGACCTGCCCCAACTGCAAGGCGGCCATGGCGCTGCTGGACCGCGCGGGCGTGCAATACACCGCGGTGAACGCCGCCGACGCCCGGGAGCTGACCGAGAAGTTCGGCGTCAAACAGGCCCCCACCCTCATCGTCCGCCACGGCGAGGACTTTGAAAAGTTCCGCGGCGTTTCCGATATCAAGGGCTGGCTGATGGGCAGCCCGGCGATAAAGCACGCGCAATAATCCTGATTCCGAAACGGTATGGGGATGATCCCGCCCGGCATACGCTGTCGCCCGGGGATCATCCCCATGCTTCGTGCAGGGACAGGCCAGCTTTGACCAGGGCGGCGTCTATGCGCGGCATCGGCGCCGGCCATCCAGATGAGGGCTGCGGCCCATACAAAACCGAAGAAGTTTAAGCGAGGATTGACCAGCCATGTACGACATCATCATCGTGGGCGGCGGGGCCGCCGGCATGACGGCGGCGCTGTACGCGCTGCGCAACGGAAAGAGCGCCCTGGTGCTTGAAAAGCAGGGCTTCGGCGGCCAGATCACCCACTCCCCGAAGGTGGAAAACTATCCCGGCACGCTGCAAATGAGCGGCAACGAGTTCGCGGAGAGTATGCTGGACCAGATTTTGAATCAGGGCGCCGAAATCGAGCTGGAGAACGTGGTTTCGGTGGAGGATACGGGCGATGTGAAGATCGTGCGGACCGAGGAGGGCAGCGCCTTCGAGGGGCGCGCGGTGGTGCTGGCCACGGGCGTCAGGCACCGTATGCTGGGGCTTGAGGGCGAGGAAGCGCTGGTGGGGGAGGGCATCTCCTTCTGCGCCGTGTGCGACGGCGACTTCTACAGCGGTCAGACGGTGTGCGTGGCCGGGGGCGGCAATTCCGCGCTGCAGGAGGCCATCCTGCTGGCGGACAAGTGCCGGCAGGTGATCATATTGCAGGACCTGCCCGCCCTCACCGGGGAGCGGAAGCTCCAGGACGCGCTGCTGTCCCGGGACAATGTGCGCGTCATCTGCGATACGCAGATCGACACCCTGGCGACGGAAAACGGCGCGCTCAGGGGCGTTCGCATCCACAGCCGCGCCACCGGCGAGGCGCAGACCGTCGCCTGCGACGGGCTGTTCGTGGCCATCGGGTTGATTCCCGAAAACGGCCCCTTCGCGGGGCTGGCCGATCTGAACCAGTGGGGCTATTTTGATTCCGACGAGCGCTGCCTGACAAGGACCCCGGGCGTGTTCGTGGCCGGGGATTGCAGGAGCAAGGGCGTGCGCCAGCTGACCACCGCCGTGGCCGACGGGGCCACCGCGGCGCTGGCGGCGTGCAGGTACCTGAACGGACAATAAGACAGACGCGAAGGGGTTTAGGATGAAGAACGTCACCATGCGGGATATCGGCGCGGCGCTGGGCGTCAGCACCGTGACCATTTCCAAGGCGCTGGGCGGCAAGGACGGCGTCAGCGACGCCGTGCGGGAAAAGATCATCGAAACCGCCCGGCAGATGGGCTATCACTACAGCGCGCCCCAGGCGGACGACAACGGCCGGATCATCGGCATACTGATCGCGGACCGCTTTTTCAGCGCGCCGTCCTTCTATTTTTCGCTGTTCAAGGCGCTGCAGCGGGAGCTGGCGGACGCCGGGATGCTGGGCGCGATGGAGATCGTTTCAGACCAGGATGAGAGCGCCCTGGTCATGCCCGCCGCCGTGACCCTGCAAAAGGCCTCGGGCCTGGTGCTGCTGGGGCAGTTTTCTGCCGACTATGTCTCCGCGGTGCTGGAGACCGGGCTGCCCGCCGTGCTGCTGGACTTCACCTGCGACGGCCCGGACGTGGACGCCGTGGTCAGCGACGGGCAGAGCGGCACCTACCAGATGACGCGCTATCTGATCGAACACGGCCACCGCCGGATCGGCTTTGTGGGCAGTATCAACAGCACCACCAGCATCATGGAGCGCTACAGCGGCTTTTTGCGCGCCATGATGTACTTCGGCCTGCCGGTGAAGGACGAGTGGATCATCCCGGACCGGGACGAATACGGACACTATCTGGACGATTTCAGCTTCCCGGACCCCATGCCCACCGCCCTGGTCTGCAACAACGACATGCTGGCCAGCGCCGTGGCCACCGCCCTTGAGAAGCGGGGCCTGCGGGTGCCGGAGGATGTGTCGCTGGTGGGCTTTGACGATTTCGTCTACGGCAGGCTGGCCCATCCCATCACCACCTATGCCGTGGACCAGCAGCGCATGGCCCAGGTGACGGTGCGCCGCCTGCAATCCCGGGTGCGGGAGGGCATGGAGGGCCCGCTGCGCACCTCCGTGGGCGGCTGGTTCGTGGAGCGCGCCTCTGTGATGGATCTGAACACGGGCAGGCGGCTGGGCCCCCGGGAGCATTGATGACGCGATATGATGCGGCTGCGTGGGACAAGGGGACGGCTTTTCTGTCCCGCTTCAAAACCCTGAAAACCGGGACAAGAGGACCGTTCCCTTGTCCCGGCTCCTTGTCCTGCGGGCTTTTCAACGGCCTGTCAGGATATTGACTTTGTCAATATCCTGGGCTGCGTCCGGCGACGGACGCAGCTTTGCTTTGTATCGGGACGGTTGGAATGTTAATTCTTATAGAAATCAGTAACTTAATTAATTAGCTTATCCAAAAGGGGTTGACGAAACAAACTCATAATGTTATAATTCATCTAAAGAACAACGCGTGAGAAGCATTGTTCAAAAATGATAAGTGGAGGAAGATATCATGAAGAAGTTCCTGGCTTTGGCGCTCTGCGTGCTGCTTGCGATCAGCTGCTTTGCGTTCGCGTCCGCTGAGGAAGCGCTGCCCTCCCTGGACGAGATCGTCCTGGGTGAAAACACCGATCTGACCGCGAAGATCCACTTTGTCTATCACCGCACCGACATCCCCGAGAAGCTGGACGGCTATATCAAGGCCTTCCAGGAGATCTATCCCAACGTGGAGATCGAGTATGAGCTGATCACCGATTACGCTGAGAACGCCCTGCTGCGCGTGGGCAACAACGACTGGACCATCATGGGCATCCCCACCGTGGATACCGATGAGCTGCCCAGCTATTTCGTGCCCCTGGGCCAGCTGGACGCCATGAGCGAGAAGTACAACTTCGTCAGCTCCTGGGCCTATGACGGCGTGTGCTACGGCATCCCCTCCACCGGCAATGCCAACGGCGTGCTGTACAACAAGGCCGTGTTCGAGGCCGCCGGCATCACCGAGCTGCCCAAGACCCCCGATGAGTTCATCGCCGCCCTGCAGGCTGTGAAGGACAACACCGACGCCATCCCGCTGTACACCAACTACGCCGCGGGCTGGACCATGGGCGCCTGGGACGCCTACATCGGCGTCGCCGCCACCGGCAAGTCCTCCTACATGAACCAGGAGCTGCTGCACACCGCCAATCCCTTCTCCGACAACGGCGACGGCACCGGCCCCTATGCCGTGTACAAGATCCTGTATGACGCCGTTGCGAACGGCCTCATCGAAGAGGACTACACCACCACCGACTGGGAAGGCTGCAAGGGCATGATGAACCGCGGCGAGATCGCCACCATGGTGCTGGGCAGCTGGGCCTTCACCCAGATGCAGCAGGCCGGCGACAAGCCCGAGGATATCGGCTACATGGCGTTCCCCATCTCCATCGACGGCAAGCAGTATGCTCCCGCCGGCGGCGACTACAACTTCGGCATCAACGTCCAGGCCTCCGATGAGGAGAAGCTGGCCTCCCTGTACTACCTCAAGTGGCTGACCCACGAATCCGGCTTCGCCTACAGCGAGGGCGGCGTGCCGATCGACAAGACCGGCGAATATCCGGACCTGTACGCGGCCTTCGAAGGCATTGACATGCTTTCCGACGATCCCGCCGTTGCCGGTGAGGAGACCCTGCTGAACGACCTGAACAGCGAATCTGAGCTGGCCCTGAACGCCGGCGGCAACACCAAGGTGCAGGAGATCGTCGAACACGCCTTCAACGGCGACAAGTCCTTCGACGATATCATGGCCGATTGGAACGAGGCTTGGAGCGACGCGCAGGAGAGCCTGGGCGTGGCGGTCAACGAATAAGAACGCGCTGACATCGGTTTGATCTGATGATGGGGCGGAGTCACGAGCGAGTCTCTGGGCTCCGCCCCTTGCCTGTTCACTGAATTCAGGAGGTGTTCCATTTGTCCATGACCAGAATTGGAAAGCGGCACGCCGCCATGAGGCACTTCAACTGGCAAAAGGCGGCGGTGATCTTCGCCTTCGGCGTGGTGCCGCTGACGCTGTTGATCGTGTTTACCTATGTGCCCTTTGCCAAGATGATACAGTTCAGCTTCTACAACATGTCCTATACCAAGAACAAGGGCTTTGTGGGCTGGGACAATTATCTGAGGGTGTTCAGCAAGTCCGAATACGTGGACGCCATGCTGCTGAGCCTTTATTACATGGCCGGCGCGGTGGTGCAGCTGTCCCTGGCGCTGTTCTTCGCCTCTGTCCTCAGCCTTGAAAGGATTCGCGGCGCGGGCTTCTTCAAATCCGCCATGTTCTTCCCCTTCCTGGTAAACGGCATCGCCATCGGCTATATCTTCAAATATTTCTATACCCGCGGCTTCGTGCTGGATTCGGTGCTGCAAGCGCTGGGCATACCCTTGGAAAAGCTGCCATACTGGCTGCGCGACCAGGCGGTCAACAACTGGTCGCTGGTGTTCACCAGCCTGTGGAAGTACTGCGGGCAGAACATGGTGCTGTTCATCGGCGCCATCGCCTCCATCGATCCCACCCTCTACGAGGCGGCCACCATCGACGGCGCGAACCGCTGGCAGCAGTTCTGCCACATCATCCTGCCGGGCATCAAGACCGTGTTTATGCTCAACCTGATTCTGTCCATCACCGGTTCGCTGTCGGCCTTTGAGCCGGCCTACGTGGTGGGCAGCATGGGCGCCAACGGCACGGCCACGTTCTTCATCAAGATTCACCAGATGGCCCACGTTTCCGGCAAGGTCGGCCAGGCCTGCGCCATGGCCATGGTGCTGATGGTGCTGATTCTGATATTCACCGCTGGCCAGCGCCTGTTCTTCCGCTTCGCCATGAAGGATTCCGACAACACCTTCAGCGCGAAGAACAACAAGGCCAAGGCGCTGTGGTAAGGAAGGGAGGAAGCAAATATGGCAAACTACAACACCTCTGTCACCGCTTCCGATACCGGCGCGCTCGTCAAGCGGGGAATCATCAAGGCCCTGGAATACCTTGCGCTCCTCTTTGCCAGCTTCGTGGCGCTGCTGCCCATCGTGTCCTCGTTCATGACCTCCTTCAAGTCCGCCGAGGAATACGCATCCTCCAACGCCATGACGCCGCCTGTGAATTGGCTGAACTTTGAAAACTATGCCCAGGTGTGGACCCAGGGCGAAATGCTCCGCGCCTTTTTGACCTCCTTCGGCGTGGTCATCGTGGTGGTGCTGGTGAGCGTGATGATGGGCTCCATGCTGGCCTATGTGCTGAACCGGTTCGCGTTTCCGGGCAACAACCTGATCCGCAACCTGTTCATGATCGCCACGCTCATTCCCGGCATCGCCATGCAGGTCACCACCTATCAGATCATGAAGAGCTTCGGGCTTTTGAACTCCATCGTGGGCTATATGATCCTGATGAGCGGCACGGATGTCATATCCATCTATATCTTCCTGCAATTCTTTGAAAACCTGAACGTGGCGCTGGATGAATCCGCCGTGCTGGAGGGCTGCACCTACTTCGGCGTGTTCTTCAAGATCCTGCTGCCGCTGACCAAGCCGGCCATCGTGACCGTGGCGGTGCTCAAGGGCGTGGGCGTGTACAACGAGTATTACAACGCCAACCTGTATCTCCAGTCCAACACCTGGCGCACCATCTCCACGGCGCTGTACTCCTTCTCCGGCCCCTTCAAGAGCTCCTACAACATCATCTGCGCGGGCGTGCTGCTGACGCTGATCCCCTCGCTGCTGATCTTCCTGTTCTTCCAGAAGCAGGTGTATGCGGGACTGGCCAACGGCTCCGTGAAGGGATGACGGAGCAACCGGTTGGCAGGCGTCACGTTGTTCTCATTTGCCGCCTTTTGCCGGCGAGATGGAAGGATTTTTCACAGGGCCGTTGAAGAAATAACGGTCTGACAAATGCTGATTTGACGGGGTGTTTGTTCGGGGCGACCTCATCCGTCACGGCAACACCGTGCCACCTGTCCACGGGTCTGCCGACCCCATCTTGCTGAAAACGGCGCACTGTGCTGTTTTCCGGGCGCTCGATGCCCCAGAGGGGAAGGCCTTAGGAAGGCACGCCGTAACAGCTTGCTTTCCCCTTTGGGGAAAGACGGATGAAATCGCCTCGGGCCCAGTTCAAGACAAATCGGAACACCCCCTCCCACCACTACACGCAAAGGATGGATCATCATGAGCAAGGTTAAAATTCTGAATTGCGCGCCCCTGCCCAACATTCCCTGGCAGGACAGGCCCGCCGGCGATACCCACGATTCCCCGGTTTGGCGCTATGCCGAAAACCCCATCATCGGTCGCAACCCGCTGCCCGGCGTGGCGCGGGTGTTCAACTCCGCCGCCGCGCCCTATGAGGGCGGCTTCATCGCGCTGTTCAGGGGCGAGCGCCTGAACGGCATACCGATGATCTACATGGGCAGGAGCGCCGACGGCATCCACTGGGATATCGACCCTGAAATGGTGCCCTTCACCGATGAAAAGGGCGCGCCGCTGATGCCCCGCTATGCCTACGACCCCAGGCTTGTGCGGGTGGAGGACGCCTGGTACGCCATGTGGTGCCAGGACAACTACGGCGCGTCCATCGGCATGGCCCGGACCACCGATTTCAAGACCTTCACGCGGCTTGAAAACCCCTTCATTCCCTTCAACCGAAACGCCGTGCTGTTCCCCCGGCGGGTGAACGGGCTGTACCAGCTGCTCTCCCGGCCCTCGGACAGCGGCCACACCCCCTTCGGCGATATCTGGCTCAGCCAGAGTCCGGACATGAAGTTCTGGGGGATGCACCGCCATGTCATGTCCGCCGGCAGCAAGTGGTGGGAGTCCGTGAAGATCGGCAGCGGCGCGGCCCCCATCGAGACCAGCGAGGGCTGGCTGCTGTTCTACCACGGCGCGTCCAGCACCTGCAGCGGCTTCGTGTATTCCTTCGGCGCGGCGATTTTGGATATCGACGAGCCCAGCCGCGTGAAGTACCGCTGCGAAAACTTCCTGCTGACGCCCGAGGAATGGTACGAGGAAAAGGGCTTTGTGCCCAGCGTGTGCTTCCCCTGCGCCACCCTGCAGGACCCCGATACGGGCCGCATCGCCATCTATTACGGCGCGGCGGACACCTATCTGGCCATGGCCTTTACTGAAATCGACCCGCTGGTAGATTACATCAAGGCCCACAGCGACGTGTCTGGCACCGACGCGGAGATCGGGATTATGTGATATGCACCCCTTCACACCAATAAATCAGGAGATGAGCCTATGTTAAACGTGGCGGCGGTTTTTTCCGACCACATGGTTTTACAGAGGGAGCTGCCCATCCCGGTCTTTGGCGAGGCGGACGGCCCGGTGCGCATTTCGCTGGCGGGACGCGAGGCGCAGGCCCTCCCGGAGAACGGGCGCTTCTGCGTGGCGTTGCCGGCCATGGACGCGGGCGGCCCCTATGAGCTGCGCGTCGTCAGCGGCGGCGAGGAACGCGTGTTCAGCGACGTGATGATCGGCGAGGTCTGGCTCTGCGGCGGGCAGTCCAACATGGAATTCCGGCTGAACGACGATGCGGACGGCCTGGACGAGGTCGCCACGGGGGAGGACGCGCTGCTGCGCTTTTACACCGTGAACGAGGAGCCCCGGGTGGACGAGGCCATGCTGGCGCGGGAGCGTCAGACGGCCTGGAAGCCCCTGGCCCCGGGAACCTGCGGGGATGTGAGCGCCGTGGCCTACTACGCCGGCAGACGGCTGCGCGCGGCGCTGAACGTGCCCGTGGGCATGTTGATCTGCTGCATCGGCGGCTCCGAGATCGCCTGCTGGATGAGCCGCGAGGCGTTGACATCCTTTGCCGAGGGGGAGGTGCGGCTGCGCGCCTTCGAGGAGGCCTCCGCGCAGGTGAGCGACGAGGCGTTTGAGCGCGCGGACGCGGAATATACGGCCCGGGTGGACGCCTGGTGCCGCGCCGCGGATGCCGTTAAGGCCAATCACCATGGCATCCGGGGCTGCGACATCGCCCGCCAGGTCGGGGACTTCCCCTGGCCGCCGCCCACGGGCAGATGGATGCTGCGGCGTCCGGGCGGGCCGTGGGAGACCATGGTGTGCCGCATCGCGCCCTATGCCGCCCGGGGGCTGCTCTGGTACCAGGGCGAGACCGACGCCGGCACGCCCGAGGGCTACGCGGCGCGGCTTTCGCGGCTGGTGGCGGAGTGGCGCGCCGCCTTCAGAAACGACGCGCTGTGCGCCGTGGTGGCGCAGCTGCCGGGCTACGGATCGGACCCCGCCGCCGAAAACTGGCCGGCCATCCGCCGGGACCAGCAGCTTGTGTGCGACAGTACCCCCGGCTGCGCGCTGGTGTGCCTGCTGGACTGCGGGGAGAGCGACGATATCCACCCCTGGGCCAAGCGCACGCCGGGCACGCGCATGGCCGACGCCGCGCTGAAGGCGGCCTACGGGGCTGGGGACGGCGCCCAGGCGCCGCGGCTTGAATCGGTGGCGCGGCTTGCGGACGGGCTTGTGCTTCGCTTCACGCGGCCCCTTGCGCCCCGCGAAGAGGGCTTTGAAAGCCTGCTGGCAGACGGCGCCGCCGCGCGCGCCCGCATTGAAGCGGACGGCGCGCTGCGCATTGACGGCGCGGGCCTGCGCGCCGTCGCCTATGCCCAGCAGAACGATCCCAAGCTCTGCCTGTTCGGAAATGACGGTATGCCCGCGCTTCCCTTTGAATGGCGGGCGGAATGACGCACAAAAAATCATCGGAGCCGCGCAAACAGCGCGGCTCCTCAGATCGCTGACAAAGCCCGCAAGCGCAAAAATCCCTGCCGATCAAGAACATCGGCGGGGATTTTTGCTTGCCGCGTTGGCATCGCCTGCAAAATGCGGTCATTTACGGCCGGGTAAGCTCTCTTTTTTATACTAATCCCTGACTAAAACAGGACATCCTGCCGGTTCTTTTCCGCGCTGGCGGCGTTGAAGCCCCTTGACTTGCCACCAGCAAGCCTGCGGGACTTCGCCTTGCCAGCACAAAAAAGTTCCCGGCAATCTTGTCCT
>JAFUCP010000071.1 GCA_017459565.1 Clostridia bacterium | reverse complement strand
TGGCCGCCATGCTGCGCGCACTGCTCAGCGGCTGGATCGCCAGGCTGGCAGCGGACGACGGGGATGACGCGCCCGTGGAGGTTTGAGCCACAACGGATAGAACAGGCCGGAGGTAATCGCTCCTCCGGCCTGTTGTTTACTCTCTTGTCAACTTATGAAAAGTCGCCGATTTTGCCCAGCAGCGTCCCGATGCTGTGGTACATTCCCGAATAGATGACGGGGTCCAGCCGCGTCAGGTCCACATCGAAGGCATCCTCGCAGGCCAGCCCCTCATCCATCTGCACATTCCGAATCCGGCAGAAGAAGGTTGTGGACGCGCCGGTTTCCACCGACTGCGCCACCTCGCACTCATATACCCACCGGCTCGCGTCCAGCACGGGCACATCCAGCACCGCACCCCGGCTGACGCCATAGGTCAGCCCGTCCTTTTTTCCGTCCCGGGCATGGCGCGTGCCCAGGTAATCCATCAGCTCAAGCATGTCCCGGCTCACCAGATTTGCGCTCAACAGCCCGGTCCTGAGGACATTCTGCTTTGTCCGCTTGGTCCCGAACATGCTGACCACCAGCAGGTAATCGTCGCCCCCCTCATTCGTGGCGCTCACCCAGGTGATCGGAGCAAAGTTTGAGGAGCTGTCCTCGTTGTTGGTGCCGATGATGAACGCCGGTTGGACGCACATCGAAAAGTGCGGCGGCACGGACTTGCGTCTGACGGTCCGCATGTTTTTCCTCCCTTCAAGGGCGCGGGCCTACAGCCCCTCTTCCCTGTAAAACACGCCCACCATGGTTCCCATGCCATAGTCCGGCGTAACGATCTGCTTCAGCGTCCAGCCGTCGGAAACGTACTGGTTGATGATCTCCTCCGCCTGCTCAAGGTCCTTTTCCCGGGAAGCCTTCAAGCCCTTGTTCAGATTTACCATTTTGAATCTCAGCATAACAACGCTCCTCTTCGCTCACAGTCCCATGATGCGGCAGCTATTTTCCCACAGCTGCTCCGCCAGCGCCTCCGCGTCCCCGCCCCGCAGCGCGGCCAGCTTATTGAAGGTATGGACGATGAAGGCGGGCTCGTTGCGCCGCCCCCGCAGGGGCACGGGGGCCATATAGGGGCAATCCGTCTCGATCAGCAACCGGTCGGCGGGCACGTTTTGCGCCACCTCGGCCAGCTTTGGCGCGTTTTTGAAGGTCAGCGCGCCGGACAGAGAGATGTACAGCCCCATGTCCAGATACAGCTTCGCGCTCTCCCAGCTGCCGGTGTAGCAGTGCATGATGCCCGCGGGCATCCGCCCCGCGCGAAAGCGGGGCCGCAGCATATCCAGGCAGTCGCCGTGAGCCTCCCGTATGTGCAGCTGCACCGGCAGGCCGATCTGAAGCGCCATATCCAATTGGCGGTCGAACACGTCCCGCTGGACCTCCCTCGGGGACAGATCGTAGTGATAATCCAGCCCGATCTCCCCCAGCAGGCGGCACCCGGGCTTCGCCAGATACGCCCGCAGGACGCCCTCGGCCTCCGCGTCCCAGCCGGAGGCGTTGTGGGGATGCACGCCGATGGCCCCGTAGAGGAAGTCATGGCCATCGACGATATCAAACACCGCCTTTTCATTGCCAACGCCGGTCAGCACGCCGCCCTCGTCCTCGGGGCCGCTGTAAACCGGCTCCCGGGGGTCTGCCACCACCAGCGCTCGCGCCACGCCCGCGGCCCGCAGGCGCTCGATGACCTCCGCCCGGTCCCCGTCGAAGCGGGGATCTGCGATGTGGCAATGGGTATCAAACAATCGCATAGCCGTCCCTTACCGCCCCAGCATGGCCGCGCCGATGATGCCGGCATCGTTGGTCAGCTTCGCCAGTTCCACCCGGGCATAGGGCATATCCTTGTAGAACACCATGGCCGGCAGCTTGGCGCGCACGGCGTCCAGCAGGAACTGGCCCGCGTGGGACACGCCGCCGCCCAGCACAATGACCTCCGGGTCGTAGAGGTTGATCAGGTTGACCAGGCCCACGGCCAGGTGATAGGCATAGCGGTCGAACAGCGCCGCGCAGTCGGGGTCCCCCGCCTTCGCCAGGTCGATCACGTGCTTGGCGGTGATGGCCTTCGCGTCGCCGTCCACGGCCTTCAAAAGCGCGGTTCCGGGCTTGGCTTTACACAGTCTGCGCCCTTCGCGGATCAGCGCCGTGGCGCTGGCATAGCGCTCCCAGCAGCCGCGCATACCGCAGGAACACAGCTCGCCGTCCACCACCGTGACCATATGGCCGATCTCCGAGGCCACGCCGTGGCTGCCGGAGAACACCTTGCCACCCAGCACCACGCCGCCGCCGACGCCGGTGCCCAGCGTGACAAACACGCTGTTCTCTACCCCGGCGGAAATGCCGGCCACGGACTCCGCCAGGCCCGCCACGGTGGCGTCATTGTCCACGAACACGGGTCGGTCGGTGTATTTGGCCATCTCCTGTATGATGGGCACATCGTGCCAGCCCAGATTGGTGCAGAAGGGCACGCGTCCGGTACGCGGGTCCATCACCCCCGGCAGGCCGATGCCGATGGCCTTGATCTCATCCATGGTATGGCCGCTTTTTTCCACCACGGAGATGGCCAGCTTCGCCATATCCGCGATCACATCCGCGTAACCGCGCTCCGCCCCGGTGGGACAGCTGTCCTTGAGCAGTATGCTGCCCTTTTCGTCCACGACGCCGGCCTTGATGCCGGTGCCGCCCAGATCGATGCCGATGTAAAGCATATCCGTTTCCTCCTCAATCATTCCTCGTCCAGGTTGTGCTGGAACCGCTCCATGTGGCGGCGGGTCAGCTCATTGGCGGCGTTGTAGCCCATCTGCTTGAGGCGCTGGTTGCGCGCGGCCACCTCCAGCACCACAGCCAGGTTGCGGCCGGGATGGATGGGCAGCAGCAGACTGGGCACCTTCACCCCCAGGATATCGATGTAATTGTCCGTCAGGCCCAGCCGGTCGTATTCCTTGTCGGCCTGCCACAGCTCCAGATGGATGACCATATCGATGGTCTTTGAGCGCATGATCGCGCCCGCGCCGTACATTGTGGACACGTCGATGATGCCCACGCCGCGGATTTCCATGAAGTGGCGCACCAGCTCCGGCGCTTCGCCGATCAGCCGGTTGTCCTCCACCTTGCGGATATCCACCACATCGTCGGCCACCAGCTGGTGTCCGCGCTTGACCAGCTCCAGCGCGGCCTCGCTCTTGCCGACGCCACTGTTGCCGGTGATCAGCAGGCCCGCGCCGAACACGTTCACCAGTACGCCGTGCCGGGTCTCCCGGGGCGCCAGCCGGTCCCGAAGGTAGGCGATCAGCTCCAGCTCAAACTGGGTGGTCTCCTTCCGGGTGGAATAGATGGGGATCCGGCGTGCCATGGCCAGCACCAGCATCTCGTCAAAACAGGGATAGCCGCGACAGATGATGATGCAAGGCAGCGGATAGGTGAAGTACTTGCCCAGGCGCTCCCGGCGGGTCAGCTCGTCCAGCTGGGACAGGTAGGTCATCTCCACCTTGCCCAGCAGCTGCGGGCGCTCATAGGGAAAAAAGTCCCAGTAATTGGCAAACTGCATACCGGGGCGGTTGGTGTTGCTGACCTCTATGTTCAGCGTCTTGCAATCCGTGTCCAGCACCCGGGTAAGCTCCAGCGTCTTGACAAAATCGGCTTCGGAAATCATGGGCGATGCCTCCTGAGCGTTTCATTGATGTTTTCCGGCCCGCATGGGGCCGATCTGTCCCCTGGCCAGGTGTTCCTCGATCACCCGGGCCACGCCGTCGTCGGTATTGGGCGGGGCGACGTGCGCCGTGCAGGCCAGGGCCTGGGGACAGGCGTTGGCCATGGCATAGCCGAAGCGGGCGTATTGGAGCATCGGCACGTCGTTCTGCCCGTCTCCAAAGGCCATCACCTCGTCCGCCGAAAGCCCCAGCAGCTCCGCCAGCCGCGCCAGGGAGCGCCCCTTGTCCACGCCCAGAGGGGCGATTTCTACGTAATGGGCCTTGGACTTCAAGAAGCTGGCCCCCGTGCCAAAGGCCTCGCGCAGCGCAGCCTGGGCGACATCCGCCCCCTCGGGGGTATCGATGATCAGCATTTTCTGCATGTCGGCCCGGTTGCGCTCAAGCCACGCCGACATGGGCATGTGGACCGGGGTGGCCTCCACGTGGATCTGGCGGGCATAGGCGGCGGTATGCGCCGTGACTTCGCTGCAATAATAGCCCTTACCGGGATAGAGCTGTATGTAAAGCCCCATCCGCTCCGTCAGGCGCGCGATGCCCAGCGCCGTCTTCCATGGGATGCGCGCCGCCCACAGCGTGCTTTCGGCGTTGTGATCATACAGCATGGCCCCGTTGTACAGCAGCATGGGCGCGTTGACGCCGATGCGCCGGGCGAAGGGCAGCATGGCCTCCAGCATCCTGCCGCTGGACAGCGCCACACCGCAGCCCGTGGCCATCGCGGCCCTGAGCGCCGTCAGGGTGTGCGGAGTCAAATCGCTGTCGGCGTCCAGCAGCGTATCGTCCAGGTCGGCGGCGATCAATCGTATCATGGCGTTGTCCCATCCCATCATATACTCTTTTATCATTGTAATACATTTCCCCCCGCTTTGCAAGCAAACCCGTTGCAACCGCGCCGAAAAGATGCTACAATGACCACAAAACCGCCGACGGGTCAATAGGCAAGACGCCGACAATCAGACACGATTAGGAAAACGGCACGTTTTCCGGGTCGGCGGCTTGCGAAGGGCAAGACGCCGACAATCAGACTATGACACCCTCCTTGAAGGGAAGATGGACGGATGGCAGAGGAAATCCGCGCCGGCAGGTTCCGCATAGAGGTTCTCTACGAGGACAACCACCTGCTGGTGGTGGTCAAGCCGCCCAACCTGCCCGCCCAGGCGGACAGCTCCGGCGACGACGACCTGCTGAGCATACTGAAGCGCTATATTGGCAACAAATATCAAAAACCCGGAAACGTGTATCTGGGGCTGGTCCACAGGCTGGACAGGCCCGTGGGCGGCGTGATGGTGTTCGCCCGCACGTCCAAGGCGGCGGCCCGGCTGTCCGCGGCCTTCGCGCAGCACGCCCAGGACCGGCGCTATCTGGCCGTGGTCCAGGGCAGCATGCCCGCTTGCGCGATTCTGGAGGACGCGCTCATCAAGGACGGCGCGACGGGCACGGTGCGCGTCGTGCCGCCGGACACGCCGGGGGCAAAGCCAGCGCGGCTCAGGACCGCGCCGCTGGCCCGCCGGGAGGGCCTGACCCTCACGGAGGTTACGCTGTACACGGGCCGATCCCACCAGATCCGTGTGCAGCACGCCCACGCAGGCTATCCGCTTTGGGGCGACGCCCGCTATGGCGGCGGCAGGCCCGGACAACAGATCGCGCTGTGGGCGGCGCTTTTGCGCTTTGAGCATCCCACCCGCCACGAGGCGCTGTGCTTCACTGCCCCGCCGCCAGGGAAGGGCGCATGGCTGGTTTTCGCCGCGGAGGCGAACGCATGGATGAAAGGAGTGGAACCATGAAGCGAAGGATGGGCACTCGATGGACGATCATATTTCTCTGCTGCACGCTGGCGGTACCCACGGTGGCCCTGATGATGGGATACTACACCGGCGAAATCACCTTCAACGCCCTCAAGCCCGCCCTGCTGACGGGCGCGCTGCTGGGGCTGGCTCACTTGATCCTGCGGCCCATACTGCGCGTGATTACCGCCCCCCTGGGCTGTCTCACGCTGGGACTGTTTGGCATGGTCATCGACGTGGGGCTGCTGTACGGCTGCGGGCAACTGGTCGAAGGCTTCACGGTGCCCGGTCCGCTGTACGCGGTGCTGACCTCGGTGCTGATCAACGTGGTGTGTGCTGTCGCCGCCGGGCGAAAGTAATCATATATTTCAGATCATAAAAGAAATAATTTTGAAATATTCATATACGATTTTGTAATAAATCAGGCCGTTTCGAACGGCTCTGTATCCCCGCAAGGCGCGATTCACAACCCCTAAAGACCTCGATTGTGACGGAAATTGGAAGTTCCCTGATCGTCACCGTCATATTATACCGGGATTTTCGTTTGAATCATGAACAAAACAGACCATAGTCTGTGTATCGTTTTTATGCACTCCTCTTGCAGATGTGGAAAAAACCTCAAATCGCCGTAAAGTCAGGTGTTTTACCCCCAAATCCTGTGGATAACCATGTGGACAATGTGGATTTTCGCATAGTCATGCATTGTATATTCAGTTCCCGTATGCAGATTTAACGCGCAATTTGTTACAAAATTACGCACATTTAGAAATGAAGCGTCTATAACCCGGATGCGTCGCCGCTTTTTCCGCCCGCCGCACCCGGGCGATTGACAAAGCCCATCCACGGGGTATAATGGAGCCGTAAGGTTGCAAAACCCATCAATACAGACAGGAGTGTTTGAATATGAACGTGAAAGAACTGGCCAGGACCATCGACCATACCCTCTTGAAGCCCGACGCCACCGCCGCGCAGATCCTCAAGCTGTGCGAGGAGGCCAAGGCCTGCCATTTTGCCTCCGTTTGCGTCAACCCCAGCCGGATCGCCCTGGCCGCCGGGGCCCTCAGCGGCACGGACGTGACGCCCTGCTGCGTGGTGGGCTTCCCTCTCGGCGCGATTCCCAGCGAAAGCAAGGCGGCGGAAACCGCCGTCGCCGTGAAAAACGGCGCTCGGGAGATCGACATGGTCATCAACATCGGCGCCGCCAAGGACGGCGACTGGGCGCTGGTGGAGAGCGATATCGCCGCGGTGAAGGCCGCCTGCGGCGAGGCGAAGCTGAAGGTCATCATCGAAACCTGCCTGCTGACGGACGAGGAGAAGGTGCAGGCCTGCCAGGCCGCCGTTCGCGCGGGCGCCGATTTCGTCAAGACCTCCACCGGCTTTTCAAAGGCCGGCGCGACGGTGTCGGACGTGCGGCTGATGCGCGAAACCGTGGGCCCCGACATGGGCGTCAAGGCCGCCGGCGGCATCCACACCCGCCAGGAGGCGCTGGACATGCTGCAGGCCGGCGCGACCCGCATCGGCGCCAGCTGCGGCATCGCCATCATCTCCGGCGACTGACCCGTCCTGTCCATGACCGCCCCGGCCAATGCGGCGCAAACGCATTGTCTTGCGTCATTTTGCCGGGGCGGCGCATTGTTTTGATGCATTTTTCATTTTT
>JAFUCP010000070.1 GCA_017459565.1 Clostridia bacterium | reverse complement strand
CGGCCCGCCCGGGCGGCCAACCAGCCTGTCCGAAAGCGCGCAGCGACGCCCGCGCCGGCCCCGGAGGAGCGCAAGGGCGCCGCAAAGAGCGCCGCAAGCCAGCCCGC
Organism: Clostridia bacterium; assembly: GCA_017459565.1. Taxonomy (GTDB): domain Bacteria; phylum Bacillota; class Clostridia; order Christensenellales; family Aristaeellaceae; genus UBA2862. The sequence continues at coordinate 12,118 of JAFUCP010000070.1, read as the reverse complement.
GCCCCGCAAGCGCAAGAAGCTTTACATTGAAAACGTTGAAAAGGCCCCGGAGCAGGCGCCGCAGAAGGACGAGCTGTTCGATATTGACGATTTTGACCGCCTGGAGGCCGAAAGCGCTGCTTTTGACAAGGCTGAAAGGTCTGAAAAGCGCGCCCGGAAGTCCTTCCAGCCGGATCGTCCGTCCATGCTGCGGGAGGGTTCTGCGGAGATTCTGGATATTCCCGACGCCCCGCCCGAGGAGATTCCGCCCGAGGAAACCCCGGCGGAGGTCCCCGTGGTCAAGGCGGACAAGAAGAGCAATGTCTCCATCGACGATTTGAAGATTCAGCCCGAGGCCTATGAGGTTCCCGACGAGGACGAGGCCCCCTTCGATGTGCCCAAGGTTAGCGGAAGCCAAAAGGTGGAAGCCGGCATCGCCGAAAAGAAGAGCTTCAGCAAGTTAAAGCGCGTCAAGGAGCCGGAGCCTGTGGAGGACGAGCCGCCGGTATACAACTACCCGCCCATCGACCTGTTGGCCCGGGGCGAGGTGGAGGACACCTCGATCCACAACCAGAAGGACTTGCAGAAGGCCCAGCTGCTGGAGGAAACGCTGCAGAGCTTCGGCATTTCCGCGAAGCTGACGGGCATTGCCCACGGTCCGGCGGTCACGCGCTTTGAGCTGCAGCCCGCGCCCGGCGTGAAGGTGAGCCGTATCACCTCCCTGGCGGACGACATCGCGCTGAACCTTGCGGCCATGTCCGTGCGCATAGAGGCGCCCATCCCCGGCAAGGCCGCCGTGGGTGTGGAAATTCCCAACGACAAGGTGGAAATGGTGCGCCTGCGCGACGTGCTTGAATCCTCCGATGCGCGCAAGCATCCGTCCCGCATCGCGGTGGGCCTGGGCAAGGACAACTCCGGGCGCTACATCGTGGCGGATATCGCGAAGATGCCCCATGTGCTGATTGCGGGTCAGACGGGCTCCGGTAAATCGGTGTGTATCAACGCCATCATCGCGTCGATCCTGTTCCGCTCCTCCCCGGAGGAGGTCAAGCTGATCCTGATCGACCCCAAGGTGGTGGAGCTGAGCATTTACAACGACATTCCCCACCTGGTCTGCCCCGTGGTCACAGACCCGAAGAAGGCGGCCAGCGCGCTGGATTGGGCCGTGGCGGAGATGACCAAGCGCTACAAGCTGTTCGCGGAGCGGGGCGTGCGGGATATCAAGGGCTACAACAAGGCTTTGAAGCCGGGCGAACGGCTGATGCCCCAGATGGTCATTATCATCGATGAGCTGGCCGATTTGATGATGGTCTCTCCGGGCGAGGTGGAGGATTCCATCTGCCGCCTGGCACAGCTGGCCCGCGCCTGCGGTATGCACCTGGTCATTGCCACCCAGCGCCCGTCGGTGAATGTCATCACCGGCATCATCAAGGCCAATATTCCCACCCGAATCGCCTTCTCCGTGGCCTCTCAGGTGGACAGCCGCACGATGATCGACCACGGCGGCGCGGAAAAGCTGCTGGGCAACGGCGATATGCTGTTCGTGCCCAACGGCATGAAATCCATGCGCGTGCAGGGCGCGTGGGTGTCCGACGACGAGGTTCACGCCATCGTGGAGTATATCAAGCAGTCCGGCGAGGCCAATTACGACCCTGATATGCTGGAACACATGGAGAACGCTGTGCGCAGCGACGCCGAGAAGGAGGAGGTCGCCGCAGAGTACGACCCGCGGCTGCCTGAGGCCATCGATATCGTCATCGATATGGGCCAGGCATCCATCTCCATGTTGCAGCGCCGTATGCGCATCGGCTATGCCAAGGCCGGCCGGCTGATCGACGAGATGGCCCAGCGCGGCATCGTTTCCGAGGCCGATGGCGCCAAGCCCCGACAGGTGCTGATCACCCGGGAAGAGGCTCAGGCCATGTTTGAGGATTGAACCCCGTTCAATCTCCTCGGGTCCTGCGCGGCACATGAATCAAATGATAAACGCCCCCCGGTCTGCCAGCCGGGGGGCGTCGAACTATGTTCAGGGGTCAATCCAGCTTCAAAATCATGCCCAGAATGTGCTTTGCGGCCAGCTCCATCTGTTCACGCTTCAACACGCCCTTTTCCAGGGCGGCCAGCAGCCTTTCGGGATAGCCGCAGCCCATCTTCACGTCATTGCCCGCGGCACACTCCTTGTAATGTTCGCCGGAAGTCCACCAGTCGGTGGTGACCATGCCCTCATAGCCCCATTCTTCGCGGAGAATCCCATTGAGCAAATCGGCGTTTTCGCTGGCGCGGTGGCCGTTGATGACGTTGTAGCTGGTCATGATGCTCCACACGTCGTAGTCCTTTGCGATGATCTCAAAGGCCTTCAGATAGATTTCCCGAATGGCGCGCTCCGAGGCGCGGGAGTCGGCCTCCTTGCGGTTGGTCTCCTTGTTGTTCAGCGCGAGGTGCTTGGCGGTGGCGGCCACGCCGTTGCTCTGCACGCCGCGCACCAGCGCCCCGGCCAGGTGCCCGGTCAGCAGCGGGTCCTCGGAATAGTATTCAAAGTTCCTGCCGCACAGCGGGTTGCGATGGATGTTCACGCCCGGGGCCAGCCATGCGGCGATGTTGTTCTCCTTGACCTCCGCCCCGGCGGCACGACCCACGGCCTCCGTGAGCGCCTCGTTCCAGGTGCAGGCCAGCAGGCAGGCGCAGGGGAAGGCCGTGGTCGCCACACCCACCTCCGGCTGGATGCGCAGGCCCGCGGGACCGTCGGCGCTCATGGCGTTGGGGACGCCGAATTCCGGCAGGTTGCCGTAGCCATAGGTGTTGGCGACGCCGGCGTTGGGCTGGCCGCCCAGCAGCCAGGCCAGGTCCTCGTCGGAGAGCTGAGCGATGAACTCATCCAGGGTGATTTCCCCTTCAGCGACCTCCGAAAGCTGGCGCTTGGGCTTTTCGATCAAAAAGCGCACCGCGCGACGAGCCCGGACCGCCGGATGCACGCAGGAGGAATCCGCGTCGCTCATGCGCTCGAGGGCGTCGGCATTGGGGTCGTTGGGCGTTCCCAGGGGCAGCGCCTCATAGCTTCCGTCCGCCAGCAGCCGCTTTTTCAGCTGGGTGGGAACCATGCGGGCGGTCAGCTGTTCGACGATGCGGGTGTTCGGCAGCCGCCAGGTAAAATCCGCCTCTGGGGCGCGCACGTCGGTACCCACGAAGAAGTGATACTCGCCCGCCTCCAGCAGCCAGGCGGATTTTTGAACCTTTCCCAGATCGTCATAGGAGGCCATGCGGGTCACGGGGAAGGCCAGCTCCACCCGCTGGCTCTCGCCGGGGGCCAGCTTTCGGGTCTTTTGCCAGGCCGCCAACTGGCGCGCCGGCTTGCCCAGCTTGCCCTGAGGCGCGGAGAAGTACAGCTGAACCACCTCGCGGCCCGGGAAATTGCCCGTATTGGTCACGCTCAGCGACGCGGAGATCACATCCCCGTCGGTGCTGAATTGGGGTGCGGTCAGCTCAAAGCGGGTGTAGGACAGGCCGTAGCCGAAGGGATAGTTCACCTTTTCCGCTGCGCCGGGAATGGTTTCAAAGTAGCGGTAGCCCACATAGATGTCTTCCTGATAGTCCACATAGTCGTCCGACGCATAGAAGCCGGGCGAGGAGGGATAGTCCTCCAGGGAGGCGGCGAAGGTGTCCGCCAGCTTGCCCGAGGGATTGTCCAGTCCCAGCAGCAGCTCCGCCTCGGCCAGACCGCCCTCCAGGCCCGCCTGCCAGGCCATCAGCGCGGCGTCGATGCCGGGGGCGTCCTTGATCCAGGACGTATCGAACACGCCGCCCACGTTCAGCACTACCACAACGCGGTCGAACGCGGCGGTGACCTTTGCCACCATGGCGGCCTCCGCATCGGACAGCACGTAGTCGCCCTTGGGGAGCATGGCCTCGGTCAGTATGTATTTGGGGTCGTCCTTCCACACGCCCACATGCTCCTTAATTTTGTCAAAGGCGCTCTTGCGATCCCAGCCCTCGCTGGAGAAGCGGCTGATGGAGATGACGGCCGTGTCCGCGAAGGCCGCTGCGCGCCTGACCAGCTCGTCCGGCAGCTCCGGCTCCTCTACGGTGCCGGGATCCCGTCCCTCCGCGTAGCGGGAGTGGATGTGTGTGCTGTAAAACGCATCCGTTTCGGGAAAGAGCGTCACCCGGTCGCTGAACTGCTTCATGCCGTCCGCCAGGTTGCGCACATAGGGAACGGTCACGTCGCCGCTGCCGCCGCCGCCCTTCACATAATCATAGGTTCCCTTGCCGAACAGCGCCACCTTTGCGCCGAAGCGCAGCGGCAGCGCGCCGCCCTCGTTCTTGAGCAGCACCATGCCCTCCCGGGCGGCTTCCCTGCTCAGGCGGATATGTTCCGGGCTGGCCGTGACCCTCTTGCCGTCGGCGCCCAGGGGCAGGTTGGGGTGAAATTTGATGCGGTTCCACTTCTTCATGCTCTCAATTCTCCATTCTCAAGGGTAAATTACATATTCCGGATGCAATCCCGGTTGCGAATGATGTAGTCCGCACCGCTGACGACGGTCAGCGCCACGGCGACGTACAACAGCACGTTGGCAATGGTGACGCCCGCCTGTCCAAGCAGGGGCTCCCCCTCCACGGGCACAAACAGCATCAGCGCGATGGTGGCGGCCATTTGGAACACGGTCTTGAGCTTGCCCAGCGGTCCCGCCGCGATCACCCTGCCGTTTTCCACCGCCACCAGCCTGAAGCCGCTGACCAGGAATTCCCGGGCCAGCATCAGTATGCACGCCCAATCGGCCATTCGGCCCTGTGCAGTCAGTACAATCAGGGCGCTCATCACCAGCAGCTTGTCGGCGATGGGATCCATGAACTTGCCGAAATCGGTGATCAGATTCCGGGAGCGGGCGATGTGCCCGTCCAGCGCGTCGGTCGCGCAGGCCAGTGCGTAAATGCCCACCGCCACGCACTGGGCCCAGAGGGCGCCCATGCGGGCAAAGACCACGAAAAACGGTATCAGGCATACCCGCAGCAGCGTCAGTTTATTGGGTAGATTCATTTTATTGCCCTCACTCGGTCACTTCGCCCTCCAGGTCATAGGCATCCGCGCCGGTGATGCGGACGTTTACATATTCCCCGAAGCTCAGCTCCCTGTCGGTCTTCAGCCAGATGCAGCCGTCGCTCTCCGGCGCTTCCAGCAAGCTCCTGCCGTAATAGCGGCCCGTTTCCTCGTCGAAGCCGTCTACAAGCACCTCACATTCGCTGCCGATCCGGGCCTCGTTGACCTCCATGGAGATGGCCTGCTGCAGCATCATGAGCTGGTCGAGGCGGCTCTGCTTCACATCCTCGTCAATCTGCCCTTGCATCTTTGCCGCGGCGGTGCCCTCCTCGGCGGAGTAGGTAAACGCGCCGAGGCGCTCAAAGCGCGCTTCCTTCACGAAGTCCAGCAGGGTTTGGAACTGCTGGTCCGTCTCTCCGGGGAAGCCCACGATCATCGTCGTGCGGAGGATGATGCCGCGCCTGCGGCACTCGGCGATGCGGCTTTTGATCCAATCCGCGCTGCCCCGCCGGTTCATGCGCTTCAGCAAATCGTCGTCGATGTGCTGGAGCGGCAGGTCCAGATAGGGCGCGACCTTGGGCAGCTTCTGGATGGTATCCAGAAGCCTGTCCTCGGTGCTGTCGGGATAGCAGTACAGCACCCGCACCCAGTGCAGCCCCTCGATGGCGCTCACGGCCTCCAGCAGCTGAGGCAGCAGATAGTGCCCGTCGCCCAGATCGCAGCCGTAGCGGCTGGTATCCTGGGCAATCAGGGTAATTTCCGTCACGCCGCCTTCGGCCAACGTCCTACATTCTTCCACGATGTCGTCGAAGGGGCGCGAGCTGTAGCCGCCGCGGATCAGCGGTATGGCGCAGTAGGTGCAGCGGTTGTCGCAGCCGTCGGAAATCTTCACATAGGCGCTATAGTCCGGCGTGGTCAGTACCCGGGGCGTGTGCAGAAAGCGCGCGCCGTTGGCGGTATAGCAGGGCTTTTCGTTCCGATCCGCTGCCTCCATCATCTCAAACAGCCTGGCGTACTCCGCTACGCCCAGTATGCCGTCGATCTCGGGAATTTCGGACAGCAGCGCGTCGGGATAGCGCTGGGCCAGGCAGCCGGTGACAAACAGCTTCTTGTTCCCCTGCTTTTTGTACTGGGCCATTTCGAAGATCGCTTCGATGGATTCCTCCTTCGCGCTTTCGATGAAGCCGCAGGTATTGACGAACAGCACGTCCGCCTCGGCGGGATCGCTGACGATGGCGAAGCCCTTCTGGCGCAGCATGCCCAGCATATTTTCGCTGTCCACGCGGTTTTTCGCGCAGCCCAGAGAGATCATGCCCACTTTTTTCATAGTATGCTCCTTTTATTTTGCTTCGATGACGCGCCGCACGCTCTTGGGCACGAACCTGCCCGCGTCGCGACCGAAGGCCAGCAGCTCGCGGATCATGCTGGAGGAGATTACGGGGTCGTCGCTTCTCATGTAGATGGTTTCAAGGCCCGGCATCAGCAGGTGGTTGATTTGCGCGGTGCTTTCCTCATAGTCGTAATCCGCGCTGTTGCGGAGCCCGCGCACATACCATCGGATGCCGTTTTCGGCGCAATATTCGGTGATCAGGCCCGCGTGCAGCACCGCCCGCGCGTTCAAACCGTCCGCGTCAATGGCGGACTGTATGGCGTCGCGCATGGCTTCGGCGTCAAAGGCACGGCGCTTGGCGACGTTTACGCCGATCAGCACCACGACCTCGTCGAACAGCGCCGAGGCCTTGCGCACGATGGCGTGGTGCCCGTTGGTGTAGGGGTCGAATGAGCCCGCGTACAGGGCGATGCGTTTGGACATGAGAGCGCCTCCGTTACAGCTTGTATTCAACCGGCGTTACGCCGCGGAATTCCCATGCGGTCTTAAAGCCGCAGGCCCTGGCCAGCTCAAGCGCCCCGGCAAAGGCGCAATCGATGGCGCCGGAATCGTGGCAGTCGCTGGAAAGCAGGACGCGCCCGCCACATTCCCGTATCCTGCGCAGCATCGCTTCGCCGGGATAGGGCTGGGTGCGATAGCCCCGGGCAATGGCGCCGGTGTTGATTTCAATCAGCCTGCCGCTGCGGGCGGCAAGCTCCGCGCAGGCCAGCGCGCTTTCCAGATAGCGCGGGTCCGAGTCATCGAACAGATCCCGCTTTTCGTTGAACTTCATGATCAGCTCGATGTGGCCCAGTATGTCCGCGCCCGTGCCCTCGATGGATTCACAGACCGTGCGGAAATAGTCCCGGCACAGGGCGTAAGGGTCGCCGCCATAGTGCCGCGCCATGGCATCCTCAAGCTTTTGGCGGGTCCAGTCCACGCTCCAGCAGCAGCCGTCCGCGCGAACGTAGTGGACCGATTCGATATAATAGTCGTATCCGTCCACGTTCGCCGGGGAGAGCCAGTCATGCTCATAGCCCAGCGGCACATCGATCTGTTCGGCGTATTTTTCCCGCAGCCGCCGGATCTCTGCCCGGTAATCCGCCTCCTGCGCAAGGGACATGGAGCAGTCGTCGTAATCCGCGTGGCCATGATCGGAAAAGCCCAGAGTGTGAAAGCCCAGCGCCAGCGCCGCGCGGATCATCTCCTCGGGGGTGTTCCGCCCGTCGGAGAAGGTGCTGTGGCTGTGGACGTTTGATTTTGGAATATATGCGTTGTGCTTCATAGCAATCATTATAAGCGTTGTCGGCGATGGCTGTCAACAAAAAAGCCGCCCGGACGGACAGCTTTTTTTGTAATGTGCCGGGGCCTGTCAGGCCTCCGGGTCCACGACGATGATCGGCGCGTCAGGCGCGTTCTTGGCGATGGAGGCAATGCCCTTTTTGGCGCTGGCCTTGGCCTTGTAGCCCTCGGATTTGCCGATGTTCTGTCCGTTTGCGGCCTTCAGGCGGAAGCGGAATTCGCCGCCCTTGTCCTTGTACAGCTCATATTTGGGATGGCCTTGCTTCTCATCCCGGGTCTGATCTTCAATGGGAGCGCCCGAATTCTTTTTTACGGAGGCGATGCCGTTTTCACACGCAGACTGAGAGGTGTAGGTCTCGGAAGAGGTCAATATGACTTCGCCATTGGAAGCTTTCAGGTTGAAGGTGAACTCGCCGTTTTTGGCTGTGGTGATGACAAACTTGCCGGCCATTGTCTAATCCCCTTTCAAAAAATTATACTTAAATTAGAACTATTTATAGTATACAAGAATCAAAGGAGATTGTCAATTTGTAAACTCTGCTTTTCGCAGAAAAAGTTAAAAAAATAACGGCAGGCGCACGGTCAGGCTTTGGACACGCGCCGCAGGCCCTTCGGCAGGTGGTTTTTAAGCATCCCGTCGGAGAGCTTGCCCCATCCCAGGGGTAAATTATGGTACAGCGCCAGCGTCCAGCCCCTTTGCCCTTCCATCGGGATCGCTTCGCCGCGAAGCCATGCGAGGGCCTGGGATTCGTCCAGCAGCGCATACCGGTGGGCCAGCTCCGGCGGCAGCGCCATGGCCAGGGCGTACTCCGGTTCGATGTGGCTGCGGCCGACCCGGGCCAGGCACAGTCCGGGGCTGACCACGCGCAGACCGTCCAGCGGCGGACTGCCCCAGGGGCGGCAGTAGAGCCTGTCGCGCAGCATAAACGGCTGCATGCTTCGGATCGCCTCCGGAAGGGAACACGCTTCCCGTTCCAGTGCGCGCAGCTGCTCGGCCGTTTCCCGGTCGACGCGGATCGGCCTGTCCTGGGCGGCGAGGGGAGTTGCGCCCGCCTTTCGCAGCTTCGCCACAAAGTGTCCGTCGCCGCGAAGGCAATGGGGCAGAAGCCGCAGCATCCCCTCCCGGGAGGCGCCGGCGCCGGGAAGATTGAAATTCTCGAAGGTGAAATCCGGGTGCCGGGCCAAAAAGGCGCGGACGCTGCCCTCGTTTTCCAGACTGTTGAAGGTGCAGGTGGAGTAAATGAGCCGCCCGCCCGGGCGCAGCAGCTGTGCGGCTCGGTCCAGGATCTCCGCCTGGCGCTTCGCGCAGCCCTCCGGTGCGGCGGGGCTCCATTCGGCGCGGGAGGCAGGGTCCCGTCGGAACATGCCCTCGCCGGAGCAGGGCGCGTCCGTCAGCACGGCGTCGAAGTATTCCGGCCAGCGGGCAGCCAGCTTTTCCGGCAGCGCGCTTACGACGATGGCGTTGGCTGCGCCCATGCGCTCCAGATTGCCTGCCAGCGACCTGGCCCGGTCCGGCTCGGGATCGTTGGATACGAGAAGCCCCGCATCGCCCATGGCTGCGGCGATTTGGGTACTCTTGCCGCCCGGCGCGGCGCACAGGTCCAGCACGCGCTCGCCCGGCTGCGCGTCCAATACCGCCGCGCTGGCCATGGCGCTGGCTTCCTGCATGTAGAAAGCGCCTGCCGCGTGGGCGATGGAGCTTCCGGGGCGAAGCGCCCCGCTTTGGCTCAGATAGCGCCCCCGTCTCTCCCAGGGCACAGGTCCGTCTGTATATGCCTGCGCGGCAGCTTCGGCGTCGGCGCGCTTGGGGTTCAGCCGCAGCGCCAGGGCGGGCGGCTCCTCCAGCGCACTCAAAAAGGCCGGGAACTCGCCGCCCAGCATTTCTTTCATGTTTACCAGGAATGGGTCCGGCAACGGATACATGCGCATACCTACCCTTTCAACAGCCTGTCCAGCTCCGCAAAATTGTGAACGACGGGACCGTCCCAAAGCTCCGACGGCAAAAACACAGAGCGCGCCATCTGAACGGCCTGCATCCCGGCTGAAACCGCGCCTGTCAAATTAGCGGCGCGGTCATCCACGAACAGGCAGTCCTCCGGCCTGGCGTCCAGCGCGTCCAGTATGGCCGCGTACATGCGCGCGTCGGGCTTGGTGGCGCCCACCTGCGTGGATATGACAACTTTGCCGAAGTCATCGTAGATGCCGTATTGCTTCATGAATTCAAGTATGGAGGGAAAAGCGTCTGAAAGGATGCCCAGCGAATAGTCGTGCTTCCAGCGATCAAGCCAGGTCTTTACATCGTCAAACAGGCCGTAGCGTCTGGCGTTGTCGGTGAAATCGTCGGCCAGCCGGTTGATTTCGCCGAGGGTCATGTGCCAGCCCATGCGCGTCTCGAGAGCCTTAATGTATTGCCTGCGCAGGACGCGCTCCTCCTCCACGTTTCCCACGAGCCTGGTCTCGTCCAGCCAATCGGCGCACGCCCGGTGGGCCTGCAGGTATTTGGCCGTGCAGAGATCCCGGGCGCGCTCGCCCAGTATCTCCGCCGCGCCCATGGGTGTGAACCAGTCGCCCAGGCGTGGAAATACCAGCACCCCGCCGCAGTCAAATATCAGATGCTTCATATCGTCCCGCCTCCCGTGGGTCCCTTCCGTGCCGATAAAAAAGCGCTCCGCCTGGGCAGAGGGCTTTTCAGCCGCGTGATCCCGCATCAGTGTAATCACATAAACCTGTGTATATTATATCACATATTGCCGCCGCTCTCAATACCTGTCGATTTTTCGTCGCATTTTGTCCGAATCATTACCTATTATATAAGGCGCTTGGATTCGCAAATTCCTGTCATCCACGCCACTGATCGGAAATAATGTTCGGATTTTTGACGAGCCTGTCCCGCAAAGTCCGCCATAGCTGTATGGAATCACCCTCACCGTCAATCCATTTCCGAACAATCAAATTCGCGTCATATTTCCATTCGGAGTCGAAGCAGGCGGGTGTCGTCAGATCGTCCGCGCGCAGCGCGGCCTCCAGCGTGGCGAGGGGATCGCCGCCGGGATACCCGGAAGCGGCGTCCGTCACGCTGAACGCGCCGACGCGGGACAGACTGCCCTGACATTCATCCTTCATCAGAGTTGACAGGAATTCGCGGCACAGCTCCTGCCGATCCTCCGCTTCCGGTTTTTCCACGATTCCCAGAAGGAGCAGCTGGTCCGTAAACGGCGCGTCGCCGGGGCTGCACCCCCAGTCCGGGCCCCTGCCCTGTTCGGACAGTCCTTGCAGCCGGCGCACCTCGCGCTGCGTCGCTGCAAGGGCCGGAGCTTCACCGTTGATAAAAAGTCGCCAGGCGTCTTCGCTGAACTGATAGTCCTCCGGCAGTCGGCAGGGCTTGCTTTCGGCGCTGGGTGCGGGTGTTATCGACGGGGCGGGATCGTCCGGCAGCGCCAGCCCCAAATCGAGACCCGGCAATGACGCGGACACGTCGTCTTCGTCATGTGCGGCGGCGTCATCCCGTCGGCCCGCGCCCAGCGCCAGCAGCGCCGCGTCCCAACGGCGCCAGTCCTGGGGCTCAAGCACTGCCGGCGCGATGCCGGCGTCGCGCCAATCTGAGGGTATGCCGTCGGTCAGCGCCTGGTTCCAAACCCACATATAGCCGCCCATGGCCACGGGCGTCGCATAAGCCGTGCCCTGCCACAGGCCGCAATGCGCCAATGCCGTGCGCAGCCCATCGGGCGTTTCCAGGGGGACGAGACCCTCTGGCGAATTCAACAGTCCCGGCGGAAAGAGCAGCATGTCCGGGGGCAGTATGCCGCTTTCGCCAAAGTCGGAAATGGCGTCCTCGTCCACATATTGGGGCTGGATGTATATGCCCGGATGGGCGCTTTCAAAGCGGGTGACGCACTGGTTCAGCCAGGGGGCAAGACTGCCGGTTCCGCATGGCCAGCCTTCGAACACCCACAGGCGCAATACGCCGCTCCAGCCGTCGTACTTTTTCGCCACCAGCGATTGCGTATCCATGGGAAGGACGCGCCGGGCGAAAACCAACAGAGGAACGAGCGCCGAAAGGCATATGATGCACAGCACGGCGCGCAGCTTTCGCACAGATATTACCCCCCTGTCATGTGTGCTAATGCATATGCAGTCACAGACATCCTGCATTTCATGACAGATTATGCATCAAATCCGTAAAAAACACCTTAAAAAGGGCTTTGAAAGTTAAGATTCAGAAAAAAAGAAAATTTACCATTGACAAGAGAAATGGTCTTTGCTATAATAACCAAGCTGTCGCGAGAGGAACGGGCACAGAGCCGGGAGACGAGGGCAGCGGGCGAACCTTGAAAACGATACAGAGGAAGCGAGAGAAGCGACGGAGGAATTGCGAAGATCGTCCGAGAGGGCGGGAGCGAGGAGGCCGGAGCGAGCAGGTGAGAGACCTGCGAAGT
>JAFUCP010000069.1 GCA_017459565.1 Clostridia bacterium | reverse complement strand
GGTTTGAACCCGCAGGCTTTTTTGTTTTCTGCCCTTCGCCGCGGCGAAGGGCTTTGTCATAAAAACCACATTCTCTCCCATTGTTTATTACGGCTTTGTCATACTTACGTGATACAATATTCATATCAGCGGGCACATGCCCGCGGGAGGGATGAATATGAAGCGGCGAATGATCTGCGCGCTGCTGCTGGCGGCGCTCTTGCTGGCGCTGACCCCGGCGGCGCTGGCGGCAAAAAAGGCGGGCATCAGGTTCCCGGTGAAGGTGGGCTTCATGCTGGAGGGGGCGGAGGTGGCGCTGACGCCGAAGCTCAAGGGCATTTCGGAAGCGGACGTCGTCTGGGAAAGCTCCGACGAGGGCGTGGCCCGCATCTGGAACGGCAAGCTGGAGGCCGTGGGCGCGGGCAAGGCCGTCATTGCCGCCTCGGGCGGCGGGGCCTCGGCCAAACTCGGCCTGGTGGTGCTGCCCGCCCAGGTTTCGCTGGCGGTGGGCGAGAGCGTCAATTTGCCCTTTGGCGGCGTGGAAAAGTACCGGGTGGAGGATGAAAAGATCGCCTCCGCCAGCAAAAAGGGCGCGCTCACCGGCCTGGCGGCGGGGCAGACGCGGCTCATGGTGAAGTATGGCAAGCAGCAGCTGATCCTGTCGCTGACCGTATCGGAGGGCCAGGCGGGGGCGGAGGACGCCGGCGCCGGGCTGACCGCCGTCGCGGACGGGGCCGGGCAGGTGGTCCTCGTGGAGCGCACAAGCGGCAGCTCGGCGAAGCTGACGCTGCACGAAAGGCAGAACGGCGCCTGGACGCAGGTCTATGCGTGCGACGCCTATGTGGGTAAAAACGGGCTGGGCAAGGCGGTGGCCGGGGATAAAAAGACGCCCCTGGGCACCTACAATCTGACCACGCCCTTCGGCATCAAGGATGACCCCGGCGCGAACATGCCCTATACCAAGGTGACGGAGTACCACTACTGGTGCGGCGATTCCTCCAGCCCCTACTATAATCAGCTGGTGGACGAGCGCGTCGCGGACCGCAAGCACACCGGCAGCGACGAATATCTGATCAAATACAAGGGCGTCTACAACTACTGCATGTTCATCGATTACAACGTCGAGGGCGTGGCGGGCAAGGGCAGCTGCATCTTCCTGCACTGCATGGGCAGCAAGAAGGACACCGCGGGCTGCGTCGCCATCCCCGAAAAGGCCATGATCAAGGTCATCCAATGGGCAAAGCCCGGGGTGAAGATCGTGATCCGCGAGGCGGAGCAGGGATCCTGAGCGCGGGCTTTTCCGCAGGCCTGGCGTTGGCCGGGCGCAGGGAGCGTCCCGCCGCGGCGGGGGAGACTTTTGGCTTGTGAGATTTCTGCCGCAGAGGATTGAGCGCCCGGGAAACAGTCCACTGGACTGTTTTCCGGGCGCTGTGGCCTCCCCAAAGGGGAAGGCTTATTTTGTTCACTGCACCCAGAAATCTTCGTTCTTCCCCCGGCCAATGTCCAGCTTCAGGACGATATCACCCCGTAGCCCACCTACTTCAACTCCACACTCATAAATCCCCGGCCAGCTTTAACTCCACCCTCCACACTCAAAACCTCCCCATCATTGCGCATCAAGTTAACAGAAGTTAACTTGATTTCACGGCGCGTTTGGAGTTAGTATTATATTACAATACTGGTGATACCACAACAAGCGATGGGGGAAGCAGGCATGACCCTGAGAGAGCTGAAGATCGGACAGAGCGCCCGCGTGACATCGGTGGGCGGGGAAGGCGCGCTGCGCCAGCACTTTCTGGACATGGGGGTGATCCCGGGGGCGGAGGTGACGCTGATGCAGCTGGCTCCGATGGGCGACCCGATGGAGCTTAGGGTCCACGGCTATGAGCTGACGCTCAGGCTGGCAGACGCGGAGCGCATCGGCGTGACGCCTGTGGAGAGGCCCGTCGAGCGCGAAGCAACCCCGCAGCGCCGCGCGAAGCGGCCCCATCTGGGGCTGGGCGAGGACGGCAAGTACCACGCCAAGGGCAGCGGCCGGCCCCTGCCGGCGCACGAGCGGCTGACCTTCGCGCTGGTGGGCAACCAGAACAGCGGCAAGACCACGCTGTTCAACCAGCTGACCGGGGCAAACCAGCATGTGGGTAACTTCCCGGGCGTGACGGTGGACCGCAAGGACGGCGCGATTCGCGGCCGGGCGAATACCTCCATCACCGATCTGCCGGGCATCTACTCCATGTCGCCCTATTCCAGCGAGGAGCTGGTGTCCCGGAACTTCGTGCTGACGGAAAGGCCGAAGGCCATCATCAACATCGTGGACGCCACCAACATCGAGCGCAACCTCTACCTGACCATGCAGCTGCTTGAGATGGACATTCCCGTGGTGGTGGCGCTGAACATGATGGACGAACTCAGCGGCAACGGCGGCTCCATCGATATCAACGGCATGGAGGCCGCGCTGGGCGTGCCCGTGGTGCCGATTTCGGCGGCGAAAAACCAGGGCGTGGACGAGCTAGTGGACCACGCGCTGCACATCGCCTACTACCAGGAAAAGCCGCTGCGGCAGGATTTTTGCAGCAGCGACGACAACGGCGGCGCGGTTCACCGCTGTCTGCACGCCGTGGTGCATCTGATCGAGGACCACGCCGAGCGGGCGGGCCTGCCCGTGCGCTTTGCGGCCTCCAAGGCCATCGAGGGGGACACGCAGGTCCTTGAGCAGCTGGCGCTGGACGGCAACGAGACGGAGACGCTGGAGCATATCGTGCTGCAAATGGAGCGGGAGCGCGGCCTGGACCGCAGCGCGGCCATTGCGGACATGCGCTTCGCGTTCATCCAGCGGGTGTGCGATCAGTGCGTCGTCCGGCCCCGGGAGAGCCGGGAGCATCTGCGCAGCCGCAGGCTGGACAGGCTGCTGACGGGCAAGTACACAGCCATACCGCTGTTTATCGCCATCATGGCGCTGGTGTTTTACCTGACCTTCAACGTCATCGGCGCGTGGCTCCAGGGCCTTCTGGAGACAGGGGTCGGGGCCCTGACGGAGCTGGCGGACCGGGCGCTGACCGCCGCGCAGATCAACGAGGCCATCCACAGCCTGATCATCGGCGGCATCTTCGAGGGCGTGGGCAGCGTGCTGAGCTTTCTGCCCATCATCGTCACGCTGTTCTTCTTTCTTTCACTCCTGGAGGACAGCGGCTATATCGCCCGCGTGGCCTTCTTCATGGACAAGCTGCTGCGCAGGATCGGGCTGTCCGGGCGCAGCATCGTGCCGATGCTGATCGGCTTCGGCTGCACGGTGCCCGCGGTGATGGCCACCCGGACGCTGCCCAGCGAACGTGACCGCAAGATGACCATATTGCTCACCCCCTTCATGAGCTGCACCGCGAAGCTGCCCATCTACGCCTTCTTCGTGCAGGCCTTCTTTCCCGGACGGGGCGGGCTGGTGATGACGGAGCTGTACGTGCTGGGCATCGTCATATGCGTGCTGGTGGCGCTGCTGTTCAAGGGGACGCTGTTCAAGGGCGAGGCGGTGCCCTTCGTGATGGAGCTGCCCAATTACCGCCTGCCCAGCCCCCGCAGCGTGGCGCTGCTGCTGTGGGAAAAGGCGAAGGACTTTTTGCAGCGGGCGTTTTCGGTGATTCTGATCGCCACCATCGTGGTCTGGTTCCTCAAGAGCTTTGATCTGCGCTTCAACCTTCTGTCCGAGGAGGAATCCGCCAACAGCATCCTGGCCGCCGTCTCCGGCGTGCTGGCTCCCGTGATGCGGCCCGTGGGGCTGGGGGACTGGCGCGTCTGCACGGCGCTGATCAGCGGCTTCATGGCCAAGGAGAGCGTGGTTTCGGTGCTGGAGGTTCTGTTTGACCAGGGCCCCGCCGCGGCCATGAGCGCGCTGAGCGCCGCGTCCATGCTGGTGTTTTCGCTGCTGTATACGCCCTGCGTGGCGGCGGTGGCGTCCATCCGCAGGGAGCTGGGGCGGCGCTGGGCGCTGGGCGTGGTGCTGTGGCAGTGCGGCGTGGCATGGATCGCGGCGCTGCTGGTGCGGCTGATTGGATCGCTTGTGCTGTGAGAGTGAGAATATGAACATCTGGGATATCGTGCTGGTCGCCGCGCTGGCGGCCGCGGTGGGGCTGGCCGTGCGGAAGCTGGCGCGCAACAGAAGGTCGGGCAAAACCGCCTGCGGCTGCGATTGCGGCAGCTGCACATGCGGCTGCGGCGGCGCGAAGAAAAAGGATCACGGGGCCTGACGGATCAGATAGCCCGCCAGGGCGGCGTAATCGCCGCGGCGGAAGACGGGCGGGGAAAAGGCGACCTCCGCCTCGTCCCCGCAGACGTGGAAGGTGCGCAAGAGCGCGCCTTCCATTTTTGCGCGAACGCTCCGCCAGGCCGTCCCGTCCGCGCGGCGCAGCAGCCCTAGCGCGTAGCGCAGCGCCCACAGCCGCGCGGAATCGGCGAACGCGCCGCCGGCGGCCATGCATCTGTCCCAGGCGGCGATGTTGGCCGCGCCCTCGTCCGCGATGCCGGACAGGTGCATCAGCTCGTGGACGGCGGTGAAGGGGACGAGGGGCGCCGGCGCGCCGGCGTCCACCAGCGCCTCCCCGGTCAGGGGCACGAACAGCCCGGAAATGTTCGCCGCGCGCATCCACTCGGGGTATCGGGCCGCCTTGACGGCCCCGCCGGGGATCCCCGCGACGCCGGGCGCGAGGCGCAGAGCTTCCTGCGGGTCGATGACGCGGGCCCCATTTGCGTTCAGCGCGTCGATCAGCGCCACGCCCAGCCATTCCAGCTGCCTTGCCGACGGAAGGGGAAGCGCTTCGGGCGCGGGGACGGCCCGGGCGGGCTCCCAGAGCAGGCACAGCGCCATGACCAGGCAAAGCGTCCTTCGCCGAAGCCCCCTAAGGCACGGGCGCAGGGCCCCGGGATTTTGGGCGGCGAGGGCCCGCGCGGCGGCGATCAGCGGCGGCAGCGCGGCGGCGATCAGCATGAGGGCCAGCGGCTCCGCCGCGGGAAAGGGGACGTGGGCGGTCAGCCGGTGCAAAAGCCGCAGGGCGGGCAGGGAAAGGCCGCGCAGCGCCGCCTCCGCAAGGCCCGGCCAGGCGCGCAGGGCGAGACAGAACGCCGCCGGAAGTCCCATCGCCGCCCAGCTCCTTGCCATGCCAAAGCCCCCTGTACCGCCGCGTATGGCGTCATTTGTGGTTCACGGGTATTATCTCACAGGGCCGGGGCCAAAATCAAAGGCAATATACGGAAACAGCGGTTGCGGTCCGCGCCGATTTGATTTATGATATATACAGTAAACACGCGGAGGGTTTGCCATGCTGAAATATCTGAAAAAATACCGCATGGAATGTGTGTGTGCGCCGTTGTTCAAGATGTTTGAGGCGCTGCTGGACCTGCTGGTGCCGCTGGCGGTGGCCTCGATCATCGACCGGGGCATTGGCCAGGGCAGCGCGGCGCACATCTGGCGCATGTGCGGCCTGCTGGTCGCGCTGGGGCTGGTGGGGCTGGCGGCGGCCATTACGGCCCAGTATTTCGCGGCGCGGGCGGCCACGGGCTTCGCGGCGGACGTGCGCCACGCGCTGTTTGAAAGGCTGGCGGGTCTGTCCTTTGAGGACGTGGACCGGCTGGGCACGTCCGCGATGATCACCCGCATGACCAGCGATGTCAACCAGGCCCAGACGGCGGTGAACATGGCGCTCAGGCTTTTGCTGCGCTCGCCCTTTGTGGTGCTGGGCGCGATGGTGATGGCCTTTACCATCGACGCACGCTGCGCGCTGATCTTCCTGGCGGTGATCGCGGCGCTGGCGGTGGTGGTGTATATCATCATGTCGGCCAGCCTGCCCATGATGCGCGGCGTGCAGCGCCAGCTGGAGGCGGTGCTGGGCGCGACGCGGGAGAACCTCGCCGGCGCGCGGGTGATCCGCGCCTTCCGGCGGGAGGGGGCCGAGTACCAGGCCTTCCGGGCCAAAAACCGGGAGCTGACCTCCCGCCAGCGGCGGGCGGGGCGGGTATCGGCGCTCTTGAACCCCGTGACTTACGCACTGATCAACGCGGCGGTCATCGTGCTGGTGAACCAGGGCGCGATCCGCGTGGACGCCGGGGCGCTGACCACCGGGCAGGTGGTGGCGCTGTACAACTACATGAGCCAGATCCTGGTGGAGCTGGTGAAGTTTGCCGGGCTGACCGTGACCATCAACAAGGGCTGGGCCAGCTGGAAGCTGGTGGCGGACGCGTTGGCGCTGACGCCCTCGATGGACAGCCCCGCCGGGGACCCCGCGGAACCGGCGCAGGGCGCGCCCGCGGTGGAATTCAGGCATGTGCGCTTCAGCTATCCAGGCGCGGGCAGCTGCGCGCTGGAGGACATCGACTTTGCGGTCATGCCCGGCGAAACCGTGGGCATCATCGGCGGCACGGGCTCTGGCAAGAGTTCGCTGGCCGCGCTGATCCCCCGATATTATGACGCCAGCGAGGGCCAGGTGCTGGTGAAGGGCGTGGACGTGCGCAAATGGCCGCTGGCGCGGCTCAGGCAGAGCGTGGGCATGGTGATGCAGAAGGCTTCGCTGTTCAAGGGCACGATCCGGGACAACCTGCTCTGGGGCGACCCGGCCGCGTCGGACGCGGCGCTGAACGAGGCGGCGCGCATCGCGCAGGCCGGGGACGTGCTGGCGGTGAAGGGCGGACTGGACGGGGAGGTGGCCCAGAACGGCGGCAACCTGTCCGGCGGGCAGCGGCAGCGGTTGACCATCGCAAGGGCGCTGGTCCGGCGGCCGGAGATACTGATACTGGACGACAGCGCCTCGGCGCTGGACATGGCCACGGACGCCCGCCTGCGCGCGGCCATCGCAAAGCTGGACTACAGCCCCACGGTTTTCATCATTTCCCAGCGCACGGCGTCCATCATGAACGCCGATCTGATACTGGTGCTGGACGACGGGCGCGTGGTGGGGAAGGGCACCCATGCGCAGCTGCTTGAGCGCTGCCCGATCTACCGGGAAATCTACGATTCCCAGTTCCGGGGGGAGGCGAGCGCATGAAGCGAAGGGCTTTACGCGGCGGCGCGGGCCAGTTGAACACGCTGAAAAAGGTGCTTCGGCACATCGGGCGCTACAAATACCTGGTGTTTGTCTCGCTGGCCCTGTCGGCGGCGACGGTGGTTTTGACGCTGATGGTGCCCATCCTGGTGGGGCGCGCCATCGACGGCATCGTCGGCGCGGGCGAGGTCCGGTTCGATGTCATCTGGCCGCTGTTGTGGCGCATCGGCGTCTGCGTGGCGCTGACCGCGGCGGGCACCTGGGTGATGAACGTGGTGAATAACCGCGTCACCTTCGATGTGGTGCGGGATCTCAGGGAGGAGGCGTTGGACCACATCCAGCGGCTGCCCCTGGCCTACATCGATTCCCACCCACACGGCGAGACCGTCAGCCGCGTGATCGCGGACGCGGACCAGTTCGCCGACGGGCTGCTGATGGGCTTTACCCAGCTGTTCACCGGGGTATTGACCATATTGATCACGCTGGTCTTCATGTTCGCGCAAAATCCGCTGATCACGCTGGTGGTGGTGGGGGTGACGCCGCTGTCGCTGTTTGTAGCGCGGTTCATTGCCCGGCGGACCTATGCCATGTTCAGGCTGCAATCCGAGACCCGGGGTGAGCAGACCGCCTTCATCGATGAAATGCTGGGCAACCTCAAGGTGGTGCAGGCTTACGGGCAGGAGGCGGCCCAGACGCGGCGCTTCGACGAGATCAACGAGCGCCTGCGGGACTGCTCCCTGCGGGCCACGTTCTTTTCCTCCACCACGAATCCCTCCACCCGCTTCGTCAATTCGGTGGTCTATGCGCTGGTGGCGCTGGCGGGGGGCCTGGCGGCGCTGTCCGGCGGCGCGATGACGGTGGGCACGCTGACGGCGTTTTTGAGCTATGCCAATCAGTATACCAAGCCCTTCAACGAGATTTCTGGCGTGGTGACGGAGCTGCAAAACGCCATCGCCTGCGCCGCGCGGCTGTTTGAGCTGATCGAGGCCCCGACCCAGATGCCGGACGCGCCGGACGCCAGACCGCTTGAGCGGGTGGAGGGCCGCGTGACCTGGAGCCATGTGAATTTTGCCTATACGCCCCAGCGCAGGCTGATCGAGGACTTCAACCTTTCCGTGCAGCCCGGCCAGCGCGTGGCCATCGTGGGGCCCACGGGCTGTGGCAAGACCACGCTGATCAACCTGTTGATGCGCTTTTACGAGGTGGACGCCGGCGCCATTCGCGTGGACGGCGCGGACATTCGCGGCATCCCCCGCGCCAGTCTGCGGGCCGCCTACGGCATGGTGCTTCAGGAGACGTGGCTCAAATCGGGCACCATTCGACAGAACATCGCCATGGGCCGGCCGGACGCGACGGACGCGCAGATCATCGCCGCCGCGAAGGCTGCCCACGCCCATTCCTTCATCATGCGCCTGCCCGACGGCTACGATACCGTGATCGGCGAGGACGGCGGCCAGCTGTCCCAGGGCCAGAAGCAGCTTTTGTGCATCAGCCGCGTGATGCTCTGCGGCGACGAGGCCGTGCCCGACGCCGAGGGGCTGAGCCTGCCGCCCATGCTGATCCTGGACGAGGCCACCAGCTCCATCGATACCCGCACAGAGCTGAAGATACAGTCGGCCTTCGCCCGGATGATGAAGGGCCGCACGTCCTTCATCGTGGCCCACCGCCTGTCCACCGTCCGGGAGGCGGACGTGATCCTGGTCATGAACGACGGACATATCGTGGAACAGGGGAACCACGCCGCCCTGCTGGCGCAAAACGGCTTCTATGCCCGGTTGTACAACAGCCAGTTCGCGGGAACGGGCTTTGAGAGTGGAGCCTAACGAGAGTGAAGAGTGGAGTTGAAGCAGGCCAGGGGTTTTCTGAGAGTGGAGATTTCTGAGAGTGGAGTGTGAAGAGTGGAGAGTGGAGTTGAAGTTGGCCGGACAGACGGTGCAATGGGATGTTAAGTCTTCCCCTCTGGGGCATCGAGCGCCCTGAAAACAGCACAGTGTGCTGTTTTCAGCGAGATGGGGTCCGTCCGTGCGCAATGGGACCCAATGCGCCAGCATCGGGCGCACGCGTTTGGCAGGTCCCGGAGGCGCGAAGCGCCGGATGAGGTCTTTTTCGAACGCCAATGCGCGGCTGATAAACACCTCCGCCATCCAAAACCTTCTCCTATCGAACTAATACTAATCCCTGACTAAAACAGGACATCCTGCCGGTTCTTTTCCGCGCTGGCGGCGTTGAAGCCCCTTGACTTGCCACCAGCAAGCCTGCGGGACTTCGCCTTGCCAGCACAAAAAAGTTCCCGGCAATCTTGTCCT
>JAFUCP010000008.1 GCA_017459565.1 Clostridia bacterium | reverse complement strand
GTGGAGCGGCAGGGCGCGCTTTCGCTGTCGGCGGAGGGGCTGCGCCGGGCGCGCGCGCATCGGGAGCGCTGCTTTTTCATACAGGACCTGCTGACCCAATCCGGCGTGGAGGCGGAAGCGGCCCGCATCGAGGCCGACGCCGTCACCCGGGCGATGAGCGGTGGCGCCTGCGACGCCCTGCGCAGCTACCTTTCCGGGCAGGGCATATCCGTTCAGCCGGCGGCGGAGCTTTGATCAGAAGCCGGCGCCGCTATTAATCAGAAGGGCCTGCCTCAAAACGAATCGGAACACCGTTTTGAGGCAGGCCCTCTTATATCGAATCTGCCTTATTTATTTAACCCATCCGCGCTTTTCAATTGCCCGTATCTGGCTACAATATATGTCTCGTCGGGACGCAAATTCCCGCGCAGCGCAATGATACGGAGGCAATGATACATGGTTCGGGACATGACCCACGGCTCCCCAATGAAGCTGTTGTTCGGCTTCTGGTTCCCCCTGCTGCTTGGCAACCTCTTCCAGCAGGTTTACAACCTTGCGGACAGCGTCATCGTGGGCCGCTTCGTGGGCGTGGACGCCTTTGCCGGCGTCAGCGCCACAGGCTCGCTGAATTTCCTGATCCTGGGCTTTCTGCTGGGCATGTGTTCCGGCTGCGCGATTCCCGTGGCCCAGTCCTTCGGCGAAAACGACCCCCACAGTATGCGCAAGTACTTCGCCAACGCCATCTACCTGTGCGGCGGCCTGGCGGCGGTGATGTCCGTGGCCACGGTGCTGGCGACCCGCCCCATACTGCGCTGGATCGGCACGCCCGAGGATATCATGGACCAGGCCTATCATTACATCGTCTATATCTTCGGCGGCATGATCGCCACCATGGTCTACAACCTGGCCAGCGGCGTGCTGCGCGCCGTGGGCAACACCCGCACGCCCCTGTATTTCCTGATCCTCAGCTGCGCGGTAAACGTGGCGCTGGATCTGCTGTTCGTGCTGGTATTTCGCATGGGCGTCACCGGCGCGGCGGTGGCCACCGTGGCGGCGCAGCTGCTCTCCGGCATCCTGTGTATGCGGCTGATCTTCAAAAAATACGATGTGCTGCGCATACGCGGCGAGGAATGGCGGCCCGACGCGGCCTGCATCCGCCGCCTGAGCGGCATCGGCCTGCCCATGGGGCTCCAGTTCTCCATCACGGCCATCGGCTCGCTGATCATGCAGACCGCGGTGAACAGCCTGGGCTCCGGCGCAGTGGCGGCCATCGGCGCGGGCGGCAAGGTGTACACGCTGTTCTGCTGCCCCTTTGAGGCCATGGGCGCCACCATCGCCACCTGGTGCGGCCAGAACCTGGGCGCGCGGCGCATCGACCGCGTGCGCGTGGGCGTGCGCCAATCGCTGCTGGTCATGACGTGCTACGCCGTCTGCGCGGTGTTCTTCGTGCGGCTGTGCGGCGAAGGGCTGATCGGGCTGTTCATCACCGGCGCGGATGCCTCCATCACCTCCGACGCGGTGAAATATCTGCGCATGGTGGTCTACTTCTTCGTGCCGCTGCTGATCATATTCGTGCTGCGCAACGCGCTGCAGGGGCTGGGCTTCTCCCGCATCGCCATGTTCGCGGGGCTGTTTGAGCTGGTGGGCCGGGCCTTCGTGGCTTTCGCGCTGGTGGGCCCCCACGGCTTCGACGGCGCGATACTGGCCAACCCCGCCGCCTGGATCATGGCGGACGTGCTGCTCATTCCCGCCTATCTGCTCACGGTGCGCAAGCTGGAGCGCGCCGGGGTTGCCCGGCTCAGTCACTCGGTAGCGTAAACAGATTATTTGCAATCACTGTTACAGAGATATTACATTGTGTTTTACTCTTGCCGTTTTAGTGGATTTGGAATGGGCTTTGTGCTATAATGGGTGCGTTGGGTTTCCAGAGGGCCGGCTCCCGGCCCGGAAGCGCCCGCACGCCATATCAAAGGAGGAGCCCTGCCATGAACGAAAACGACGCCGTCACACAATGGGAGGATCGGTTTGAGGATGAAGCCCTTCAAATCGCCAACATGGATGAGATCGACTTCATGACCCTTCTGATGGAAAGCCGCATCATCCAGGCCTCCTGACGTCCCCCTCACAAAAGCAGCGCGGCGCAAAGCGCCGCGATCGGAATTATCCGCCGCTCCGCGCGATCATGTCGCGGCGCGGCGGTTTGTCTTGTTCGTTTGGGCCGATTTGAGTGAACCTGTCAAGTTCTGTGCAGTCGAGAAACACCCAAAAACGCGAGCAGTAGAGATTCCTGGAGCCGGAGGTCGCCACGTTGCCGCGAACGGCAGCGAGGCAGCCACCGCTTCAGCGGCATGGTCTTGGCAGGTGATCCCGCGTTCAAATTCCGCAACGAGAACAGCTATGTGAGCCAGATGGTCCGCACCATCAAGTACTTCTCCGAGCTGAAGTAATTTCAACCAGCCTTTGCCCCGTTTTCTCCGGGAGACGGGGCTTTATTTTGTCATCGCGCCATCAATGGGTTGATCGCCCGGGGATTTTGTGGCAAAATAATATATGAAGCAAGCGCGGCGCAAGGAGTTGAGCGACTGATGAACGTCTATGATTTTGACGGGACGATCTATCACCCGGACTGTTCCATCGATTTCGCCTTTTGGTGCATGAACCGGCGCCCCATCATGTATATCACCTTTTTCCCCAAAGCGCTGGTCGGGCTGATCCGCTATAAGCTGGGAAAGCTGCCGCGCCACCTGATGATGCGCCGGTTCTTTTCGTATTTGACGATGGTCAAGGATTTTGACGCGCAGATTGAGCGCTTCTGGGACAGGCATGAGCAAAACATCCCGGCCTGGTACCTCTCGCAAAAAAGGCCCGACGACCTGATCATCAGCGCCGCGCCCCTTTGCATCATGCAGCCTATCGCCCGGCGGCTGGGCGTGCGGGTCGTGGCGACGGAATATGACCGGGAATACGGCGTGTTCCTCAACAACCTGATGGCGGCCAGGGAAAAGGCGCGCTATATCATCGACCATGGCTTCCCCGTGATCGAAAACTTCTATTCCGATTCCCTCGCCGACACGCCCCTGGCCCTGTGCGCCGAAAAGGCCCACCTGGTGACGGACAAGGCGCGGAAGATCGTCGATTGGCCCGATCTGGACGATGAAACGCTGAACAAGGTTCGCCGCAAGATCAACACCGGCTGGAGGCATTTGGAGTAATGCTTCGATGGTTTATGCCCTTTCACACAGATTCAACATTGAATCAACATCATCGTGCTTCCATTCGCCATAATGTTTCATTATAATTGATGTGCTTTCCGGGGTGGTTGCAAGGCCGTTCCGGGACAACCGCGCATCCGCGGTCAACATCATTGCGCAAAGGCGCAGACTACGAAAGGAAGTACCCTGAAATGAAGAAGATCTTTGCTCTGATGCTGGTTATGGTTCTGCTGGCTGTCGCCCTGACCGCCTGCCAGAAGGCTGAGCAGAAGGCCGAAGAGACCGCTGCCGCCGTCGAAACCGCCGCTGAGACCGCCACCGAGACTGCTACCGAGGCTGCTGAGACCGCCACTGAGGCTGCCACCGAGGCCGCTGAGACCGCTACCGAAGCTGTCGAAGGCGCTGCTGAGGCCGCTACCGAGGCCGTCGAAGGCGCTGCTGAGGCCGCTACCGAGGCCGTCGAAGGCGCTGCTGAGGCCGCTACCGAGGCCGTCGAAGAGGCTGCTGAGGCTGCCACTGAGGGCTAATTGACCAGCTATTGACAAAAGTACGCCCCGCGCCGTTGCGCGGGGCGTACTTTATTGCTGTCCCGGAAGCACATCGCCGCAGCTCTCCACAAGCTGTCCGAATGGCGGCGGGCGACAGTATCCCCCTCGGCGCAGCCTGTTCCCGTTCTTTCGCTTCCTCCGAAATCGTTGACACGCCCGTCGGGATATGATATATTCAATACAAACGCGACATTATTGCGACAAAGGAGAAACCCACATGACGAGGAAAACCACGCTGCGCATGATCGCGCTGGCGCTTTGTCTGGTGCTGACGGTTCTGCCCGGTTTGGGCGAGGAGGCGTACAGCATTGCGGCCGAAGAGGCGACGCTCCAGGCGGCGCAGGACATCGTCATCCCCATGGAGGCCCCTGTTGAGGAGCAGGCGGAGTTTGCGCTTGCGCCCGAGGTTCCCGCAGGCGCTCCGCAGG
>JAFUCP010000068.1 GCA_017459565.1 Clostridia bacterium | reverse complement strand
CGCCAGCGGCTTCGTCTTTTTCGCCTTTTTCGTCGTATCATTCGTTTGTATCAAAGCGGTGAGGGTTTTTTCGTAGACGGTGACGTTGCCCGCGTGGGTCAGGTCCGCGTCGGAGAGCAGCAGGTCGGTCATCAGGTAGATAATATCCCGGCTGGTGAAGTGGGCCCCGGCTTCCTCGCCGAAGGACTCGGAAAAGCGGCGCACCAGGTCCTCGAAGATATAGCCGCAGTCCACCGCGCCGATGCGGTCAGGGCCCAAATAGCCCTTGGGGCCGTTGAATTCCTTAATCACCAGGTACAGGGTGTTGCTCTCCACCATGCGCTTGATCACATTGTCAAAGTCAAACTTGGCCAGCACGTCCTGCACGTTGGAGGAAAAGCCCGCCAGGTAGTCGCGGAAGTTGGCCTCGATGTTCTCCGGGTCCGACAGCAGGCGGTCAAAGGTGTACCTGCTGGTATTGTAAAACTGGTAGCCGGAGGCGCGGGTCAGGAAACCGTCGATCACCGCCAGGTGCTTCACCTTCTGATAGGTATCCTGCACCGCCTGCCACGTGGGCAGCAGGCAGTCGTGAAAGCGCTTCACTACCGTCATCGGCAGGATCACCAGGCCGTATTCGTGGGGCTTGAACGGGCCGCGCAACATGTCCGCTACGTTCCAAATCATGGTGGCCTTTTCCGCGATGTTTGTGCCAACCGCGCTGATTTTGTCGTTCGCCATTTTCCTTTGCTCCTTAACCGATGATTGGTATACATCGATAATATCAAACTTTGACGCCGTTTACAATGCGCCGTCCGATGGAATTGCAGCACAAAAACCCCAGACCTTGCGGTCTGGGGACATGGTACCGGCGATCGGATTCGAACCAATGACACTCCGGGTATGAACCGGATTCTCTAGCCAACTGAGATACGCCGGCATATAAGTCAACCACAGGCGTTACCCATGGTTGACGATGGTTGCGGGGGAGGGATTTGAACCCTCGACCTCCGGGTTATGAGCCCGACGAGCTACCGGACTGCTCTACCCCGCGACAGCGCGTTTCTTTGGAACGCAAGAGTTATTGTAGCACATCCCGCGGGCTTTGTCAACCCTTTTTCCACACTTCTTTTTTCAAATTCCTGTTTCGGACGTGTTAACGCTCCCCTGCCCCGCCGGCGCGCTTGAAAGCGTAATATTCCCATGCTACAATAATATTGGATGTGTATGCGCAATGCCGTCCCATCAAAGGAGGACCGACATGGACAGACGCGACAGGAACAACAGCTGGGATATGGTCATTCGCCCGCGCAAGGGCTGGTTCGATATCGATTTCAAGGGGCTGGTGCGCTACCGCGACCTGATTTTGCTGATGGTCAAGCGCAATTTCACCATCCTTTACAAGCAGACGATCCTCGGCCCCGCCTGGGTGATCATACAGCCGCTTTTGACCACGCTGGTGTTTACGGTGGTATTCGGCAACCTGGCCGGGCTGCCCACCGACGGCGTGCCCAAATTCCTGTTTTACATGGCGGGCAATATCATGTGGCACTTCTTTTCCCAGTGCCTGACGGTGACATCCGAAACCTTCGTGAAAAACAGCAAGCTGTTCGGAAAGGTATACTTTCCCCGGCTGGTCATGCCCATATCCACGGTGCTGACGGAAATGATCAACTTCGCGGTGCAGTTTGTGCTGTTCATCATCTTCATTGCCATCTATGCCGCAAGGCCCGACAGCGGCGTGAGCCCCAACTGGCAGCTGATTGCGCTGACGCCGCTGATGCTGATTCAGCTGGGCATACTGGGACTGGGCTTCGGCATCATCATATCCGCCCTGACCACCAAGTACCGGGACCTGGCCATGCTGGTCAGCTTTGGCGTCCACCTTTGGATGTACGCCACGCCCGTCACCTATTCCACCTCCATGATCGCGGACAAATACCCGCAGCTGCTGGGCGCGTACATGCTCAACCCCATTACGCCCATCATCGAGCTGTTCCGCGCGGCCTATCTGGGCGTGCCCCGCTATTCCTACGGCTACAGCCTGCTTTCCGTGATCGTGACGGCGGTGGTGCTGATCGTGGGCGTAATCCTGTTCTCCCGCGTGGAAAAGACATTCATGGACACGGTCTGACGCGGCCCTTCCCCATCCGCGACCCTTTGAAAGGATTCATGACATGGCAGACAGAGTTCTCGAAATAGACGGCGTCTCCAAGCAGTACCGGCTGGGGGCCATCGGCGGCGGCACGCTGCACGGCGATTTGACCAGCTGGTTTGCCCGCATGCGCGGGAAGGAGGACCCCAACGTCAAGATCGGCAAGGAGCATATCGCCCACAACGAAAAGTTCTGGGCGCTCAAGGACGTGCGCTTCAACGTGGACCGGGGCGACGCGCTGGCGCTGCTGGGGCGCAACGGCGCGGGAAAATCCACTATGCTCAAGCTGATCAGCCGCATTACCGCGCCCACCGAGGGCGAAATCCGCATCCGCGGCCGCGTGGCCAGCCTGCTGGAGATCGGCACGGGCTTTCACCCGGAGCTGACCGGGCGGGAAAACATCTTTCTCAACGGCGCGATACTGGGCATGAACCGGGCGGAGACCAGCCGCAAGCTGCGGGAGATCATCGAATTTTCCGAAATCGAGCAGTTCGTGGACACGCCGGTGAAGCGCTATTCCAGCGGCATGTATGTCAAGCTGGCCTTCGCCGTGGCCGCCCATCTGGACCCGGACGTGATGATCTGCGACGAGGTGCTGGCCGTGGGCGATTTGGCCTTCCAGCAAAAGTGCCTGACCAAGATGGCGGATATCGCCCGGGACGGCCGCGCCGTAATCTATGTCAGCCACAACATGCGCACGGTCTCCCAGCTGTGCAACCGGGGCCTGTACCTGGATGCCGGCCATCTGACCTACGACGGCAGCGTGGAACACGCCATGGAGCTTTACGGCGGCAGCAGCGCCCGCAGCGTTTCCCGCAACCTGGACGAGGTGCCCCGCACCAAGGACCGGGGCGACACCATGCGGATGCTGTCCATCCACTTTGAAAACACCCAGTCTCTGGAATACGAGATGGACACCGCCATGGAATTCAGCCTGACGTGCATCTCCCACATCCCGGAGCCGCGGCTGCGCGTCCGCCTGATCCTGCAAAACAGCATCGCCACCCCCATCGCCATGACCCAGACGGAGCCCTTCGAGGTGGCGGCGGAGGAGACCTTCACCCGCCGCATCCGGTTCCCGCTGGACGGCGTCGCGCCGGGAGAATACGTAATCAAAATGTCGCTGATCTCCGGCACACCCCGGGGCACCACCGCCTATTACGACACCATCGTGGATGTCAGCCGCTTCATCATCACCGACGACCCCGCCCTGAACGCCGGCTTCGTGTGGTCGGAGCGGCTGTGGGGCAATATTCGGCTCAAACCCCTGGAAATGCAATAGCCTTCATATCCCGCAAGGAGGACATTGACTTGAACCAAAAGCAACGGATGCTGGCGAACTTGCCCTACAAGGCGTGGCTGGACGGATTGAGCGAGGAGCGCCTGGCCAACCAGAGGCGCATCTACGAATACAACCTGATCCCCCCGGAGGAGGCCGGCCGGCGCAACGCCCTGATCCGGCAGATTCTGGGCAAAACCGGGGCGCACGTGCATGTCCAGCCGCCCTTCCACTGCGATTACGGCTGCAACATCGAAGTGGGCGAAAACTTTTTCAGCAATTACAACCTCACCATACTGGACGTGGCCAGGGTGCGCATCGGCGACAACGCGCAGATCGCCCCCAACGTGTCCATCTACACGGCGGGCCATCCCGTGCATCCCGATTCCCGCAACTCGGGCTATGAATACGGCATCGACGTCACCATCGGCGACAACGTGTGGATCGGCGGCAACGCCTGCGTCCTGCCCGGCATCACCATCGGCGACAACGCCGTGATCGGCGCGGGCAGCGTCGTCACCCGGGACATTCCCGCAAATGTGATCGCCGCGGGCAATCCCTGCCGCGTGATCCGCGAAATCACGGAGGCGGACCGGGACTTTTACTTCCGCGACCGGCGCTTCGATGTGGACGACTACAAATAAACGCGCTATCAATGAAGGGGCTTTGACATGATCGCAGAAATCCTCTCCGTGGGCACGGAGCTTTTGATGGGCCAAATCGCCAATACCGACGCCCAATACCTCTCCCGCAGGCTGTCGGAGCTGGGCATTGCGCTGTACCGCCACACCGTCGTGGGCGACAATCCCGCCCGGGTGAAGCAGGCGCTGGGCGAGGCGCTGTCCCGGGCGGATATCGTCATCACCACCGGCGGCCTTGGCCCCACCGAGGACGATTTGACCAAGCAGACCGTGGCTGAAACCTTTGGCCTGCCCTTGGCGCCGGATGCCAAAAGCCTCGCGGCCATCGAGGCCCTTGCCCGCCGGGCGGGCCGTCCCGCGGCTGAAAACGACCGCCAGCAGGCGTACTTCCCCGAGGGCGCGCTGATCCTGCCCAACGCCTGCGGCACCGCGCCGGGCTGCGTGGTTGAGGCGCAGGGCAAAACCGTGGCCATGCTGCCCGGGCCGCCCCATGAGCTGAAGGCCATGTTTGAAGGGCAGCTGGCCGCGTACCTGGCCCGGCGCAGCGGCACGCACATCGAATCGAGATTCCTGCGGGTGTTCGGCATCGCCGAGCCCGATCTGGAAAACCGGCTGCGGGACCTGTTCCACTGTGATAACCCCTCGCTGGCGCTGTACTGCGCCCCCGGCGAGGTCCAGGCGCGGATCACCGCCCTGGCCCCGGACGGCGCGGCCGCCCTCGGCATGATCGCTCCCATCGAGGCGGAAATCCGCCGAAGGCTGGGTGAGGCCGTATATGGCGAGGGCATGGACGGCAGCATTGAAGGGACCGTCTTTGAGCTTTTGAGGGACCGGGGCGAGGCCGTCAGCTTCGCCGAAAGCTGCACCGGCGGACTGCTGGCGGCGCGGCTGGTGGGCGTGCCGGGAGCCAGCAGCGTGTTTAAGGAGAGCCACGTCACCTATGCCGACGCCGCCAAGGCGCGGGTGCTGGGCGTGAGGGTCGAAACCCTTGAAAAATACACCGCCGTCAGCAGCCAGTGCGCCCGGGAGATGGCCGAAGGCGCGCGGCGGATCAGCGGCGCGGACTGGGCCGTTTCCACCACCGGCTATGCCGGGCCCGACGGCGGCGCGGACGGCACGCCCGTGGGCACGGTGTTCATCGCCGTGGCAGGCCCGAACGGCACCCGCGTGGAGGAATTTCACTTCCAGGGCCAGCGGGAATTCGTCCGCACGCTGGCGGCCTCCTGGGGCT
Source organism: Clostridia bacterium (assembly GCA_017459565.1). Lineage (GTDB taxonomy): Bacteria > Bacillota > Clostridia > Christensenellales > Aristaeellaceae > UBA2862. Next base: position 169 of record JAFUCP010000068.1, on the reverse strand, counting down.
TCAACCTGCTGCGGCTGGCGCTGCTGGCCTAATACTAATCCCTGACTAAAACAGGACATCCTGCCGGTTCTTTTCCGCGCTGGCGGCGTTGAAGCCCCTTGACTTGCCACCAGCAAGCCTGCGGGACTTCGCCTTGCCAGCACAAAAAAGTTCCCGGCAATCTTGTCCT
>JAFUCP010000067.1 GCA_017459565.1 Clostridia bacterium | reverse complement strand
CTGATGGTCGATTACCCATTGGAGGAGATGTTCATAATTGTATGTCCCAGATGCAACGGTAAGAATCTCATCAGATAATTCCTCTTGTTCAAAGCGAAGCTCGATGCCGTTGAGTGCCAGCAGAACGAGCATTGCATGCGTGCCGATCCGCTTGTTTCCATCCACAAAGGGATGATTCATGATGAGCCCATAACCGAGCCTTACAGCCTTTTGCAGGATGGAGGGATATGCAACATTTCCGAAAACCTCCTGAACCGGTGCCGCTATAGCAGAATCCAACATGCCGGCATCGCGCAATCCGTGCGCTCCGCCGGTCTCCTGAATACAGCATGATCAGTTATATGTACTGAATACTGTGCCTTAAGCGATCAAGTATTTTTGTGCCTATAAACACGGATCTGCAGGTTGCTATTCCGCTGTCAATATGATAAAATTGCATTAAGCTAAAGCGCGAAACAACTCGATGCTATTTCGCGGAAGAGATGTCGAAAAAAGGAAAAGGAAGGTGTTTCACATGGCATACACGGCGTTTGAGTCCATGCGGCAGATCAACAAACAGCGCTATGGAGCGGATCTGGGACCGATGCAGCCGCCGGTGAAGCGGGGTGAGAAGGAGAACGACCTGAAATCCGCGGCGCTGCGCTTTTTGCGGGATCGCTGTGAAGGGCTGCGTCACGACGCGGACATCGAGGAGCGGGAGAAGGCGAGCGGCGTTTATGAAGGCGCGAGCCTGAACGCGAATCAGATTCCCTACAATATGCAGATGGACGTGGACCGGCTGTGCCTGGAGAAGACCCTGGGCGACTTCATCGACTCCGGCGCGGCGGAGGACGCCTATTCCGTCTACTTCTGCTACATCAACATGTTCCTGGGGAAGTACGGCGAATCCAAGAAGATGGTGGAGCTTCTCTCGGAATACGAGGCCAACGGCAGCTCGCTGCTGATGAAGCACCGGGATCACTATTCCCATTCCGTGTATGTATTTGCCTTGGGGCTGGCGATCTATGAGACCAATGCGGCCTACCGGCAGGCGTTCATGGACTTCTACAGCAATAAGGCCGCGGACGGGCGCGAGGCGGCCAACCTGTTCCTGGAGATCTGGAGCCTGACCTCACTGTTTCACGATATCGGTTACCCCTTCGAGCTGCCCTTTGAACAGGTGCTTTCCTACTTCGAGGTCGACCACCAGAAGCGCGGCGAGGACAGCGTGTACCTGGCCTACCGGGGCATCGACAAGCTAACAGCGCTGGACGAGCCCGCAAGGGCGCATTTCGCGGCTCTCTACGACGTGGAATTTGAGAGCATCACCCAGCTGCTGGCTTATGATATCGCCCAAAAGCTGGGGGAGGATTACGGCGTGACCGCGGATGGGCTGCGGGACGTGATCGACGCCAAACCGGTATCGCCGGAGAAGTTCGGCCTGTTCATGGACCACGCCTTCTTCAGCGCCGTGCGGCTGTACCGGGAGCTGACGCGGCAGGAGAAGACCGCGGGCCTGCGGACGGAGCAGGTGGATGCCCTGTCGGCAATCCTGCTGCACAACAGCCTGTTCAAGTTCGCCATCGCCTTCTATAAGGACAAGGTCAAGCACAAGTGCCCCCTGTCGGCCCGGCGGCATCCGCTGGCGTACTTGCTGATGATCTGCGACGAGCTGCAATGCTGGGATCGCACGGCCTATGGCCGCAATTCCCGCACGGAGCTGCACCCCATGGACGCGAAGTTCGACTTTTCGGGGGGCAGGATCCATGTGGTCTATACCTACGACAAGGAAGAACAGGCCAAGATCGACGAATTCCATGTGGAATACAGCACGTGGGAGGATGGCGGGGAGCAGGGCGAGGCCCCGCGCCTGAAGGCCTACAGCGACATGGCCGAGAAGGAGCAGCGCTTTACCCGGGACATCGAGAAGATCGTCGATACGTCCATCATGCCTCTGAGCGTTGAGGCGAAGTCAGAGCCCGCAGATCGCGCCAGGAAGCACATATACCTGTCCGGCAGCAACTTCCTGCACTTCTACGATTTCGCGGTGGCGCTGCACGGCAGGAACATGCCGCCGGAGTCCACAACGGCGGAGATGGAGAAAAAGTTCACCTCTCACTCGCTGGAGTATCAGCTGTCCACGATGAACCGGGCGCGGCACTTCGCCCGCTATCTGGACGCCATCCGCTGTTTCTACACGGACAAGCCGGTGGATTACGACATGGTGACGTGCTTCACGCCGGAGCAGGCGGCCATATTCGCGCCAATGGAGCACGAGCGCTGGGTGCGCGAGCACATCGCCATGGGCTGGCGCAAGGGCGATGAGTATGAGGCACTGACCAAGGAGCTGCCGGAGGCGGAGCGAAAGGCGGCCCGCGCGGCGCTTCGGGAGCAGCTGCGCCGCCACAAGCTGACCATGGACGGCAACCCCACCGAGGCGGAGGTTGCCGATCACTACAACCATCTGGACGAGGCGGATCAGGACAAGGACTGGAAGCCTTTCAACCGCATGCTGCAGCTGCTCAAGAAGTACGACGGCACCCGAATCTACAGCCTGGAGAGCAGGGAGAAATAGTGCATGAAGCTTCAATACATCACCCGCGGCATGGGCGACGCCCGGGGCAAGCCCCGGGTGTTCCTGGCCTGCCACCCGGAGGATCGCGACAGGGCGATCCCTCTGATTGTGGAGGATCTGCTGCGCCACGCCAACTGCGCCGTGTGGTACGACGCCGAGCCAACGGCGGAATACGACGACCGGGAGCTGCGGGCGGCCATCGACGAGATGCAGCTGTTCGTGGCGGCGGTGAGCTCAAAGTTCCTGTACACCGACCACCGCGCCAGGGACGTGGAGCTGAAGTACGCCCTGGAGCGGCACATCCCCGTGCTGCCCATCCTGCTGGAATCCGGGCTCTCCCGGGAATTCAACCGAGTGACCGATACGAAGCTTCAGGTGGTGTACCGCACCGTCAGCGATCCCACCGCCACGCCCTACGACGAGGTGCTGGACACCTACCTCAAGTCCGTGCTGGTGGGGGACGAGCTGGCCGAAAAGGTGCGGGATGCCTTCGACGCCTACGTGTTTCTGAGCTACCGCAAGAAGGACCGCCGCCACGCCCAGCGGCTGATGCACCTGATCCACGAGAACAAATCGTTCCGGGACATCGCCATCTGGTACGACGAGTTCCTGGTGCCGGGCGAGGATTACAACGACGCCATCCGGGACGCCTTTGAAAAGAGCGGCCTGTTCGCCCTGGCGGTGACGCCGAGCCTGCTGGAGCCTGAGAACTACGTGATGCGGGTGGAGTTTCCGCTGGCCCGGGACAGGCGCAAGGAGAAGGGCGACCTGGAGATCGTGCCGGTGGAGCTGTATGAGACGGCGCTGGGCGACCCGCGCACCGATCCGGAGGCGCTTCAATCGTCCTATGATGAGATCCCGCCCCTGCAGGACGAGCACAGGCCGACAGAGCTGAACAAGGCGCTGCTGGACGCGCTCAACCGTATCAGCAGGAGGGAGAACGACGGCTCCGCACGGCACCGATTCTTCATCGGCCTGGCCTACCTGTGCGGCATCGACGTGGAGGTAAATCGTGACAGGGCGCTGTCGCTGCTGGAGTCCGCGGCCAGGGACCCGAACCCCTGCTTCGACGCCACGGAAAAGCTGGTGGACATGTACCGGAATGCCGACGGCGTTGCGCGGAGCATGGAGAAGGCCATCGAGTGGCAACGGGTGCTGTGCGCGCAGTACAGGACGGAGTATGAGAAGGGCCACTCCCCGGACGAACACCTGGGCTTCGGCACGCGTTATCAGCGGGCGCTGACGCTGCTGTCTGACCTGCTGCGCGAGGCGGGTAATGCGCCTGAAGCCATTGCCTGCGCGGAAAAGGCGTTGGCGGTGAGCCGGACTCTGACCGATGAAGTCGGCGCGCGGGAGGTGGATCGAGACACGGCGATGCTCTGCAACCGTCTGGGCGGGCTGTACCGCGACGCCCGGAAGATCGACCGGGCGGAGGAATACTACCGGCAGTCCATGGACATCTATGCCCGACTGGCCCGGGAGATGGGCACTGCCCGCGCGCGACGCGACCTGTCCGTCAGCCTCGAGCGCCTGGGCGACATCGCCCGAAAGCGCAAGGACCTTCAACGGGCTCAGGCGCTCTACATTCAGGCGCTTGAGCTGCGCCAGGGGCTGGCTGAGGCCGACCCGAATTCCCGCGCCCGTCGGGATCTTTCGGCCATACGCACCAAGCTGGGCAACATCAAAAAGGCGCAGGGGGATTACGACGCTGCGGCCGGGGACTACGGCGCGGCGCTGGAGCTGGACCGGGTGCTGGCCGAGGAAACGCGCACCTGGCAGGCGAAGGACGACTACGCCATCAGCCTCGTCAAGCTGGGCGACGTGCAGCGCACCCGGGGCCAGACCCGCGAGGCAGTGGAGCTTCAACGGAAGGCCGTGGAAATATTCCGGAAAAACGCCGATGAGACCGACTCGCCGGAGTATCGAAAGCACCTGGCCGCGGGGCTTGAGAAGCTGGCCAAATCCTGGGACTGCCTCTGGCTGCGCGAGCAGGCGGAGCAGTGCTACCGGCAGGCTGTCTCGCTGCGGGAGGCCATCGCGCGGGAGCATCCCTCCTCTGTCGCCCGGCACGAGCTGGCCACGGTGTACTTCCTCTTCGCGGACTTTGCCCGCGACGCGGACATGATGCAAAGGGCGCTCGGGCTGTGGGAGGAGCTGCTTCCCCGGCACCCGGAATACCGCGTCTATGCGGACAACGCCAGACGCATGCTTTCCAAGTGGCAGTAGATGAAAAGGAGCTGCAGAGATGGACTTTTCATTCGGCAACACCCTGTCCAAGGGCAGCGTGTACGAGAGCGATTCGATCCTCGGGGCCTGGCAGCACGATGCCCGGAGCCACCTGGCGGACGGCGCGCGCCCTGAGGCAATCTCCAACGAGGAAATCCACAAGGGCGACGAAATCCTTGAGACCTACCGCGTGGAGGACGACGCCATCCACGGCGGCATGGGCAGTGTGTGGCGGGTGCATCACAAAAGCTGGAACGTCGACCTGGCCATGAAGCGGCCCCAGCCCCGGTTCTTTTCGGAGGGCAGCGAGCAGCGCAAGGCCGAGTTCGTCGCCGAGTGCGAGCACTGGATCAATCTGGGGCTTCACCCGAACATCGTCTCATGCTACTACGTGCGCGACATCAGCGGCGTGCCGACGATCTTTTCCGAGTGGATGGAAGGCGGCAGCCTGAAAGATGCCATCCGGTCCGGGCGGCTGTACGAGGGCACGGAGGAAGAAATCCAGGCCCGCATACTGGATATCGCCATCCAGACGGCGCGGGGGCTTGCGTATTCCCACGAGCAGGGCCTGATCCACCAGGACGTGAAGCCGGGCAACCTTCTGCTTACCGGGGACTGGGAGGCCAAGGTGGCGGACTTCGGCCTGGCGAAGGCCCAGAGTCGGCTGGCAGGCGGCGATAAGCCCCTTTCCAGCGGCTACACGCTGGCATACTGCCCGAGGGAGCAGGCCGATGGCGCGCCTGCTGAGGCGTGGATGGACGCATACGCCTGGGCGCTGACGGTGCTGGAGATGTACCTCGGCGGCCATCCGTGGGAAACCGGCGCGGAGGCGAAAGGAGGCTGCGAGAGCTATTGCGCTCAGTCCCGCGTCGCAATTCCCCGGGATATTCAGGCATTGATCGCGAACTGCCTTTGCGGCAGGACCAACGGGTTTGAAGCAGTTCTGCCGGCGTTGAGAAGTGGATACCTGGAAGCGACGGGTCTTTATTACAAGGACGAAGAGCGACTGGGATATGTCTCCGCCGCGAACCTGAACAACCACGCGATAAGCATGCTGGATCTCGGCAACCGGGCCCAGGCGGAGAAGTTGTGGAATCGGGCCCTGGAGCTGCAACCCGATAATATGAACGCAAGGCTGAACCGGGTTTTTTTTCGGTGGAAGGAGGGAACGCTCTCTTACACACAGGCTTTGCAGAGCATAGAGGACCTGAACGAATCCGAACCCAGGACCATGGCTGTTGAGGAGCTGGTGCGGGAGGAATCCGGGCTTGAGGAAGCCGTGGTGTATGACTGCCGGAATCCTCTGGACGCCTGTGTTGACGGGGATGGCTTCCTGTGGATTCTGAGCGGCGGCGAACTGCTCCGCTACGATATGCAAAGGCCGGAACGCCTACATGCCGTTTCCGCGGAATACAGGTATTGCTTCGATGCGCTGTGTTCAAGCCGGGATGGCCGCTATCTGTACGCCGCGATTGGATCGGGGTATTACTCCGGCCTGGACTACAGCATTGTTCGCCTGGACACAAAGGACGGATTCAAGCTGGAAGATGTTCATGCGCATTGGAAAGAGGGGGCGGGATACGAGGATTTCAGGGCGAAATACGTCAAAGCCGTGCCCTATGGCTCCCGCTGCGCCAGCATGTGGCTGGAGGAAGACGACGGGCGGCTCTGCGTTCTGGAAAAATCCATCTGGAGAGATCAGGGAGACGACACCTTCCATACGACGACCTTCCTGGAGTACCGACTGGGAGCTTGCGATTGCGGCGAGCTTTTGAACGGGCCTCAATTTGTGAAGGATGGGGGGGAGGAAGCGGAAGGCATCCACGCGCGATGGAGGCGGGGAACGCATCGGGACGGATGGCAGGACAAGCACTTTGCAAACCGTGTTGTTGCGGACTTTGGGGATTATGTACTGCTGAACGGCCAGATCAAAATGCTGGAGAGGGAACCCGCTCAGAGGAGAACAGCGGTATCGGGTTCGCCTTCCTCCGCGGCGGAGGATTATGCGGCGACGCTTTGCAGAAAAGTGTCAGCTGCGGGGCCTCACTATCGATTGAGCCGGTTTGTCTCCGTGAAACGCGCGGTGGCACTGAACGAAGAACAGGAGCGGGTCGAAGGGGCGTTTTGGGATGCCATGCAAAACGGCAATTATGCGGACGCAATCGCTCAATTTGAACACTATCGCGAACTCCCGGAGAGGCAGGATTGTGAACAGTCGATTCAGATGGAGCGAAGGCTGTCCACTGCTTGCCGGAGGGCTCGCGTTCATCATTCCATCACTTCCGACGAATGGCCCGGCAGGATGGCCAAGCCAGTGTTTCAACCCATTTTCGCTCAGAACCGCACGGTGATGACTTCGAAAACGCTCAGAAGATACTATCCCGAAGAAATCGCAGACATTTACGCCCCACTGAAAAAGGCCTACAGGAAACTGCCGTATCGTTGCGTGAAGGATGGAACGGAGGCCTTGATCGGAACGGGAAAGGCGTACATAAAGCCCGTGCTTCTGAATGATGATCACAGCATCTGCTTTATCTGGTGCGAAAAGGAGGGCGCGCTGAAGGTTCACCTGGACAGCGGAGAGATTGAACCGGCCGCGGTTGTTGACAGTTCGTATCCCAACATCGCTTCGTTCCGGTCCACGGACGACGGCAGGCTGTTTGCGGTGCGACTGAAGGAAGGCTGGCAGGCGTTTACCGGAGAGCATATCCGCGGCGAGGGCTTCATAACCGGAGAGTGTTGGGACCTGTGCTTTTCACCGGATTCCAGGTTTGCGCTATGGCGTTCCTATTCAGACGAGAGGTTCTATATCACGGAACTGGGCAACGGTTTTCGACAGGTTCCGACGGTGATGATGAGTCCGGGCGATTCACATGCTGTTTCGGAAGACGGGTTTCAAATCGCCATGTTCAACCGGGAAGGAAGGGTTGAAAGCGGGTGCCGGCTGAGCTATGAATATGAATACACGGGCATGGATGGCGCGACAGAGAAATCCGATGACACTTCCATGGAGAAAAGGGCGGACAGCCATATCCCAAAGGGATTGCTGAGCCTGATTTTCGGGAAAAGAGGACGTCGCTGAACGGTTGAAATGCCATGTATCACAGACACTTATTGCCGGCCGCTTGGCTTCCCTCATAGCGAGGAGTGACCAAATCAATGGACAACAGGAGGATCCCCCTGATCGTCGGCGTGACGGGGCACATCGCCCTGCGTTCCGCCGACCTGCCCGCGCTGCGCGCCTCCGTAAGCGCAGAACTCACGCGGCTGAAGGAGTGCTGCCCCAATACTCAGATTTTCATGCTCACCAGCCTGGCCGCGGGCGGCGACCTGCTGTGCGCCGACGCGGCGCGGGAGCTGGGCATTCCCATACTGGCGGCGCTTCCGATGGCGCCGGAGGTCTACCGGAGGGATTTCGAGGGCGCCGACGCGGAGCGGTTCGACGGGCATTGCGCCGAGGCTGAATGGGTGGGCGTGGTCCCGCCCGTGGAGGCGGTGCCGGAGCCCTGCTCCCGCGCCGATTGCTTTCGCCAGGCCGGTATCTACGTGGCCACCCACAGCCATGTGCTGATGGCGCTTTGGGACGGCGGCCCGCCGGATGCCCACAGCTGCGGCACCAGCGCGGCCGTGGACATCGCGTTGCGCGGCAGCTACAGGCCGCAAACGGGCAGCCCCGTCCACAAGGGAACCGCCGAGGCGGTCATTCACATCCTCGCGCCCCGGGAGGCGTCGGACACACGTACCGCCGGGACAGTGCGGGTTCTGGGGAACGAAGCCGCGCTGGAGGACATATTGAACCGCATGGATGCCTTCAACCGCTTGGCCGTCGGCGCGGATGGCGGGGGAACGCTCCTGCCGGAGGAGGCCTGTGGGGAGGACCCGGTGCTTGGGCGCATGAACGCGCTGTATCATGCCGCCAGCAGCCTGAGCCATTCCTTTGCAGCAAAATACCGGCGAATACTGGCATTGCTAGCGGCGGCCAGCACGCTGCTGACCTTTGCGTTTTTGATGTACGACGAGGCCGGGGCCATAGGGATGATCCTGGTCTGCGGGGCCATGCTGAGCGCGGCGCTGCTCTTGAATCGCTATGCCGCCCGCTCGGACTGCCATTGCCGATACATCGAGTATCGCGCGCTGGCGGAGTGGCTGCGCGTGCAGGCCTATCTGCGCTATGCCGGCAGCCCATTGCAGGTGACGGCGCTTTTGACCTGGACCCAATCGCTGGAGACGGGCTGGATCGCCGCCGCGCTGCGGGCGACGACCGTCGGGCCGGAGCCCAAACGGGCCCACGACATCCTCAGGTGCTGGGTCGATGTCCAGCGGGAGTATCACCAAAGGGCTTCCCGGAGAACATCCGTCAGCGTCGGGCGCAGCGATCGCGTGGTGCGCGTCGCGTTCATCGTCAGCGCCTCGCTGTATGTGGTGGCGCTGGTGTTTGAAGGGCTGTTTGGAGGGCTTGCGCCAAGGCCGCTGGCGGCGCTTGGGAATATCGAGGGCTATCGCACGCTGCTCAAGGTGGCGCTGGGAACCTTGTCGGCGGCGACGATATTCATCGCGAACTATTACGGCAAGCAGTCCCTGCCCCGAAAGCTGTCGGATCACGGCAAGATGGCCGCCTTTTACGCCCGAATTTCTGAGATGCTGGAAGAATACGGCCAGAGCGAGGCGCTGCTGGAGCGGCTGGCCCGGGAGGAATTGATCGAAAACGGCAACTGGCTGTCCTACCAGCGGGACAATACCCCGGACATCAGCCTGTAGCGGAACGGAGGAGGCGCGACGATGGATACCTTCAGCATGAGTAACAGCCTGTCAAAGGGCAGCGTGTACGAGAGCGATTCGATCTGCGTGGCGTATCTGGACGACGCTCAGAGCCGCCTGGCAGACGGGGTGCGCCCCAAGGCCATCTCCAACGAGGAGATCCACAGGGGCGATGACATCTTGGAGACCTACCGGGTGGAGGACGACGCCATCCACGGCGGCATGGGCAGCGTGTGGCGGGTGCACCATCAGAGCTGGAACGTCGACCTGGCCATGAAGCGCCCCCAGCCGAGGTTTTTTGCTGAGGGCAACGAGGCGCGCAAGGCGGAGTTTGTGGCGGAGTG
>JAFUCP010000066.1 GCA_017459565.1 Clostridia bacterium | reverse complement strand
TACCTCCTCAAATCATTGATCCCTTTCGATTGTTGCGACATATTCTGTGCCGTCGGGAACCGCTATCCCCGGGTCGGCCACCGTCAGATGCCAGGCGATGCCCTGCTCCTCCAACCCGCAGGCGAAATGGCAGATGGCGATGCCCACATCCACCTTTTGCAAATCCCAGCCGCTTTCGTCCACGTAGCCCCTGGACCGCTTCTCAAAGAAATGGGCGCTGCCGCCTGACAGGACCACGCGCCAGGGCTGCTTGTTGACGGCGGAGGGCGCCCAGCGAACCATCTCCAGAGGTTGAGCGAATACTCCCGCTTTTTCCTGCGTGAGGGGGCGGTCAAAGCCGCCTTCGAAGAACAGCGCGCTGAAGTCCAGCCGGCTGTCCGCCCTGACGCCCTTTCGCATCAGGCTCTCCCGAAGGGACAGCTTCGCGGCCGGATAGCCCAGGGGACTGACGCAGGGCATGACCTCGCTGCCTTCCAGTTTCATGGCCGCTTCAAAGGCGGGCCGGTTCATCGTTCCGGCGATCCATGTGGTTCCAATGCCCAGCGATTGTGCATAGAGCACGAATCGCTCAAAGGCGAAGCCAAACGCCTCCTCCGCGTGAGGGGCGCGGCGCAGCTTGCCCGCGATGAAGGTGTCCGTCCCGGAAATGACGGGGCTGGACAGGCCGTGCTCCTTCGCGCTCAGGATGCGCCAGGTGATCGGCAGATCGTAGGGGTTGGTGACCTGCGCGGCGAAGGTCAGCAGCTTTTCGTGATCCTCCGCACTGAGCGGCCTGCTATCGAAGGTTCGCACGCTCCGACGCTGCCGAATCAGCTCCATCGCGTTCACAGCTTCAGCCCCTCGGTCCAGAGCTTGAGGTCGGCCTCCTGAATCTCGCCGCCCAGGCGCTTGCCGGTGTCCACGCACGCGCTCTCGCCCACCAGGGTCTGGATGCGCTCGGCGGTCCTGCCGATGTCGCTGCCGCCGGAGGTGCAGAAGGGCACGATGCGCTTGCCGCTGAAATCATAGAAGGTCAGGAAGGTGTCCACCACGCTGGGCTCGCGTCCCCACCAGATGGGGAACCCCACGAAAACCACGTCGTATTGAGCCATGTTCTCCACACAGCCGGTTGTCGCGGGGCGGCAGTTCGGGTCGGTCATCTCCAGCGTGCTGCGGGATTGCTTGTTGGTCCAGTCCAGATCTGCCGCCGTATAGGGCACTTCGGGCACGATCTCAAAGCAGTCCGCGCCCTCCACGGCAGCGATCTCCCGCGCGACCTTGGCGGTCACGCCGCTGACAGAAAACCAGGCGACCAGTTTCTTGCTCATGATGATTCTCCTCTCAATGTTCAGATTAATCCGGAATCAGTCTTTACAACGGATTCCTTATCTGTTATGATTGTACATGACGGATTACGGGATGTCAATAAGTGAAAACAGTCTTAGTAAGTAAGATAAAACGGAGTGGAGGAAGAAGAAGCGCATGTCTCAACAACACAACTGCCCCTGCGCGCCGGGGTGCGCCCTGCAGGCCGCACTGGAGAGCATCGGCGGGAAGTGGAAGCTGCCCGTGCTGTGCTCGCTGACCGCCAATGGGGCCAGCCGCTATAATGAACTGCTGCGAAACGTGCGGGGCATCTCCAACACGATGCTGTCCCAGACGCTGAAGGAGTTGGAACGGGACCACCTGGTGCTGCGCAGGGAATATTTGGAAGTGCCTGTGCGGGTGGAATACGAGCTGTCGGAGCAGGCCCAAAGGCTGCAGCCGATCCTCGTGGAGCTGATACAGTGGAAGATGGGCGAGTAAAGGAGGCTGTATGCCATGAAAAAGGCGGTGCGCTATTATTCCAGGTTGGGCAACACAAGGACGATTGCAGAGGCGATCGCGGAAGGGGTCGGAGTCAAAGCCATCTCGATCACCGATGAACCCAGGCTGGTTGAATATGTGGATGTTCTGTACCTCGGCGGCGCGCCCTATGCCAATATCATGGCACCAGAGCTCAGGGTTTACGCTGAGAACCTGGACGCATCCAAGGTCGGTAAGGCAGTGCTGTTTACCACCTCCAACTGGTCGCGGCGGACAGTACTCGCGCTGAAAAAGCTGCTCAGGGAAAAGGGCATCGCTGTGGCGGACGAATACTTCTATGCCCATATGCTTCACATCAATGGCAGGATCGACGCGGCACGGGCGTTTGGGAGGGAAAACAGATGAAGGATGCGATGGAAGCCATTTTTACCCGAAGGAGCACGCGAAAGATGAAGCCTGGGCTGCCGCCGAGGGAAATGATTCAGCGGGTGATCGAGGCCGGACGCGCCGCCCCCAGCGGTTCCAACAGCCAGACCACGCACATGATCGTCATCACGGATCGGAAGGCGCTGGATGAGCTGGCGGCCATCGTGCAGGAGGCCTTCGCTGCCATGGAGGTCGGCCCGGATGCCTACGTCTCCCTGCGGAACTCCGTCAGCGCGTCGAAAAAGGGTGGCTATGTGTTCCACTACGGCGCGCCGGTGCTGATCGTGACGGCGAACCGCAAGGGCTACGGCAATGCCATAGCGGACAGCGCCTGCGCCCTGGAGAACATGATGATCGCCGCCAACGCGCTGGACCTGGGGTCCTGCTGGATCAACCAACTGCACTGGCTGGACGAGGATGCGCATGTGCGCGGATATTTGGAGAAGCTGGGATTGAAAGCGGACGAGACCGTCACCGGCGGGCTGATCCTGGGCTATGGCTATGATGGACAGCCTGTGCGGAGCGAACTGAAGCGTACCGGGAATCCTGTCACATGGATTGAATAATAGGTTACGAGAGCCTTTATATCATCGAGTGGATGAACGCGCATCCGGAAAGCTGAGGTAAAGACGCATGAAATCCATACTGATCAAGGATACCACGCGGGAGGAGCGCATCCGCATCGTCCACCGGGCGCCGTGGGGTGCCTGCGGCATCGACTGTGAATTCTGCTCCGGCTGTGACAACAGGGGTGGCGGGCGCATCGAGAGTATCTACCAGCCTTATATCAATGGCGAGAAGGAGATTCGGGAGATACATGAACGAACCGTTTGTGAAGGAGGATCTGCACGGGCTGCGGCAGGAGGAGGCCATTCGGGTGATCGACAGAGCCCTCGCCTCCGCCGGTCCGATGACCTATCAGCTGCAGCTGATCCACGGATATCACCGGGGCACGAGCCTGCGGAGCAT
>JAFUCP010000065.1 GCA_017459565.1 Clostridia bacterium | reverse complement strand
TCAATTCCCCGCTGCCGGCTTGCCCGCCTCATACTCCGCGTACCACTGAGCGAAGCGGCGCAGGCCCTCGCGGATGGGGATGGCGGGGGTAAAGCCGAAGTCCCGGGCCAGGGGCTGGCTGTCGGCCCAGGTCACGGGCACGTCGCCGGGCTGCATGGGCATGAGCTGCCGGTGGGCCTCGAAGTCATAGTCCGCAGGCAGCACCCCGGCGCGCACCAGCTCCTCCTGGAGGATCTGAACGAAGTCCATGAGGTTTTCGGGCCGTCCGCCGCCGATGTTGTACAGCGCGCAGGGCGCTATGGGCAGCCCGTCCGGGCCGGTTGCCCGCGCGGGCGCGCCCTGCATGACGCGGTATACGCCCTCCACGGTGTCGTCCACATAGGTAAAATCCCGCTGGCACCGGCCGTAATTGAAGATGCGGATGGTTCCCCCCGCGGCCAGCGTGCGGCTGGCGGAGTAATAGAACATATCCGGCCGTCCGGCGGGGCCGTACACCGAGAAAAAGCGCAGGCCGGTGCAGGGAATGTCATACAGCTTGGCATAGCTGTGGGCCATCAGCTCATTGGACTTCTTGGTGGCGGCGTACAGGCTCACCGGGGTATCCACCGCGTCGTCGGTGCTGAAGGGCACCTTTGTGCTGCCGCCGTACACCGACGAGGAGCTGGCATACACCAGGTGCGCCACGGGATGGCGGCGGCAGCCCTCCAGCACGTTGAAGAAGCCCACCAGGTTGGACTGGACGTAATCCTCGGGATGCTTGATGCTGTGGCGCACGCCCGCCTGCGCCGCCAGATGGACCACCACCTCGGGCCTGTAGCGGTCAAACACATCCGCCATCAGCGCGGCGTCCGCCACGGAGCCCTCGACGAACGCGTGCCGCGCCTCCGATTTTTCCGCGGCGCGCCCGATCAGGCCCAGCCGGTATCGCTTCAGGGCCGGGTCGTAGTAGTCGTTCATGTTGTCCAGGCTGACGACCGTCCCGCCTTTCAGCGTACTGAGCAGCCTCAGCACCAGGTTCGCCCCAATGAAGCCGGGCGAGCCCGTGACCAATATCGTCCTGCCGTCCAGTTCGACGCGCGTCTTTGCCATCTCGCGTTCCCCCTTACACCGTTCTATTCCGCAAGCAGCAGGATGCTGTCGTCCAGCAAATCCCGAAGCTCCTGATAGCTCTGCGCCATGCGCCGGCGGGCGGCGGCGTCCATGTCCCGGGGCGGATTGTCCAGGTATTTCAGAGAGGACAGGGGCTGCACGTTCGCGGCGCTGCGCCAGCAATAGACCGGCACGCAGCACACATCGTCGATGCCGAAGCTGCCGTCCTGCCGCTCCTGAACGGTGAATTGCAGGATGATGCCCGAATCCGTGTGGCGCACGCTCATGTTGCTGATGAAGTTGCCCAGGCTGTAGGCCACCAGGCCCGTGCGCGTCCCGCCCTCCGGCGTCTGCGCCTCCACGAACTCCACCGGCTGCACCATGTGGGGATGGCTGCCCAGGATCACGTCCACGCCCGAGGCGATCATCAGCTTCGCCAGCGCCACGGTGTTGGGCTCCGGCTTGCGGCGGTACTCCTCTCCCCAGTGGGGCAGCGCGATCACCACGTCCGCCCCGGCATCGCGCAGCCTTTGCACGTCCGCGGCGAAATCGGCCTTGCGCAGATAGTTCACCGCGTATTCCTCCACCGCCGAATTGCAATAGCTCTCCATGCCGTTGGTCATCTGGGTGTAGCACAAAAGCCCGATGCCGATGCCGTTGACATACACCACCTTGGCCGCGTTGCGCTCCTCGGGGCTGCGGTTCGCGCCGCCGAAGTCGAAGCCATACTGCTCCACCCAACTCACGGTGTTCATCAGGCCCTCGAAATAGCGGTCCAGCATGTGGTTGTTGGCCAGGGTCAGAAAGTCCACCCCCGCGTCCTTCACCGTCTCCAGCAGGCTTTCCGGCGTGTTGAACATGGGATAGCCCGAATAGTCCAGGCTGCGGTAACGGCCCACGGTGGTCTCCAGGTTGGCCAGGGTGTAGTCCGCGTCCGCCAGGGAGCCGGCGATCAGCGCGTACTGGTCGTGGAAATCGTAGCTGCCGTCCGGCCGCTTGGCCACCGCCAGCTGCTTTTTATGTACCATGAGGTCCCCCACCGCCCTGATCCGGGCGCTGCGCAGGGGCTGCGGCGGCTCCAGCGTGGGCTCCGGGCCGAAGGGGCTCTGGACCGCCTCGACCGCCGCTGGGACGGGCGCTTCCGGCTGAGTCTCAATCGCTTCCGCCTGCGGCGCTTCCGGCTGGGCCTCAATCGCTTCCGCCTGCGGCGCTTCCGGCTGGGCCTCAATCGGCTCCGCCTGCGGCGCTTCCGGCTGAGTCTCAATCGCTTCCGCCTGCGGCGCTTCCGGCTGGGCCTCAATCGGCTCCGCCTGCGGCGCTTCCGGCTGGGCCTCAATCGCTTCCGCCTGCGGCGCTTCCGGCTGGGCCTCGACCTCCACCTGAATCTCCGGCGCGGCTGCTGCGGGAGCGCTTGCCGCCGGGGCGGCGTCGCCGTTCAGCCAGCCGGTGAAGTCCATCGGCCCCTCGGCCAGCGCGCCCCAGGCCAGCGCCAGCGCGCACAGCAGCGCCGCGAGGGCCGCCATCCTTCGTGCCAGTGTCTTGTGCTTCAGCATATTCTCATCCTCCGTATCGCTGCAATCCGTCCTTGATATCGATGAGCCGGAACGCGCTGCGCTCGCTTTCGATGACGCCCTCCCGGCGCAGCTTGCCGATTTCCGCCGACAGCGCGCTGCGGTCCACGCCCAGGTAGTCCGCCAGGCCCTGTCGGTCGAAGGGAATCGTAAAGCAGCCGGAGCCGGCGCGCCGGGCCTGGGCAAACAGATAGGCCATCAGCTTTTCCCGGGTCGTGCGGCGGGAGGTGATCTCCAGCTTCTGGCTCAGAAGCAGGTTCTTCTCCGCCATCACCCTTAGCAGGTTCAGCAGCACCCGGCTGTGGGACGCGCAGGCCCTTTCGCAGGTCCGGGTGATGGCCGAAAGCGGGATGAGCATGACCCGGCAGGGCTGCGACGCCTCCACCGAAACGGGCAAGCGCGGCACCCCGGCGCAGGCGAAGGTCTCCCCGAACAGGTCCCCGGGCCGCAGCGCCGCCCGGATGGTGCGGTTGCCGTCGTAATCGCCCCGCTGCACCCGGGCCGCCCCGCTGAGCAGGATGCCCACGCGGTCGGCGGGGCCGTCCTCGGAGAGAATGACGCCGCCCCGATCCACGTCCACGACCCGCGCCCCCATGCAGTCCAGCATGGGGCGCATGTCCTCCCCGTCCACGCCCTCGAACAGCGGGCACGCCGCCAGCGCGCCAAGCGTTTTGCGCATTTTTGCCTCCCGTGTTGTAAATCCAACATACACTACGGCTATAGTATAGTAAAATAACGGCTGAAAGTCAAGCAAGGCGCGAGGTGACGGGCATGATCATGGAGGGCTGTCAGGGCAGGCCGAGGACGCCCACCCTGGAGGAAAAGCGCTGCCCCAGGTGCGGCAATCTGATTGAAATCTTCTCGGTGGATACCGAGGCGGTGTGCGAAAATTGCGGGCAGGTGATTTACAACGACGCGCTCAGCTGCGTGCAGTGGTGCCAGTACGCCCGCAAGTGCGTGGGCGATGAAATGTATGAACACATGATGCAGATCGCGCGCGAACAGAAGGCGCGCGCAAGGGCCGAGCGCGAGGCCCGGAAGCAGGCAAAGCAAGAGGAGGACACGAACCGTGAAGCGCAAAATCATTCGCATTGACGAGGAAAAATGCAACGGCTGCGGCGCTTGCGCCGAGGCCTGTCACGAGGGCGCCATCGCCATGGTGGGCGGCAAGGCGCATCTTATGCGGGAGGACTATTGCGACGGGCTGGGCAGCTGCCTGCCGGTCTGCCCCGCGGGCGCCATTTCCTTTGAGGAGAGGGAGGCCCCCGCCTACGACGAAGCCGCCGTCCGCGCGGCGAAGGGGTTAAAGGGTCCTGTCCGTCCGGCGGACGGCGGTTCAGAAGCGGCGGCGCGGGATGTTCCGGCAGAGGGCCGCCCGGGCATGGGCGGCTGTCCCGGAGAAGCGGCGCGGACGGTGCGGCCCGGCTCAGCGGCGCGGGATGTTCCGGCGGAGGGCGCCCCCGGCATGGTCCGTGCCGGCAGCCAGCTGCGCCAGTGGCCGGTGCAGATCAAGCTGGCGCCCGTGAACGCGCCCTGGTTCGACGGCGCGCGCCTGCTGGTGGCGGCGGATTGCACCGCCTATGCCTACGGCAGCTTTCACGAGGACTTCATTCGCGGCCGCGTGACGCTGGTGGGCTATCCCAAGCTGGACGGCGTGGATTACAGCGAAAAGCTGGAGGCCATTTTCCGCGGCAACGATATCCGCGATATCACCGTCGCCCGCATGGAGGTGCCCTGCTGCGGCGCTCTGGAATATGCCGTGCGCAAGGCCCTTCGCCGCAGCGGCAGGGACATTCCCCTGCGCGTCGTCACGATCTGCGTGGATGGGCGCGTGGCGCGGGATTGAGCGCGGAAGGGGTTCGGCCATTCTTCAAAATGTCAGCGGGGACGGATTTCATACGACCTTGGGGATGTTGGCGGTTAAGCAGAACAGTATGATTTTCAACAGCTTGATTGAATCATACCTTGGACGACCCATCCTGCTATCCTTCTTCGCAAGAAATCTTGTCAGGTCAATACGATTCATGATCTCACTGAAGCTATACACCGCATCGTTAATTTCTATGATTCGCTCCACATCCAGTGGCATTATGAGCTGCTTTGGTGTATAATTCCTCTTGGTAGTTTGTTGGCTCATCATCTCCATTCTACCACAAAGCAGCCTCGCTGTCTTCAGCTTGGCTGCTTTTTGTATGGGACTTTTTTACAGCCCCATTTTCCGGGAACATATTCCCAATTGTCATTCGCAGTTTTGAATTCGACCGCAGGAAGTCAAGCAATCTGACCTATCCACAAATTCACCATTTGATACGGGGAAGGAGCCTTGTGATCAAAGCGGATACGCCGACAATCGCAACGCCGATCGCAACGGACAGTTCCAAGCCGAGTTCAAAATGCAAAACATCCCGGATGGAGCTGATCCACCCGATGATTAACCACTGCACCACATAGATTGTCGTCAGGTTCTTTCCGCAAAAATCGACGAACGCAATATCCTTTTTGACCCTTTTTGAGATGAAATAGAACAGGGAAAGCTCTATCATGACGATCAGCGTATTGTAGAGAAAGTGGAAGAAGGTCTGCTTGTAAAAAGCGTTCTCGTAAAGGGCGTGCAGGAAACGGATATCCAGCTCATAGTAATGGCACGCGGCGACATAACCAATTAAAAGGGCTGACCCGCCATAGAAGCCAATCTTGTAGATCCTGTCCAAATTGTCTTTGTACTTTTGCAGCAGGGTTCCAGCCAGCATGCCAATCGTGAGCGTCGCGTACCAGAGCAAAAGGGGGAAGCAGGACAGATCGCCGCCCGTATTGAAGATGTAGGAGAGGAGGATTTCCCCGATGCCCGTGGGCCTGAAGGCCAGGGAAAGCTCATTGCCCACGGCCTGCATAATGATCCCGATGGGAACCAGAGCCAGGACAGGCACCTTAAGCTTCCTGAAAAGGGCAGTAAGCATGAAGGCGAGTCCCGAAAAATGCAGTATGTCGATATTGAATAAATCGTAACGCAGCGTGTCCCATACCGGCGCGGTTCCAGAGATCAGACAGGCGATGAGATCAGGGATCACATTCCTGCAGATATTCAGGGCCATCGCGACAATCCACAGCTTTACGCCCCGCTTGAAAAGCTGTATCGGCTCCTGATGGCGGGAAAGAACCATTCCTACGCCCATGGCGAAAACGAACATGGGCGCGGCCAGAGGCCCCGCCCCAAACTGGATGAAGTTCTCCCAGAATCCGGAGGGGAGCACATCCAAATCAACCGCGGATATTTCTTCGATCACATGAATAATGACCATGAAGATTATCGCGATCGTCTTTGCGTAATCAAATTCAACCTGACGTTTGCTTGCGGTCACTGTTTATTTCCCTCCTCATATCGCGATCGTCTTTGCGTAATCAAATTCAACCTGACGTTTGCTTGCGGTCACTGTTTATTTCCCTCCTCAAAGAGCACCGACAGCCCCATCAGGACAATCAGCAGTGCGCAAAGGACAATTTCAATCGATGCTTCATGGAATCACTCCTGTCTCTGCGTAGAGGGTGGCGGAGAAAATATATCGCTGCAACATTCAGGAAAGCGCACAGGATAACAGTCAGGATATTTTCTTTATAATGTAATTACTCAGTCCTGTGTGGCAAATTGGTATTTATAAAATGGGGAATGGGGATTGTGGAATGGGAAATGGTGGTGGAAATCCTTACGGATTTCTTTTATTTTAAGAGGATCGTCCCCGGTAACTTGGGTAACTATCATTCCCCATTCCCAATTCCACATTATCCCGATAAATTCCTGTTTACCGACAAAACCGAGCGTTGCCTTATAATGTAATATATGATGGCCCCCATGTCAAGACCAGTAACGAAGAATTAATGGTGAACAACAGGTCATAGGTTACTACTCAGTGTACAATGTCATTAAGCCAGCAATGATGCGCTGAGAGGCAATAAATTACAGTAAACCCCTTGACAAATCAGGCAATATCTACGCGTTCGAACCCTTCCCCAGAGGGGAAGGCTTAACATCCCGTTGCACCGTCTGTCCGGGTAACTTCAACTCCACTCTCCACTCTCCACTCTTCACTCTCCACTCTCAGGCCTCCACCCTCATCCCCCGAGTCCGCCGAACTCGAACAGGGTGACCTGACTGGTTTCGGGGATATCGTTGAGGCATCCGGCCAGCTTGAGCTGTTCCACCATGGACTTGGAGACCTTGCGGCGCACCATATCGTCCTGGCTGATGAAGGGGCCGGCCCGGCGGGCTTCGACGAAGCCTTCGGCGGCGGCGAGGCCGATGCCGGGCAGGGAGTTGATGGGCGGCACGATTTCGCCGTCCTCATCGATGAAGAAATCGGCGGCCCGGGAGCTGTAGATATCGATGGGCTTGATGTGGACGCCCCGCAGGTTCATTTCGATGAGTATCTCCAGGATGGTCATTTCATCGTCCTTGGTGGCGGTGCGCTCGGACTTGTCCAGCGCCTTGATTTCCTCGATCATGTCCCGCAGGGCGTCCACGTCGCGGGTGGTCATGCGGGTGCCGTCGAAGCTCTCGGCGTTGCGGGCCAGGTAGCAGCAGTAATAGGCCGCGGGGTGGAACACCTTGAAATAGGCGATTCTGAGCGCCATGGTGACATAGGCCACGGCGTGGCCCTTGGGGAACATGTACTTGATCTTTTTGCAGGTATCGATGTACCATTCGGGGCAGCCGGCCTCGCGCATGGCGGCCTCCATTTCCGGCGTCAGCCCCCTGCCCTTGCGCACGGCTTCCATGGTCTTGAAGGCCATGGATGCCTCCACGCCGCAGGCGATCAGGGCGTTCATGATGTCGTCGCGGGTGCAAAAGCACTCCCTGAGGGGGATGCCCTGGCGCACCAGGTCCTGGGCGTTGCCCAGCCACACGTCGGTGCCGTGGGACAGGCCGGAGATGCGGATCAGCTCCTCCATGGTGCTGGGCCTGGTCTCCTTGAGCATACCGCGCACGAAGGAGGTGCCGAACTCCGGCACGCCCAGGGTGCCGCTTTCGGCCACGCCCAGCTGCTCGGCGGTCAGCCCCAGCGCCTCGGGCCCGGTGAACAGGGATATGATTTTGGAAAACACCTCCGGGTCGTGCAGGGGCACGGCCTGGGGCGCGATGCCGGTGATATCCTGGAGCTTGCGCAGCATGGTGGGGTCATCGTGGCCCAGCACGTCCAGCTTCACCAGCACGTCGTGCATACTGTTGAAATCGAAGTGGGTGGTGATGGTTTCGGTGGTCATGTCGTCGGCGGGGTGCTGGATGGGGGTGAACTGATAGATTTCATACTCCTTGGGCAGCACCACCATGCCAGCGGGGTGCTGGCCCGTGGTGCGCTTGACGCCGGTGATGCCCCTGGCCAGGCGCTCCATTTCGGCCCTGGGCAGGGTGATGCCCTTTTCCTCGCAGTATTTCAGCACATAGCCATAGGCCGTCTTTTCCGCGATGGTGCCGATGGTGCCGGCGCGGAAGCAATATTCCTCGCCGAACAGCTCCTGGATATAGCGGTGGGCCCGGGGCTGGTATTCGCCGGAGAAGTTCAGGTCGATATCGGGCACCTTGTCGCCCTTGAAGCCCAGGAACACCTCGAAGGGGATGTTGAAGCCGTCCTTGTTCATCATGGTCCCACATTCGGGACAGATTTTGGGCGGCAGGTCCAGCCCGGTGGTATAGCGGGGATCGGGGTCGAACTCCGTGTGGCGGCATTTGGGGCAGGCGTAGTGGGGCGGCAGGGCGTTGACCTCGGTGATGCCGGAGAGGAACGCCACCAGCGACGAGCCCACGGAGCCGCGGCTGCCCACGATGTAGCCGTCGGACAGGCTCTTGGCCACCAGCTTCACCGCGATCATATACAGCGTGGAAAAGCCATAGCCGATGATGGCCCCCAGCTCCTTGTCGATGCGCTTTTGCACGATTTCGGGCAGCGGGTCGCCATAGAGGTCGTGGGCCTTGTCGTTCACCAGCTTTCGCAGATCGCCCTCGGCCTCGGGCCAGAAGGGCTGGAAGGTCTCCTTGCCCTCGGGATGGGGAATGAAGATTTTCACATCCCCGATCCTGTCGGCGATGGCATTGGGATTTTCGATGACCACCTGCCGGGCCACGTCCCGGCCCAGATAGCTGAACTCCGAAAGCATCTCGTCCGTGGTGTGGAAGTACAGCGGCGGCTGCTCGTCGGCGTCCCTGTAGCCCTCCTTAGTCAGCAAAATGGCCCGGTAGGCGCCGTCGTTGGGGTTCAGGAAATGCACGTCGCCGGTGGCGCAGACGGGCTTGCCCAGCGCCTGCCCCAGCCGCACAATGCGCCGGTTCAGATCCCGCAGGGCCTCGTCGTCCGCCACGGTGCCGTCCCGCTTCAGAAAGGCGTTGTTGCCGATGGGCTGGATTTCCAGATAGTCGTAGAAGGAGGCGATGCGCTTCAGCTCCGCCTCGTCCCTGTCGTCCAGTATGGCCTGGAACAGCTCTCCCGCGGCGCAGGCGCTGCCCACGATCAACCCCTCGCGGTACTTGGAAATCAGGCTGCGGGGGATGCGGGGCTTGCGATAAAAATAATGGAGGTGGCCCTCGCTGACCAGGCGGTACAGGTTGGTCATGCCCGTCTGGGAGGCCGCCAGCAGGATGATGTGGTAAGACTGCTTGGTCGCGTCGGTGGGATAGCAGGTGTTCAGCTGGCCCAGCTGGGTCAGCTTTTTCTGGGCCACGACCTCATTCAGCACCTTGACGAGCATCAGCGATGTGGCCCGGGCATCGTGTACGGCGCGGTGGGCGTTGACCAGGGAGATGCCCAGCTGCTTGCACATGTTGCCCAGCTTGTGGCTCTTGAGCTGGGGATACTGGTTGCGCACCAGGGCCAGCGTGTCCAGGATGGCGAAGTCAAAGGGCAGGCCCGCCTGCCTGAAGGCGCGCCGGAAGAAGGACATATCGAAGCTGGCGTTGTGGGCCACCAGCACCGCGCCCCGGCAGAATTCGGCAAATTCGGGCATGACCTGCATCAGCGTGCGCTTGCCCCGGAGCATGGCGCTTGAGATGCCCGTCAGCTCCGCCACCCGATCCGGCACGGGCCGGCCAGGGTCGATCAGCTCGCTGAACTGGCGCACCTCCACGCCGTTTTCGAGGCGCACCGCGCCGATTTCGATGATCTCGTCCGTGCGGGTGTTCAGGCCCGTGGTCTCCACGTCCAGCACCACATAGGAAATGCCCTTGAGGGGAATGTCCCCCGCGTTTTCCACGATGGAGGCGTCGTCGTCGATCAGATAGCCCTCGCAGCCGGGAATCAGCTTCAGCTTGTTCTTCTTGGCCGCGCCGAAGGCCTCGGGGAAGGCCTGCACCACGCCGTGGTCCGTGACCGCGATGGCCCGGTGGCCCCAGGCCGCGGCCTGCTTGATCAGGTCCGTGGCGGAGGCGCAGGCATCCATGGTGCTGTAATTGGTGTGCAAGTGCAGCTCCACCCGCTTCTCCGGGCTCGTGTCCTCCCGCACGGGCTTTTCGGCGGGCACGATATCGTCCACCATCAGCACCATCTGGCCGGCATAGCTGTCATAGCTGTACTTGCCCCGCACCTTCGCCCACTTGCCGGGCTTCAGCGCCTCGTTGATGGCGTCGGCCTGGGCCTGGACGCTCACCGGGTTCTCCCGGCTGCGGCGGGCGCTCAAAAACAGCTTGCAGTTCACAGAGCCGGTATAGTCCGTCATGGAAAACAGCACGATCTTCGTCTCGCCGTTCTTGGCGTCGCGGATATCCAGGCTCACCACCTCGCCCTTCAAGGTGCAGCGGCCCACGTCCTCCGTGACCTCGCCCATGGGGATGTGGGGATCGTGGATCACCTTGCCGTAGACGGCCTCGCTGGAGACGGACTTCTTCTTCGGCTCGGCGCTCGCCTGGGCGGCCGTGGCGGCCATCAGCTCCGCCTCCCGGGCGCGGGCCTCGGCGATCTGCCTGATGCGCGCCTCCTCGTCCCCGGTGATCTGTATGCGCGCGGTGGCCTGTATGCCGAACAGCTCCCCCAGCTTTTGCGCCAGGATGCCGTCCACGCCCCGGGCCTTCAAAAAGGCCGCGCCCTCGGCGCTGGACACGCACACCGTCAAAACGCCGTCCTTCAGCGACCAGCCTTCGCCGCTGAAGTCGATAAAGGGCATACAGCCCGGGCTCTCATGGCGCACCAGGGACTTCATCAGCCCGCTGGCCACGGAAATGTCCTCCAGCACCCGCTGGCGCAGCGCCGGATATTCCATCTGGGTCTTGACCCGCACCGCCGGAAACGCCCGGGACATGAGCCGCTGGACGCACTCGAACTGGGCGTCGTTCAGGATTTTTTCGCACCTGAACCGCACCCGCATCTCGCCGGTCTTTTTGGATATGTTCACCCGGGACAGCGTCAGCGCCTCCGCCAGCGCGGGGTCCTCCTGGGCGATCAGGTTTTTCCAAAGCTCAGCCATGGGCTCCTCCGCCTCTATTTCTCGTTTACCAGCTTTCCGGTCATGTGCTGCGGCAAGAGCCGGAACACCAGCACGCCGGCGCCGCAGCGGGCGATCTCATCCTCGATATAGTCCTCGTCGTCGGTGAACCTGCGGCTGAGCCTGCGGCTGATCTCCAGGGCCGTTTCCCGGTCCCCCACCACCTCCAGCCGTCCGAACACGATGACGCTTTTGATGTTCAGCGCCCAGTCGCCTTCCCGCACAAAGCCCCGGTCGAAGGCGCAGAAGCTGGCCTTGTCACAGCGGGCCATGGCGTCCACGCGGTGGCCCTTCGGACCGCTGTGAAAGTAAAGGCAGCCGTCCTCGTCGTTGTAGAAGTGGTTGATGGGCATACCGTAGGGATAGCCGTCGTCCCCCAGCACGCTCAAGACGCCCCGCAGCTCGCTTTTCAAAAGCGAAATACATTCCTCGCGGCTCAGCGCCTGCTTCTTGCGCGTCATTTCCCTGAACATGGTCCGCCTCCGTATTCTTCCTTCAATATGCCATAGACCGCGCAGTCCTTCCAGTGTCCGTCGTGCCAGGTGTGGGCCTTGAGCAGCCCCTCCTGGGTCATGCCGCACTTTTCCAGCACCCGCCGGGAGCCCAGGTTCTCCGCCAGGCACGCGGCAGACACCCGCCAGGCGTTGGCGGAAAAGATGAACGCCAGCGCGGCCCGGGCGGCCTCGGTGGCCAGGCCCCGGTTCCAGCTCTCCGGGCGCAAAAAATAGCCCATGGCGTAATGGGCGCCGTCCGGGGCGCTGTCCACCGCGTGCAGTCCAATGGAGCCGAGGACCTCGCCGGTGGCCCTGTCCTCGGCGATCAGGTTGAAGCGCAGCCGCATGGCCGCCTCCGCGTCCCGCATCACGGAGCGCAGATAGGCCTCGGTTTCGGCGATATCCCGCTTGTACATGTCCGGCAGGTACCAGGTGGCGGCGGGGTCGGACAGGATGGCGTGCAGCGGCGCCAGGTCCCCGGCGCGATGCTCCCGAAGGATCAGCCGCGGGGTTTCGAGCCGGATCTCATGGGCGTTCGCGCCCGCCTCAGCAATGCCCGTCATGGCGCTGTGCCATCCGGCGCACCTCGGAAATCAGCGCCGCGGCCAGATCGCCCTTGACGCTGCGGGGCGCTTCGCCCTTCACGAACAGCGCGCCGCCGTCCCTGCCCCCGGCCACGCCCACGTCGGCCTCCCGGGCCTCGCCGGGGCCGTTCACCACGCAGCCCATCACCGCCACCTTGATGGGCACGCGAATGTCCGCCGTCTCGCGGCGCACCCTGCGGGCAATGCCCTCCACGTCGATGCAGGTGCGCCCGCAGGTGGGACAGGAGATGATCTCCACCCCGTCCCGGCGCAGCCCGCAGGCGCGCAGGATGGACAGCGCCGCGGGGACCTCCTGCACCGGGTCGCCGGACAGGGACACCCGCACGGTATCCCCGATGCCGTCCAGCAGCAGCGCGCCGATGCCCACCGCGGATTTGACGATGCCCACGTCCGCCGTGCCGGACTCCGTGACGCCGATGTGCTGGGGATAGCCGCAGGCCTTCGCCGCCAGGCGGCAGGCGGACACCATCTTGGAAACGTCCGTGGCCTTGAAGGACATGACGATATCCTCAAAGCCCGCCCGCTCCAGCATCCGCGCGTGGTTCAGCCCGCTTTCCACCATGCCCTCCGGGGTGACGCCGCCGTATTTGGCCAGAATCTCCTTCTCCACGCTGCCGGAGTTCACCCCGATGCGGCAGGGCACGCCGTGCATCTTCAGGCAGTCCGCAAGCTGGCGCACATGGGCCTCCCCGCCGATGTTGCCGGGGTTGATGCGCACCTTCGCAATGCCGTTTTCCACGCTTTTGATGGCCAGGCGGTGGTCGAAGTGTATGTCCGCCACCAGCGGCACGGGGCTCGCGTCCACCAGCGCGCGCACGGCCTGCGCGCAGGCGTCGTCGTATACGCTCACGCGCACAAGCTCCGCCCCCGCCGCCGCCATGGCGCGAATCTGCGCGAGGGTGGCCGCGATATCGCGGGTGTCGGTGTTGGTCATGGTCTGCACGGATACGGGCGCGCCGCCGCCGATTTGGACGGGGCCGACGAAAACTTTGCGGGTCATATGACTCTCCTTTTGCGATGAAAACTGAGGGGGCGTCCTCCGCATCCCCTTTTGGCATCTGAACGGTTCCTGACACGGGAGCGCTTTACGCTTTGTCCGCTGCTTCCCCTTATACTAAGACCTGATTAAAAGAGGACAAGAGTGCCGGGAACTTTTTTGTGCTGGCAAGGCGAAGTCCCGCAGGCTTGCTGGCGGCAAGTCAAGGGGCTTCAACGCCGCCAGCGCGGAAAAGAACCGGCAGGATGTACGGTTTTAGTCAGGGATTAGTATTACTTAATCAGAATTGTCCTTGACACGGGAGCGCTTTACGCCGGCCAATTCAACTCCGCTCTCCACTCTCCGATCCCCGCTCTCTCAGAAGTTGAATCCGCCCGTCACCAGCTTGACGATATCGTGATAGGTCAGCACGATGAACAGGCCGAAGATCAGCAGCATACCGATGGCGTGGACGGTGCCCTCCTTCTCGGGGGGGATGGGCTTGCGGCGGATCATCTCCACGATCAGAAACAGCAGCCGCCCGCCGTCCAGCGCGGGGATGGGCAGAAGGTTCATGATGCCCAGGTTCAGGCTGATGATGAAGATCAGCCACAGCACCATGTACATGCCCTCCCGGGCGCGCTGGCTGACCACGGCGATGATGCCCACGGTGCCGGCGGTGTCGTCCAGGCCCTCGCCCTTGAAGATCAGGTTTTTCAGGCTTTCCAGCATCTGTCCGGTGGTTTCCACCATGTAGCTGCCCGCCTCGCGGATGGCTTCAAGGAAGTTATAGGTGCGGCTGGAGAACACGATGCCGATCTGGTAGCGGGCGTCCCCGCCGTCCTCCTGGGCCACGGGCACGGCGGTGATGGCGTAATCCAGCCGCTGACCGTCGCGCTCCACCGTCAGCTCGATGGGCCGGGTCAGATCGCCGGACTGCATGGCGCCCAGCACCTGGCGGACCCCGTCGGTGTCGTTGCTTTCGATTTCGACGCCCCGGACCGCCACGATGCGGTCCCCGCGCTCCAGCCCCGCGGCCTCGGCGGGCATGTCGGCCATCACTTGGTCGATGACGGGATAGGTTTCGGCGATGAAATAGCTGCCCAGCATGACCGCGCACACCACGAACGCCAGCACGAAATTCATCATCGGGCCCGCCAGCACCGTGATGAAGCGCTTCCAGACGCTCTGGTTGTTCATGGCCCGGGGATCGTCGTTGCGCTCGTCCTCCCCCACAAAGGCGCAGTAGCCCCCCAGGGGGATGCAGCGCAGGGAGTACTTGATGCCCTTGCGCTCCCAGCCCAGCAGCCGCGGGCCGAAGCCCACGGAAAACTCCACGATGCCGATGCCGCACAGGCGGCCCACCAGGTAGTGACCGAACTCATGCACCGTGACGATGATGCCCAGCATGACGATGGCCAGAAGAATATACAGGATATTGGATATCATAGCTTGCCTCCGAATGGAACGAGGGATTGGGCGCGGAGACAGAAAGCGTCCCCGCGGATTTGATTTTACATCCCCGCTGTTGCGCCAATATAAACAAATCTCCGCGGCTTCGGCCCGTCCCCGCGGATTTGATTTAACGCCATTGCCGTTGCGCCGGTGTCGGCAAATCCCCGCGCCCTCACAATCTGGCCCGCGCGTATTCCCTTGCCGCGCGATCGGCCGCGTACACATCCGCGATAGACGCGACGGGGCCGGCGGGCACGCTCTGCAGCGCGGCGTCGATGATCTCCGGGATGCGCCCGAAGGGGATCCGCTCCCTCAAAAACGCGGCCACGGCCACCTCGTTGGCCCCGTTGAGGATCACGGGCGCGCTGCCGCCCCGCTTGAGGGCCCCGACGGCCAGCTTCAGGCAGGGGAAGCGATCGTGATCCGGCGCGGCGAAGTCCAGATGGCCCAGCGCGGCCAAATCCAGGGGCGTTGCGTCATAGGGCAGCCGGTCCGGGAAGCCCATGGCATAGCCGATGGGCCCGCGCATGTCCGGCATCCCCAGCTGCGCCAGCACGGCGCCGTCCTCAAATTCCACCATGGAGTGGACGACGCTCTGGGGATGGATGACCACGCCGATCTTCTCCGCCGGCATATCGAACAGGTGCCGCGCTTCGATGACCTCCAGGCCCTTGTTGACCATGGTGGCGCAGTCCACGGTGATCTTGCCGCCCATGCGCCAGGTGGGATGGGCCAGCACGTCCCGCACGGTGGCGGCGTACATGTCCTGCTTCTTCCAGCTTCGCAGCGCGCCGCCGGAGCAGGTGAGCCACAGCTTTTTGACGGGGTTGCCCTGCCGCGCCTGGAGGCACTGGAAGATGGCGGAATGTTCGCTGTCCACGGGCAGCAGGGGCACGCCCATCCGGGCGGCCTTCGCCGTCACCAGGCTTCCCCCGGTGACCAGCGCCTCCTTGTTGGCCAGCAGCACCCGCTCGCACACGTCCAGCGCGTGCCAGACGGCGTCCAGGCCCGCGATGCCCACGATGGCGCACAGCGCGTCCCGGGGCTTCGCGGCCAGCAGCGCCCGCACCGTGGCGTCCGGGCCGAAGAACCACTGGCAGAAGCGCACGTCCTCGGGCAGACGGTCGGGCTCGGTGTTCAGCGCCGCGGTGTCGGGCCGGAACCGGCGCACCAGCTCAAACAGCTTTTCGGCGGAGCTGGCGGCGGTGAGGCAGCTGACGCGAAAGCGCTCCGGGTAGCGGCCGGCGATGTCAAGCGCCTGGGTGCCGATGGAGCCCGTGGCGCCGAGTATGGCAATGGTTCTCGCTTGCATAATCACAATCCCGCAATCTTGAAGAATACATAGCAGGCCACGCCGCAGAACAGTATGCCGTCCATGCGGTCCAGCATCCCGCCGTGGCCGGGGAAGATGGTTCCAAAGTCCTTGATGCCGCAGTGGCGCTTCACCAGCGAGGCCACCAGGTCCCCGATCTGGGAAAGCCCGCCTGCCACCAGGCCCAGCAGCGCGAAGGCCCACAGCGGCGGCAGCGGCGCGGCGGAGAGCTGTTCGGCGATGGCCGGGTAAACCCGGGCCAGCCGGTCGGTCACCACCGGCACCAGCACCGCGAAGGCGACGCTGGATATGAGCCCGGCCACGGAGCCCTCCACGCTCTTCCTGGGGCTGATTTCCGGGGACAGCCGGTGCCGCCCGAAGCGCAGGCCCACGAACAGCGCGAAGGTATCGTTCACCGAGGCGATGAAGAAGGCCAGCACCAGCGCCACCGTGGAGGATGTGCGGGTGGGCAGGTCCTGCAGGGTGATGATCAGCGAAAAAAACAGCCCCGGATAGAGCATGGGGAACAGCGTACTCATCATGCTGTCAAAGGCCACCTTGCCCTTGAGGATGATGACGGTCATGCCCAGCAGCAGCCCGATGATCAGCGCGAACATCGATGGGCTGATGGATTCAAACAGCCCGCCCTGCAAATTGGCATAGTAGGCCTGGGCCAGCACCGCCAGCACGCAGTACACATAGCCCGACCAGCGCACGGGGTCGTAGCCGATCTTTCTGAAGGCGCGGTACATTTCACTGGTACTCATGAGCATACTCACCAGCAGCAGCGCGCGCAGCGGCCAGCCCTGCAGCCATATGCCCAGGCCGATGACGGTGATCAGCACCGCGGCGGTAATGACGCGCTTGATCAATTTGCATCCTCCTCGGAATTCGCCCTTTCCGGGGCCTGTCCCTTCACGCCGCCAAACCGGCGGTCGCGCCGGGCATATTCCCACAGGCATTTCAGGTAGCGCACGCGGTCAAAGTCCGGCCAGTAGCAGCTGTCGAACACCATCTCCGCGTACACCAGCTGCCAGGGCAGGAAGTTGGAGGTGCGCATCTCTCCGCTGGTGCGGATGAGCAGGTCCACGTCCGGAAGGTGCGCGGTGTACAGCTCCCCGGAAAAGGCGGCCTCGTCGATCTCCTCCGGCGCGATTTCGCCCTCCACGGCCCGCCGGGCCAGGCGCTGCGCCGCGCGCACCAGCTCCGCCCGCCCGCCGTAGTTCAGCGCAATGTTCAGCCGCAGCCCCGTGTTGTCCGCCGTGCGCGCCATGGCGTTCACCAGGGCCTCGCGCTGCGGCTGCGGCATCCCCTCCACGTCGCCCAGAATCGTGATCTTCACGTTCTTTTCGTCCAGCTCGTCGATCTCGGAATTGAAGTAGCGGAGCAGAAGCCCCATCAGCGCGCTCACCTCGTCCTTGGAGCGGGACCAGTTTTCCGTGGAAAAGGCATAGAGGCTCAGCGCCCCGATGCCCCAGTCGTCGCTGGCGCGGATGATGTCCCTGAGCGCCTCGGTGCCCGCCGCGTGGCCCGCGGAGCGCGGCAGACCGCGCCCCGTGGCCCAGCGCCCGTTGCCGTCCATGATGATGGCCACGTGCCGGGGCAGCTTTTCGGGCAGCAGCGTCTTTGCGGGCGCGGGCGCCGACGACACCGTGATGTGGTCCGGCTTCGGCCTGAACAGGTCGCCCAGGAATTTGGATACGTCGTCAAGAAACACGGCTTGCACCTCCCCGGGAAGCTTCAAATGGGAAATGGGCGCCGCCGGACCGCCGGCGCCGCGCTTCGGCCCCGGCCAATCCGGGGAAACCCATTTCCCATTGTAGAATTGATGAGCGTCGATTTGACGGCCGCGTCATGAACGCCCGGAAACGACGGCACGGCAGGATGTGCCCGAAACCCGCGCCGCGAAGCGGCGCGGGGCGTTATACGGACATGATCTCCTTTTCCTTGTCCGCGCCGATCCTGTCCAGCTCCTCGATGTGGCTGTCCGTCACCTTTTGCAGGTCCTTCTCGGCGATCTTCTGGTCGTCCTCGGTGATGGCGGAATCCTTCTTCATCTTCTTGATGGACTCCATGGCGTCACGGCGGATGTTACGGATGGCGACCTTGCCCTCCTCAACCATCTTCTTGACCTGCTTGCACAGCTCCTTGCGGCGCTCACCGGTCAGCTCCGGCACCAGCAGGCGGATGACCTTGCCGTCGTTGGAGGGGTTGATGCCGATATCGGACTTCTGGATGGCCTTCTCGATGGGGCCGATCATCTTCGGCTCCCAGGGCGCGATGACCAGCAGCCTCGGCTCCGGCGAGGAGATATTGCCCACCTGGTTCAGCGAAGTGGGCGTGCCGTAGTAGTCCACGGTGATCTTGTCCAGGATCTTGGGATTGGCCCGGCCCGCGCGCAGCGTGTTCAGGTCGTTTTGAATGTTGGCGATGGTCTTGTCCATCTTGTTGCCAGCGGCTTTAATGGTCTCCTTGTACATAATTTTTACCTCCGCAATCATGAGGCGTGTTCCACGCCATTTTTTCTGAATAATATTGTAGCGTAAACGCGGCGAATTGGCAAGTATTAATTTTCCTCTCCGTCCGCACCCCTTCGGCAAAGCGGCCCCGCCCCAAAACGAAAAACCTGTCTGAAACATTCAGACAGGGAAAGATGGTGGAGCATAGGGGACTCGAACCCCTGACCTCTACACTGCCAGTGTAGCGCTCTAGCCAACTGAGCTAATGCCCCATGGATGCCGTCCGACGTTCCCGCGGGACGATCAACAGGCATATTGTATCGCATATCGCCCCGCGCGTCAACGAATTTTAGGTAAAACTTGGCGGAAAGGGGCGCATCCGGGAAGGCGCCGCCATGCGCCCGCAAAGGCCCTCTCCCCTGCGCGTCCAGGCGCATCGTCGCCCGGGCAAGGTCCTATCCCCTACACGCCCAGCCGGGCGGGCGCGATGGCGAGGATGGCGACCGCGGCGGCGGTGGTGCCGGTGACGGGATTCTGCGCGATGTGGCGCAGGAAGACATGGGCGACGGAGCCGTCCGGCAGGATCTCATCGAACACCACGCGTCCCTCCCGGCCGCAGTAGTCCCGCAGCGCCCGGACGAAGGTGCGGCCCGCGCCCTCGGGCGGCTGGACGAAGGCGTTGTCGGAGCCGCTGAGGGCCGCGTCAAAGTATCGGCGCATGAAATCGCGGAAGGCCTGGTTGCTGCGGGTGAAGCGGGAGCCGCCGCCCTGGACCTCGATGATCGCCATGGGCACGGTGCTGAAATAGTGCTGGAGGCTGTCGTCGCCCTCCTTGGACAGCACGGCCAGGTCATAGAGGTTGATGCGCCCGATGGAATCGTAATAGGCGGCCTCCCGGGGGTTTTCGAAGCCGATCTGCCGCCCGGTCTCATAGCGCTCAAGGATCTCGTCCATGGGCAGGGGCTTTGTGAAGAAATAGCCCTGCAGCTTGGAGCAGCCGATTTCCCGCAGGAAGGCGACCTGGTCCTCCCGCTCCACGCCCTCGCATACGGTATCGATGCCCATGCCGATGGCCATCTTCATCAGCTCCGTGAGGATGATCCGGCTCTTGTCCCCGTGGTCAAACTGCTGCATGAAGCGCATATCGAACTTGATCAGATCCACGGGCATGCTTTGCAGCACGTCCAGGGAGGAATAGCCGCTGCCGAAGTCGTCCATCCACACGGGAAAGCCCAGCTCCCGGAAGCGCAGGGCCTGGCGGCGGATGAAGTCGAAATCGCCGCCGACGGTGCTTTCGGTAATTTCAATGGTGAGAACGCTGTGCGCAAAGCCCGCGCCGTCCACGCGCCCCACGATCTGGGACACGATATCGCAGGCGTCGAAGTCCGATCGGGAAAGGTTGACGGATTGGGGCACGATGTGCAGCCCGGCGTCCCTTTGCCGCTTCAGCTTCTCCAGCACCCGGTCCACCACATACAGATCCAGCTTGTAAATCAGCTTCGCTTCCTCCAGAATGGGGACAAAATCCGCCGGGGAGAGGAAGCCGCGCACGGGGTCGATCCAGCGGGCCAGGGCCTCCTCGTCGCAGACCCGCCCGTTGGAGGCGCGCACGATGGGCTGGTAATAGACCTGCACCCAGCGCTTTTCCAGGGCCTGGTCCAGATGGGAGATGATATACTGCTCCCGTTCGGCGCGACAGAGCATGGCGGTATCGTAATAATGGATGGAGGACACATAGGAATGGCCGGGCTCGTCGCAGGCGATCCTGGCCAGGTCGCAGGCGGTGCTGACATCCACGTTTTCCGCGCTGTCGGAATAGATGCCCGCCAGAATCGCCGGGCAATCCTCGCCGTTTTCGGCGCTCCAGCGCTCAAACAGCGCCCGCAGCTTGTCCTCCAGGCCCTCCGCCTCCGCGAAAACCGCGAAGTGGTCCTGCCCGAAGCGGCTGCAATTCTCGCTGCCAAAGGCCGCGGTCAGCAGCTGCGAAAAACCGCGCAGCAGCCGGTCGCCCTCCGAAAAGCCGTGGCGCTGGTTATAAAATTTCAGCCCGCTGAGATTCAGGTACAAAAAGGCGGGCCGTCCCCCGGCCTTCACCAGCTCCGCGCGCTTTTGCCGCGCCACCTCGAAGAAATGGGTCATGCCGGACAGTCCCGTCAGCAGGTCGTAATAATTTCCCTTGAGGATGCTGTCCCGCAGCTGCTCCTCCAGCCCGTCCCGGTACTCCTCCCGCTCGTTTTCCAGCACAAAGCTGTGCAGCACGCAGCTGCTGAGCAGACATCCGATGGCGTACAGCGGCAACAGCGGAAAATAGGCCTGGGCGCTGATGAAGCCCGCCATGGCCAGGCTGGAAAGCCCGATGGTGCGGTGGCGCAGCCTGCCGGTGCCCTTGCCCCGCAGCGCCATGATCAGCGCGTACATGGCCGTCACCCCGAACAGGCCGATTTGGGCAAACAGCAGGCTGTAGCGCGCGGTGAGGGCGCTGTATGCGCCGTCCGCGTCAAAGGTAAACAGGATCGGCCTGAACAGATTGACGATCAGCACGACGATTTGCGCCGCAAACAGCAGCCAGCCCGCGCCCATCAGCAGCGTCGTGAAGCGGTTTTTCTCCTTCAGATAGGCCACCACGTACCGCGTCCAAAACAAAATCGAAAAGGCCATCGCCGCAAAATAGACGACGGTGTCCGCATAGGTGAGGGCGATGAGCTTGCGCTCATACAGCATCCCCCACAGGATATCCGTGATGTAATAGAGCGTGGTGGCAAACAAAAAGGCGCGATAGGCGCGGTGGGCCGGGATCAGCTTGTCCTTCGGCTTGCCCCGCAGCACATCGTGATTGATGATGATATGGATGATCAGGGCCAGAAACCCCGCGCTGGAATACAGCATGGTCCCCATAACCTTCCGCTTTACATTTTTAACACACATTCAGTATAATAGCGCCGTGGGCGTTTGTCAATGGAAACATCAAAATCCGCCCATCTCAACAAAATTTTTGAAAACCTATTTACAAACGGGGATCTTTGTGCTATAATATCTCCTGTCGCCGAGATATGGGGCATTAGCTCAGTTGGCTAGAGCGCTACACTGGCAGTGTAGAGGTCAGGGGTTCGAGTCCCCTATGCTCCACCACATTTTCCCTGTCTGAATGTTTCAGACAGGGTTTTTCGTTTTGGGGCGGGCGCTTTGAGGGGATTCTGGCTCTTTGTCAAATGTTTCTGAGAGTGAAGAGTGGAGAGTGGAGATTTCTGAGTGCGGAGGGTGGAGGGGGCGGATGAGGTCCCATGACGATATGTTCATACTAAGACCTGATTAAAAGAGGACAAGAGTGCCGGGACCTTTTTGTGCTGGCAAGGCGAAGTCCCGCAGGCTTGCCGGCGGCAAGTCAAGGGGGCTTGACGCAGCCAGAGCGAAAAAGACGCCTATAGAATCGCTGGATTAAACTGAGAGACCAACTATGAAAAGTCAACCCCTCCGAAGGGGTTGAGAGGCGGGACGGGCGAGATTTAACCTGTGCATAACAATGCAACAAAAGGGACAGGAAAAGGCCCTGAGGCGCAAGGCAGCAAGGCAATGTGAAGTCAAGAAAAGTTTTAGCGTTTGACGTAAGGGCGGTTTTCGGTAAGGATCGCATGAATGATGTAGCAGAGCTTGCGGGAAACCGCGCCTAAACAGGTGCTGTGGTGTTTGCCTTCGGCACGCTTGCGCTGGTAGAAAGCGCCGAGATCGGGGTCGAAGTGAACGGCAACGTTGGCAGCGATAAACAGAGCCCGGCGCAAATAGGGTGAGCCGCGTTTGCTCATGCGGTTGTGGGAAGCTTCAAACTCGCCGGATTGAGCGACAGTCGCATCGATACCGGCATAGGCGACGAGCTTGGCCGGGGACTCAAAGCGGCGAATATCGCCGATCTCACCGAGGATGACCGCGCCGAGTACAGGCCCAATGCCAGGGATAGTGGTAATGGGAGAATTCAGTTCTTCCATGATGGCGCTGATTTCAGCTTCGGTGTCGGAGACCTGCTTTTCAATGAAGCGCATTTGCTCCAGCAGGGCGCGAAGCTGGAATGAGAAGGTGTCCCGGCAATGGGTGACGCCAAAGGAGCGCTTGGCAGTTTTAATGATCTGCTCCGCCTTGGCCTCGCCGCACTTCTTCCGGCTGGCAGTTTCCAGGAAGGTGGTCAGAGCCTCCACAGACAGGTTTTCCAGTTCCGCCGGGGATGAATACTGGAGCAGCAGCTCCTTGGAGGTCGCGCCGAAAACGTCGGAGAACAGGGATTCATACTCCGGGAACACCTGGTCAAGGACGCAGATGACCTTGCGTTTGAGGTCAGAGATGGAATCAACCAGATAGGTGCGGAAGCGCGAGAGCGTGCGCAGCGACTGGACAGCCTCGTCAGACAGCCGGGTTTCGGAGAAATCACCGTAGCGGATCAGGTCGGCGATGAGCACGGAATCAATGTCATCCGTCTTGCGCTTGCGAATCTCAATGCCCTTGCGCCAGCCGTCGGTCTGGATGGGATTGATGACGTGGATGGTGTAGCCCTTGTCGAACAGGAAGGAATACAGCGCCAGCCAGTAGTGGCCGGTGGCCTCCATGCCGATGGACACCTCGCCCTCGTCATGGGTAATTTCGGAAATCCTGGCAGCCAGGCT
>JAFUCP010000064.1 GCA_017459565.1 Clostridia bacterium | reverse complement strand
CCCATGATGAAGCTATGAATGACGCGTCACGCAAAAAAATCGCGGCCCCGTTCCGAACAGGAACGGGGCCGCGCACCGTTGCGGTGGATTCAGGCTTGATTATTCCTGGGTGGCGAACTGGAAGAAGTAGTAGCCCAGGGAGGTGAAGCCCACATTGCCAATGCTGCTGTTCTTGCAGTAGGGCTGGGTGTAGAAGTACAGGGGAGCCACGGGGAAGCCGCCCTCGCTGTACAGCAGCTTCTCGGCGTCGTACAGCAGCTGATCGCGCTCAGCGCCGGGCAGGGTCGCCTTGGCCTGGTCGATCATGGCGTCGTAGTCCTTGTTGGAGTACACGCCATAGTTGTTGCTCTGGTCGGTGTACATCAGCTCCAGATAGGTGATGGGATCGTTGTAGTCCGCGATCCAGCCGAGGCGCGCCACGCCGAAGTTATGCTCGCCCAGGCCGTTGGTGTAGGTGGCCCACTCCTGGTTCTCCAGGGTGATGTTCACGCCCAGCACGGTCTCCCAGTCGGAGCCGCAGGCTTCGGCGATGGCCTTGTGGGTGTCGGAGGTGTTGAAGTTGTAGACGATGGTGGTGTCGGGGTTCCAGGCGCCATCCTCGACGGCCTCGTTGTACAGCTGCTCAGCCAGCTCGCAGCGGCCGGAGTAGGTTTCCAGATCGGCGTCGGGATACTGCTCGCTCAGCCAGGTGTACAGAGCGCCCAGCTCGGTGGCGGCGGCAAAGTCATTGCCTTCGGAGTCCAGGATGCCGGCGGCGACCAGACCGGTGGCGGGCACCTGACCGCCCTGGGTGACGTTTTCAACCAGGTTCTCGCGGTCCACGGACAGGGTCAGAGCAGCGCGCACGCGCCAGTCTTCGATCTTCAGGCAGTTCAGGTACAGGTAATAGGTGCCCACATAGGGGTTGATGAAGCAGTCGCCGGAGGCGGACAGGCTCTCGATCATGTCGGCCGGGAAGCTGTCGATGAACTGCCATTCGCCGCTCTGATAGCTGGACAGGATGGCGGTTTCGCTGTCGGACAGGTTCCAGATGATGGCATCCGGGCCCAGCTTGTCAGCGTCGTAGTACTTCTCGTTGGGCTCCATGCGGATGTAGCTGTCATGCACCCACTCGGTCACCTTGTAGGGGCCGTTGACCACGATGTTGGCGGGGTCGGTCCAGTTGTCGCTGCCCTCGACCACGTCCTGGCGCAGGGGCATCAGGGACGGGAAGGCGCACATGCTCAGGAAGTAGGCGCAGGGGCTCTCCAGGGTGACCTGCACGGTCCTGTCGTCCAGGGCCTCGATGCCCAGGGTGTCGGGGTCAGCCTCGCCGGCCTGGATCTCAGCGGCGTTCAGCACGATGTGGTCCAGGAAGTAGCCGTACTCGGAGGCGGTGTCCGGGTTCACCAGGCGCTTCCAGCCGTAGACGAAGTCCTGAGCCTTCACGGGCTCGCCATCGGACCACACGGCGTCCTCGCGCAGGGTGAAGGTGTAGACGGTCTGATCCTCGGAGACCTCATAGGACGCGGCCTGGCCGGGCACGATTTCGGTGTTGTACATGCCCGCATCCTCGGTCAGATGCTCGTCCGTCAGCTCATACTTCATCAGGTTCTCGAACTGATGGTTGGTCATCATGGCGGCGTCGACGGAATTGGCCAGGCCGGGATCGATGGTCTCGGGCTCGGAAGCGACGCAGACGTTCAGCTCGAACGCGGCGTCCTCAGCCATGGCGGGGACCATCGCCAGAACCAGGCAGAGAGCCAGGATCAGGGTAACGATCTTCTTCATGTTGGGTTCCTCCTTGTGATGTATATACATTTCGCCGTTGGGCGAAGTGCAATCGACGGTTTACCAGCGCTCCTCCAGCCGGTGGCAGGCGGCGAAGTGGCCCGCGCCGTATTCCTTCAGCTGCGGCACATCCTGCTTGCAGCGCTCCATGGCGTAGGGGCAGCGGGTGTGGAAGCGGCAGCCCGTGGGCGGGTTGATGGGGCTGGGAATGTCGCCCTCCAGCAGGATGCGCTGGCGGGTCTTGTTCTTCTCCGGGTCCGGCAGGGGCACGGCGGAGAGCAGCGTCTGGGTGTAGGGGTGGATGGGGCGGTTGCACAGCTCATAGCTCTCCGCCAGCTCCACCAGGTTGCCCAGGTACATCACGCCGATGCGGTTGGAGATGTGGCGCACCACGGAGATATCGTGGGCGATGAACAGATAGGTCAGGCCGATCTGCTGCTGCAAATCCTCCAGCATGTTCACCACCTGGGACTGTATGGACACGTCCAGCGCCGAAATCGGCTCGTCGCAGACGATGAATTCCGGGTTCACGGCCAGGGCCCGGGCGATGCCCACGCGCTGCTGTTGTCCGCCGGAAAATTCGTGGGGGAAGCGGTTGGCGTGTTCGGTGTTCAGGCCCACCTCGTCCAAGAGGGCGTTGATGCGGTCCCGGCGCTCCGCCTTGCCGGAGCAGAGCTTGTGAATATCCAGCGCCTCGCCCACGATTTCGCCCACCGTCATGCGGGGGTCCAGGGAGGCGGAGGGGTCCTGGAAGATGATCTGCATCTTGCGGCGATAGGGCAGCATGGGCACGGCGATCTTCGCCTGGCTGTCATAGATGGTCTGGCCGTCATAGACGATCTTGCCGGAGGTCGGCTCATGCAGGCGGATGATGGCCCGCCCCAGCGTGGACTTTCCGCAGCCGGATTCGCCCACGATGCCCAGCGTCTCGCCGCGGTAGATGGAAAAGCTGACGGATTCCACGGCCTGGACGTACTGCCGCCTGGCGAAGAGGCTGCCCCGGTTCACGGGGAAGTACTTGCGCAGGTTCTCAATCTCAATGAGCTTTTGGTTTTCAGGCATTGGCGCTCGCCCCCTTCGCGGTGTCGTTGGCCCGCGCCCTGTCCATGAAATGCAGCCAGCAGGCGCTGACGTGGCCGTTTCCGAAATCGGCAAAGGGCGGCTTCTGATGCAGGCAAATTTTGCGGCACTCCTTGCAGCGCGGCGCGAAATTGCAGCCCTTGGGCGGGTTCAGCAGGTCGATGGGCGTGCCCTCGATGGGGATCAGGCGCTCGTGGCTGTCCTCGTCCAAACGGGGCATGGAGGCCAGCAGCCCCTTGGTGTAGGGGTGGGCGGGGCTGTAGAATATGTCGTTCACCGCGCCCTGCTCCACGATCTTGCCGGCGTACATGACCGAGACCCGGTCGCAGATTTCGGCCACCACGCCCAGGTTGTGGGTGATGAAGATGATGGATGTCTTTTCCTCGTGCTGCAGGCGCTTCATCAGCTCCAGGATCTGGGCCTGTATGGTCACGTCCAGGGCCGTGGTGGGCTCGTCGGCGATGAGCAGCTTGGGGCGGCAGATCAGCGCCATGGCGATCATGGCCCTCTGCCGCATACCGCCGGAGAACTCATGGGGATACTGATCCATGCGCTTTTCGGCGTTGTTGATGCCCACCAGCTCCAGCATCCGGATGGCGCGGGCGCGGGCGTCCTGCTTGGAGATGCCCTTGTCGTGGCAGGTCAGCGCCTCGGTGAGCTGGTTTCCGATGGTGTATACCGGGTTCAGGCAGGTCATGGGGTTCTGGAAGATCATGCTGACCTTGTTGCCCCGGAACTGGCGCATTTGCTCCGGCGTGTAGGCGAGCAGGTCCTCGCCTTCGAAGGTGATGGAGCCGCCCACGACCCGGCCGGGGCTTTGCAGCAGCCCGATGATGGAGTAGGCCTCCACGCTCTTGCCGGAGCCGGATTCGCCCACCACGCCCATGACCTCGTTGTAGCCCAGGGAATAGGAGATGCCGTCCACGGCCTTGACCTCGCCCGCGGGGGTAAAGAAGGAAACCCGGAGGTCTTTGACCTCAATCAGCCTGTCGTTTTCAGCCATTTTGGTCGCCTCCTCACTTCTTCAGGCGCGGATCCAGCGCGTCGCGCAGTCCGTCGCCGATCAGGTTCAGGGAAAGGACGATGATCGTCAGGATCACCGCCGGATAGATCAGCCGGTCGGGGAACAGCTCAATGGTGGCCAGCGCGTCGGAGCAGAGGGAGCCGAGGCTGGCCATCGGCGCGGAGACGCCAAGGCCCAGGAAGGACAAAAACGACTCCAGGAAGATGGCCGAGGGGATTTGCAGGCAGGTGGTGATCACCAGCGCGCCCACGGCGTTGGGCAGCAGGTGCCTGCGGATGATGCGCGTGCCTGAGGCGCCCAGCGCCACCGCCGCGGTGACGAATTCCTGCTTTTTCAATTGCAGCACCTGGCCGCGCACGATGCGGGCCATGGTGACCCAGTACAGAAGCGCGAAGGTGATGAAGATGCTCACGATGCCGGGGCCGAGATCGCCCAGAATGGCGCCGATGCCGCTCTTGTGGGCGTCGAACCAGGTGCGCAGCGGGTCGGTCAGCACCACCTGCAGCAAAAGCACGATCAGCACCTCGGGGATAGAGTAGATCAGCTCCACGACGCGCATCATCACAAAGTCCACCGCGCCGCCGGCCAGGCCGGAGATGGCCCCGTAGATGGAGCCGATGATCAGCACGATGATGGCCGCGACGATCCCGATGATGATGGAGACCTGCGCGCCGAACATGGTGCGTGCCATGAGGTCGCGCCCGCTGGAATCCGTGCCGAACACATGGGGGAACACGCCCGTGGACAGCCTGATGGGCGAGGCGCCCTCGGCCGGGGCCTCGGACAGCTCCACGGGCGTGGACTTGTCGAAGCTGCCGTCCTCGTTGATATCGCTCATCTTCACCACGAACAGCGGCGCTTCGGCGTCGGCGTCCAGCGCCAGCACCGCCTTTTCAATGGCCTTTTTCAGCGTGAAGGCATAGGTTTTGCCGCCGTAATCGATGAAATAGTCGCCCTTCTTGATGGCGGTGAGGCTGCCGGGCTGCAGCACCGTGGCGAAGAAGGCGTCGCAGTGCCCGCTCAGGGCCACGACCTTCTGCTCGTCCTCGGAATACTGCATGGAGGACAGCTTCTGCGAGGACCGATACTGGTCCGAATAGTTGTAGGGAATCAGCTTCGGCCCCAGGAAGGCGAACAGCAGGCAGAGGATGAACACGAACAGCGCCACCATGGAGACCGTGTTGCTCCTGAAGCGCCTCGCGGCGTCCCGCCAGTAGGAGACGGACTTGTGCCGGTAGACCACGGACTCCTTTTCCTCGTTGGTGGCGGCTTCAAAGTCCGCCGCCGTGAGGTTCAGCGCCTCGATCTTCTCCGGGTCTACCTGGAAGGGGCTGAGCTTTGCGAAATTGACCTTCATACGCCGTCAGCCCTCCTTCGCGGTCAGCGATATGCGCGGGTCGACCAGCTTGTAGGCGATATCGACCACGAGATTCATGATGATCACCAGCGCCGAAAGGATGACGGTGGTGGCCATGATGATGGGATAATCGCGGTTCATGACGCTCTGCACAAAGTACTTGCCCAGGCCGGGAATCTGGAACGTGGATTCCACGACGAAGCTGCCGGTGATGATGCCGGCGATCACCGGCCCCAGATAGGTGATGACCGGGATCAGCGAATTGCGCAGCGCGTGCTTGAGGACCAGCACGCCGGTCTTGACGCCCTTGGCCCGGGCGGTGCGGATGTAGTCCTGGTTGATGGCGTCCAGCATACTGGTGCGCGTCAGCTTGGCCAGATAACAGGTATAGTAGAAGGACAGGCTGATGACGGGCATGATGTAGCACTTGAAATCCGTCAGCTCGCCGGATTTGACGGGCAGCCACGACAGCTTCACCGCCAGGAACGCCA
The DNA here is from genome assembly GCA_017459565.1 of Clostridia bacterium. Taxonomy (GTDB): domain Bacteria; phylum Bacillota; class Clostridia; order Christensenellales; family Aristaeellaceae; genus UBA2862. The sequence goes on along the minus strand of JAFUCP010000064.1, from coordinate 4,624 downwards.
AAAGCAGCGTGGCCAGCACAAAGGTGGGCACGGCCACGCCCACGGTGGTCATCACCCGCAAAAAGCCGTCCAGCCAGCTGCCCCGGCGATAGGCGGCGATGCAGCCCAGGGGGATGCCGATGACGACGGCCAGCGCCAGCGCCGCGAGCCCCAGCTTGATGGAGCGCGCGAACTTGCCCTGGTTGAAGATGATATCCGCGACGCTGGTGCCCTCCTGCATCTTCAGCGAGACGCCCAGGTCCCCCCTGACATAGTTGAACACATAGTTCTTGAACTGCACGATGAGCGGCTGATCCAGGCCGTACTTCTTGAACGCCAGCTCAATGGCGTGGGCCGACGCCTTCTCGGAGAGGAAGGGGTTGCCCGGAATGGCGTTCATCAGGAAGAACGTGACGGCCATGATGACCAGCAGCGTGGCGACGGCAGCCAGGATGCGCTTGAGAATGTAGGAGACCATGCGTTACACCTCTGTTATCGAAAGTGGGTGGGGGAAGATCATTCCCCGTTCAGCTTCATCTTGATGATGCCGCGGTAGCGGGGGCTGGTGCGCTCCAGCGTGTAGCAGTCTCCCTCCAGCGCGGGGTAGCTGTCCAGCAGCGCGCGTATGGCCTGAAGCTCATCTTCGGTCAGCTCAAATTCAAACAGCCGGTCGTTGTCCGCCACGTGGCGGCTGTTGCGCACGCCCACGATGGCGGCGGCGACGCCCTCCTGCTGGAGAATGTAGCGCGTGGCCACGTTGGAGATGCTGGCACCGTGGGCCTGGCCAATCTGCCTGAGCAGCGAAAGCAGCCGCTGCATCCCCTCCAGGCCCAGGGAATCCTCGATGACCTGCATGTACTTCACCTGGGAGCGGGTTTCGGGGGTGAAATCCCTGCGGCCGAGGTACTTTTCGGAAAGGAACCCGCCGGAGAGGGTGCCGTAGCAGAACATGGCGATGCCGTGCGCGCGGCAGTAAGCCAGCTGGGCGCGCTCCGGGCGGCGGTCAAACATGGAATACTGGCTCTGTATGGAGACCACCGGGATGCCCGCGTCCACCAGGGCCGCCAGGTGTTCGGTGTCGAAGTTGGTCACGCCGATGTTGCGGATCTTGCCCTTTTCCCGAAGCCGCGCCAGGTGCCCGGCCACCTCCACGCAGCGGGGAATTTCATAGTCCCACCAGTGGAATTGCACCAGGTCCAGCCGGTCCCGATTCAGGCGGCGCAGGCTGCGGTCGATGATATGCTCCGTGTCCTCAAGGCGCACGGTCTGAAGCCGGTCCAGGTCCGGCACGTACTTGGTGTGAATCTGAATTTCCTCCGGGGAGCGCCCGGGGGTGCGCTTCAGCTCCGCCACAAAGCTGCCGATGAAATCCTCCGCGCCGGTGTAGATGTCCGCGCAGTCAAAGGTGGTGAAGCCCCGGTCCACCAGCTGGTGGAAGGCCCGCAGCACGTCGCCCATGTCCAGAGCGCCGTTCAGGCTGTGGCCCTGGCTGAGCTGCCAGCAGCCGTTGATGACCCGGTTGATCTCATAGCCCGGGGCCAGCTGATATTTGCGATTCATGCTCATTCGTCTCCATCCGGTATTGCAACCACCGTACATTCGCCGTGGCGCAGCGTGCGCCGCCCGACGCGGCTGATTTTGAACAGCGCGCCGCAGTTGGGGTCCGGGCAGGCGATCAGGCTGTCCGAACGCATCCAGTCGTTTGCGTGCAGGGGCCGCTGCTTCGCGGGCAGCAGGGGCAATAGCGCCGAGAGCGCATACATGGAAAAGCGGTCCGCCTGGGGGAAAACCAGGTTTTCGCCCTCCACCAGAAAGTAATCGCCCGCCCGGTGGCTGCAAACCATGGGCCTTTCGGTGGCGACGACCTCCACCTTCAGGTCGTACAGATCAAAGCTGTCGTCCGCCATGTGGGCCTCCTGCCGCGTCAGTGTATTAATATACCCATATATTTTATCGCACATTTCGTGGAAAATCAATCGCGTACAGGGACTTCACGAATTTATCACGATGATTTAATGATACTTTACACAATATGCGCGATGAAAATAAAGAGGGGGGCGCCGCGTCCGCGACGGCGCCCCCCAGACCGCCGACAAAGCCCGCAAGCAAAATGCGGTCATTTACGGCGGGGTAAACTTGCTTTTTTGCGGGCTTGCCGCCTTGCCTTGCGGGCTTTTTCAACGGCCTGTCCATATCCTGCGGCGCTCAGCCTATGTCATATACGCTCCAGGCCTTGACGCGGCTGGGCGTGCCCCGCAGCACCTTCATGCGCCTTTCCCCGGCGTTCATATCGAAGAAATTGTCCGAAAGCACCACGCCCGACCCGCACTGGATCTCCACGCTGCGGGCGTAGGCGGCGGCGGCCACCACGATCTCGTCGCCCTCCTGCCAGGCCTTGAGCTGCGGATCGAGGAAGCGGAAGTGCTTGGGCGCGCAGAACAGCGCCGTGCCGCCGCCCGCGTATTCGCCCCGGGCGTCATACAGCTCATAGGCATAGTAGCAGCCGCGGGCGTCCTCGCCGGAAAAGTCCTGTTCGTCGAGCCACACGGCGCTCAGCGGCGGCACCTGCACCTCAAAGCTGCCCTCGCGGATGACGGAGGCGTCGGCCCTTCGCAGCGACCAGCGGGCCACGCCGGAGAAGGCGCTTCGCGTCTCGTTGCACACGTTCAGCCGCGCGGTCATTTTCAGCGGCGCTGGCTCATCGTTGACGCTGGCGCGCTGGGAAAGGGTGCCCTCCTCCCGGCAGGAGATCAGCACCGGCGCGAAGAAGCGCTTTTCATAGTAGTGCAGCGCCTTCCAGCAGCCGTAGTAATCGATGCTGGCCCAGCTGACCACCGGCCAGCAGTCGTTCAGCTGCCACACCAGCGCGCCCATGCAGCGGCCCCGGTTGCGCCGCCAATGCTCCACGCCGTACTGTATGGCCTGGGCCTGCAGCAGTTGGGAGGCGTATACGAAGCCGTCGAGCGAGGCGGGGTAGCGGTAGGTCTGGGACAGGTATTCGGCGATCTTGCCGTTGGCAGAGGCGTTGCGCTGGTGCTTTTCCATCACATAGGCATAGACGTTCCTGTCCTCCGGAAGCGTGAAGCGGGCGATGGTGTCCATGCAGGGGAAGGACTGGAAGCCGAATTCCGATACATAGCGGAACAGGTGGTTGCGGTAGTCGGTGAAGGGCTTCATGCCGTGCCACACGTCCCAGTAATGCACGTCGCCCACGTCGGGGTTCTGGGGGTTGTCAAAGCTTCCGCCGCTGGAGGGGCTGGAGGGCCAGTAGAAGGCGTCGGGGTCCTCCCGCTTCACAACCTGGGGCAGGATGTATTCGAAGATTTTGATATAGTCCGCCTGGAAGCGCTTGGAGCTGAACCACTTGCCGTCGCCGGTGAAGCTCTCGATTTCGTTGTTGCCGCACCACAGCGCCAGGCTGGCGTGGTGGCGCAGGCGGCGGATGTTGTCGGTGAACTCCGCCCGCAGGCTGGCCTCAAGGGCGTCGGTGAGCCGGTATTCGGCGCAGGCGAACATGAAGTCCTGCCACACCAGCAGGCCCAGCTCGTCGCAGGTGTCGTAGAACCCGTCGTCTGGATAGTAACCGCCGCCCCAGACGCGGACGGTGTTCATGTTGGCCAGCGCCGCGTCCTCCAGCAGCGCGCGGGTGCGCCCGGGCGTCACCCGGGGCAGCAGGTTGTCCTCGGGAATGTAGTCCGCGCCCATGGCGAATATGTCCACCCCGTTGACGCGGTGGCAAAAGCTCTCGCCCCAGGCGTCCCGCTCCCGGCGCACGGTGAGCGTGCGCAGCCCGATGCGGCCCTCCCAGCGGTCCAGCTCCATGTCTCCCGACAGCAGCCGCACGCAAACGCCGTACAGCGGCTGATCGCCGTAGCCCCGGGGCCACCAGAGCATGGGATGGTCGATTTCGACGGCGCAGCTTTCGCCCTTCGCGGAGAAGGCGCGGCCGTCCGGCGCGGTGATCACCGCCTCCACCTCCCACGGAGCGTCCCCGAGAGCTTCCACGCGGGTCGACACGGCGCAGGTCACGCGGCCGGGCTCGTGGCGCTGGCGGATCAGCACGTCGCCGATGCGGGCGCGCTGCACGCCGATGATTTCAATGTCCCGCCAGATGCCCGCGTCGGGAAGCCTCGGGCCCCAGTCCCAGCCAAACATGCAGTGGGCCTTGCGCAGATGGGAAAAGCCGCGCATGGCGTCGCCGGAGCCGTCCAGGGGACACGCCTCGTTGGCCTGGCGGATAAAGCGGGTGGGGGAGCGCAGGAGGACGGAAATCTCGTTGGCCCCGGGCTTCAATTGACCGCGCACGTCAAACTCCCAGGTGCGGTGCATGTTGTCCGCCGTGCCCACGGGCGCGCCGTTCAGGCGGATCTCCGCCAGCGTGTCCAGCCCCTCGCAGCGCAGCAGCACCGCGTCCGAGGAGATGAGCGCCTCGGGCGCCTCGAAGGCGCGGGTGTAGCAAAAGTCGTTTTCCATCAGCGCAAGGGCCGCTTCCTCGTTGTCCCGCCAGAAGGGATCGGGGATTTTGTCCGCTGTAAGCAAATCGTGGTACACCGAGCCGGGCACCGTGGCGGGCACGCCTTCGAAGGGCCTTTCGCCGTCTTCGGAGATCACGTCCAGCGTCCACGCGCCGTTCAGAGAGAGTTTT
>JAFUCP010000063.1 GCA_017459565.1 Clostridia bacterium | reverse complement strand
ATAGCCGCCCGCGCAGAGCCGCTTCACGTCCCGGGCGAGGGTGGCAGGATTACAGGACACATAGGCAATGACGGGGATTTCCGCGGCGATCAGCGCGTCCAGAAGCGCTTCCTCCGCGCCCTTGCGGGGCGGATCGAGTATGGCGGCGTCGAACCGTTCGCCCCGGCTGAGCAGGCGGGGGATTTCCCGGGCGGCGTCGGCACAGATGAAGCGGGATTTGTCCGCAAGTCCGTTGCGCACGGCGTTGCGCTTTGCGTTCTCGATGGCGGCGGGCACGATTTCGATGCCGGTGACGCGGTAGGCGTGCCGCGCGGCGGAGAGCGTGATCGTTCCTGCGCCGCAGTAGGCGTCCAGCACCGTCAGATTGCAGTTCGGCGCGATGCCCGCGGCCTCAAGCGCCTTCGCATACAGCGCCTCGGCCTGGGGTGGGTTGACCTGGAAGAACGATTGGGGCGACAGCTCAAATTCAAGGCCCATCAGTCTCTCGTTCAATACCGGCGCGCCCGATATGCGTATGCAGCGCCCGTCCAGCGCGTGGGCGGGCCTTCGGCCAAGCTGGCAGAAGTACAAAGATTTCATTTCCGAAAGAGCGGCGGAAAGGGAGGTGGAGAGCCGTTTGATCTCGGACAGTATGGGCGCGTCCGCACACAGGACAACCATCAGTTCCCCGGCGCGGCTTGCGCGCGTCACCAGATATTTCAGGTGGCCCGCGCCCTTCACGCCCGAAAGCAGCCCAGAGACGGCCCGCAGCGCGCGCACGCTTTCATCCCTTTGCAGCAGGCAGTCCTTCAGGTCGATGACCCGGTGGCTGTCGCGGGCGCAGGCCCCGATCACGCATTTGCCGTCCTGCACGGCGATGGGGTATTCCGCCTTGTTGCGCGTGCGCTCCGGCGCGTCACAGCCCAGCGCGGGCAACACCGCGGGCTCATGGATGCCGCCGATCCGCGTGAGCGCGTCCCGGACCACCTGGGTCTTTAGATCGAGAGTGCGCGCATAGCGGATGTGCCGCGCCTGGCACCCGCCGCAGACCCCGGCGTGGGGACAGGCGGGGGAAATGCGGTCTGGCGAGGGCTCCAAAACATCACAAAGAGACGCTTCGCAGAAGCGCCCCTTATCGCGCGTGATTTCAGCCGTGACGACCTCTCCCGGTATGGCGCCGCACACGAACACGGCGCGGCCGTCCTCCAGCCGGCCGACGCCCTGAAGCTCAGAGCCGACGCCGGTGATTTCAAGCCGCTCCATCCTGTTGCCGCCCGGGCCGCGTCGCCCGGCCGCGCGCCCTGGTGCGCCGTCAAAAGTCATAAGCCCTGCTCCATCAGATAGAGCCGGGCTTCCTCGGCCTCGGATTCCAGCGCCTTGATTTCGATGTCCTCATGTCGCGCGCCGCCGGGCAGGGACTGCCTGCGCTCAATCATGAAGCCGGCCTGCTGCAAAAGCGCCTCAATCTGCTGCGCCTGCTGCTCGCCCCGCGCGATGTATATGACGCGCCACAAGGAACTCTGAGCGGACCCCATGCGGATCACCACCTCTTTGATCTGTATCCATATTATATATCCTGCGCCGATTTTCGTCAACCGTCCCCGACCGCGCGCAGCGAGGTGCCTTTTAATTAACGCAAAGTTCTCCGTAAAGTAGACACAAGCCCATCGATTTTGCTATAATAACAGTAGAATCATCCACAAACGTCCGTGGGACGGAAGGAGGACCGACATGAACGATTACAATGAAATCGGCGCGCGGCTGCGCGAGCTGCGGGAGGTCAGCGACTATACGATAGAGGAGCTGGCGGCCCAGCTGCACATCAACCCGGAGGTTTACGCATCCTACGAGGAAAACGGCAAGGATGTGCCCATCAGCGTCATCTATGAAATTGCCAACAAGTTCAAGGTGGACTTTACCGAAATCGTCACGGGGCAGAGCGCGAAGCTGGAAACCTATCATCTCATCCGGCGCGGCGGCGGCAAGGTGATCAACCGCAACCCGGAATACCACTTCGAGGATTTGGCCTACCGCTATGCCAACAAGGTCATGCAGCCGCTGCTGGTGACGCTGGAGCCCACCGACGCCGTGGCGAAGCTGATCTGTCACAGCGGGCAGGAGTTCAACCTTGTGCTGGAGGGCACCGTGATCGTGACGCTGGGCGACAGGGAGTTTACGCTGACGGCCGGCGATTCCATCTATTTCAATCCGACCATTCCCCATGGCCAGCGCTGCGGCGGGGAAGAAAAGGCCCGGTTTTTGACGGTGATCGCCGAATGACGGCGGATAATAGCGAAGGGAAGCGTGGAGTTTGAATTACCTGCTGAAAAAATACCTGCCTCAAATCGAATTTGAAAGCTATGAGGCGTTCAAGGAGAAGTTTACCATCAATGTGCCGGAGGATTTCAACTTTGGCTTCGACGTGGTGGATGCCTGGGCGAAGGAGGAGCCCGAAAAGCGGGCGCTGCTTTGGGTGAACGAGGAGGGGGAGGAGCGCTGCTTTACCTTTACGGATATCAGCCGCCTGTCCAATCGCGTGGCCAATTTCTTCAGGAGCCTGGGCCTGAAAAAGGGCGACGTGGTGATGATGATCCTGCGCCGCCGCTGGGAATACTGGGTGTGCGCCACGGCGCTGCACAAGCTGGGCGTGATATTGATTCCCGCCACGCTGCAATTGACGAAGAAGGATATCGTCTACCGGGGCAACGCCGCCGGGGTCAAGGCCGTGGTGTGCGTGGACGACGCCTTTGTGGTCAGCCAGATGGAGGCCGCCGCGCCGGAAATCGAATCCCTTGAAAACAGGATCCTGGTGGGCGCGCCCCGGGAGGGCTGGCTGGATCTGCACGCCGAAATGGAAAGATTCCCGGAGACCTTCGCCCGGCCCACGGGCGATCAGGCCACCCGCTGGAACGATGTCATGCTGGTGTACTTTACCAGCGGCACCACGGGTATGCCAAAGCTGGTGCAGCACAATTTCGCCTACCCCCTGGGCCACATCGTCACCGCGAAGTACTGGCAGCATGTGGAGGAAAACCGGCTGCATATGAGCGTGTCGGATTCCGGCTGGGCGAAGTTCGGCTGGGGCAAGATCTACGGCCAGTGGATCTGCGGGGCCACCATATTCTGTTATGACATGGTGGGCAAGTTCAACCCCGCGAACCTGCTTAGCAAGGTGGAAAAGTACCGTGTGACCACCTTCTGCGTGCCGCCTACCATGTACCGCTTTATGCTCCAGGAGGACCTTTCAAAGTATGACCTTTCCTGTCTGCACCACTGCGCCACGGCGGGCGAGCCGCTGAACCCAGAGGTGGTGAAGCAGTGGAAGGAGAAGGTGGGTCACCAGATCTACGAGGGCTTCGGCCAGAGCGAGGGCCCGGTGCTGATCGCAAACTTCGGCAGCGAATGGTTCGAGCCCATCCAGGGTTCCACGGGCAAGCCGAACCCCCTGTTTGATATCCAGCTGCTGGACGCCGACGGCAATATCTGCGAGGACGGCGATGAGGGCTCCCTCACCATCATGGACGTGAAGCATCGCCCGCCGGTGGGCCTGTTCACGGGCTATTACAAGAACCCGGAGATGACCGAGGAGAACCTGGGCGGCGTGGGCTACAACACGGGGGATGTGCTGTGGCGGGACAGCGACGGCTATTACCGTTTTGTGGGCCGCAACGACGATGTGATCAAGTGCTCCGGCTATCGCATCGGGCCCTTCGAGGTGGAATCCGCGCTGATTGCCCATGACGCCGTGGTGGAGTGTGCCATCACCGGCGCGCCGGATCCCGTGCGCGGCCAGGTGGTCAAGGCCACCGTGGTGCTGGCCAAGGGCTATACCCCCTCCCCGGAGCTGACCCGGGAGCTGCAAAACCATGTCAAGAAGCTGACTGCGCCCTACAAATATCCCCGTGTCATCGAATACGTGGACGAGCTGCCCAAGACCGTGGGCGGCAAGATCAAGCGCGCCCAGATCCGCAGAGCGGACGAGGCGGCCTTTGATAAGAAGTGACAGGCGCAAAAAGGCGGCGCGCAGAAATGCGCGCCGCTCTTTTCATGGGCGGATGCTTTCAGTAGATGACGATGACCACCTGGCCGCGCTTGCAATGCTCGAACAGGTATTTCGCGTCCTCCACCGCCAGCCGGACGCAGCCGTGGGAGGCGGGGTTGCCCAGGGCGTACAGCGACCCGGAGCGCAGGCTCTTTTCGCTGTTGGTGCTGTACAGCACGGAGTGGAACATGATATCGCCGGTGATTTCAAAGGAATACTGCGCCCAGCAGTTGAACTTTATGAAGTGGTGCCAGCGGTTCATGGGATGGCCGTCCAGAAACACGCCCCGGGGCGTGGTGTTGTTCAGGCCGGTGGAGCAGGTGAAGGTTTCAACAAGGTCGTAGCCCTTTTGCTCGTTCAGAGCGTAGACATACACCTGCTGCTTGTCGATGCTGACCTCTATGCGGTGGGCATAGGGCTTCGGCAGGGCGGCTTCGGTGAACAGCACGCTCTGGGTGGCCGCGTCGGTGGTGCCTGACTCGGCCAGACCGTTGGCGGTCTGGAAGGCCTTCAGCGCGTTGCGGGTGTCCCGGCCCAGCTTTCCGTCGATGCCGGCCTTCGGCAGATAGAACAGCGTATACAGCCGGCTCTGCATCCGCTTGATTTCGGCGGTTCCGCTGGTGTTGTCGAAGCGGTTCTCCAGCAGTCCCTCCTGCAATTTGCGAACAGCCTCCATGCTCAGGGCCTTGGCGTCGGCATACAGCTCGGCGCTGGGGTCCTTTTGCTCCTGCAAATAGACGTAGAGCCGCTCTACCGCCTCCTCCATGCCGCTGCCATAGGTCCCGGTGGGGTATTTGATCATCATACCGCCGCGCACCAGCGCCGCTTCCACGTCGCCGACCACCGTGCCGCTGTCGCCGAAGGCGATGGCGTGGGGCACGCAATGCGAGGCCGCGGGGGCGGATTCCGAAAACAGCGCGTCGATGATCTCCCGGTCCGCGGTGGCGAAGGTGATGATGCCCGTCTGCTGCTTAAACAGCTCCAGCGCGGCCAGGGAACATTCGTCCAGCGTGTCGTCCGCGGGCAGGTCGGTGTAGCCCAGGCGGAACAGCCTGCGCTCAATGCGCAGGGCCTCGCTGTCGCTGATATCGGCGGTGACATCCCTCAGATAGGTGGAATAGCGCTCGTTGAACAGGCAGAACTGGGTCAGCGGGGAAGCGACGCCGCTCACCTCGATGCCGTCGGTATAGCCCTGGTCGATCAGGTGCTGCTGGAAATCCCGCACGGCGGCGGTGGTGCTTTGGCCGTAGCTGCCGTCCACCTCGCCGTCGAAGAAGCCGAAGCGGAGCAGCTGCCGCTGGAGGTTCTCCACGGCCTCGCCGCGGCTGCCGCTGGAAAGGCTTGCGGGAACCGCCAGCGCCTCCTCGGAGAACAGCCGCGCAAGCGTGGCATCGTTCGCCTTCTGGCTGACGGGCAGGCCGTTCAGACGCTGAAAAAGCTGGATGGCCTCGGTGGAGCGCGGGCCGATGACGCCGTCCGCCGTGCCCTGCAAATAGCCCAAATCGATCAGCCTCTGCTGGATATCCTTGGCGGAGGCACTCTTGGGATCGACCTGCGTCAGCAGTCGGAAGGTCTCGCTATCCAGGTGCCCGGTGGGCTCAAGGCCGTTTTCGCCCTGGTATTTTTGCAGCGCCTCTTCGGTCTTGGGACCGTAAACGCCGTCCGCGCCGCCGCGCAGATAGCCCAGGTCGATAAGCCGCCGCTGGGCCGCGCGCAGGGAATCGGATTGCCGGTCAAGGTATTCCGCCTGTGCCGCGCCGTCGACGGCTTCTTCCGCGACGGCGCAGAAATGGAACATGGCCAGGGCGATGAGCAGCGCCGCGGCAATGCGCATTATCTTGATTCGGTTGTGTCTGTTGGAGCAGATGAACATAAAACCCTCCCGGAATGTGCTGTAGTGTATTATAGCACAGAAGGGAGGCACGCGGTTGGCACAATATGATGACTTTATATGGAAGCAATGGTCTGCAACGCTCAGCGGAGCCGCTTGAAGCTGCAAATATCCCCGATATCCACGTTCAGCGCCCTGCAAACGCGCTCCAGCACATCCATGCGAACCGTGTCCCCGGCCAGCAGCTTGCGGTAGGTGCTTTCGCTGATGCCTGCCAGCCAGATGACATCCTTGCGCGCGTAGCCCCGCTTTTCAAGAAGCCTCCAAAGGAGAAAGTAACTGACGGCCATGCAAAGCGCCTCCCGGTGATGTGGTGGAGTTCCATTATAGCATGATCAAACTCAAATCAAATGACGCGAAACGGATTATTTTTTGACAATCAGGGGACGCCGGACCGTGTCGAAAAATGTTATAACTGATTATGGACATTTTGATTACGTTTATGTATAATAGTAAACAGACAGGCGCAGACCGCTGCGTGGGCGGAGGTTTCGCGTTCAATTAAGCTACGGGAGGATGATCAGATGTTCGGAAGCAAAAGGATACAGGAGCTGGAGACTCAGCTGAGCGAGCTGCAATCGAAGCTGAGCAAGGAAACGGCTGAAAAGAGCGAGCTGGCGCAAAGCCTGGAGAGCGCGAACCGGCGGATTTCCGAGCTGGAGGAACAGCTGAACGACTTTGACCTGGAACAGCTGAAGGCCGATGCCAGCGCATCCAGGGCGGAATACGAGGGCCTGAAGGACCTGTACACCCGCAAGAACCGGGAGTTTGATGAATCCCGGGAGCAGGCGGAGCAGGATTTTGCCCGCGACGCAGCGCTTCAACGCCACAACCTGGAAAATGAAATTCGGAACAACCGCCAGGCCAACAGGGATTATGTGACCAGCACGGTCAAGACCTTCGGCGAGAGCTATAATTACTATCTGAACCAGATCAAGCTGCTCATGGACGCCCTGGGCGATGTCGCCACCAGGACGGGCGAGGCGCTGTTCAACGGCGAAAACGACGACCTGAAATCCCGCATCGGCAGCCAGATGCGCGATGCGCTTAAATCCGGCACGGACGGCCTCCGGAGCGACGGCGGCGATGTGATCCTCATCGGCAGCACCGACGAGGCTGTCGAGGCCGAGGAGCCGGCGCAGGAATAAGGCACAAACCAAATTATGAGGATATAACGCGGAGGCTCCCGGCGGAGCCTCCGCGTTATTTGGGGTTGTACATGATCAGGAAAACGGAACGTTTTCCGGGTCGGCGACATCCGAAGGATGGCGTCGACAAACGATTGTACTCAGCAGGGCGTGCCCTGGACGCGGCCGACGCTGGTGTTGTCCTGGGTGCGGCTGCGCAGGGCGGGCACGGGGTTCGGCGCGGTTTCAAAGCGGTAATCGGTCCCGTCCCGATCGATGACCCTTTCGATGATCGCGTGACTCTCCACGCCCCCGATATCCGCGTTCACGACGCCTTGATAGCGGAAGAAATCCGCGCGGGAGTTCAGGTCGTTCACGTTCGTCCAGTCCTCCCGCAGGGCGGTGTCGCACACCGTGCCGCCCAGCACGCCGCGCACGTATTCGATGTTGCCCGTTAGCCTCAGCGCATCCGGGAAGGCGCCGTCGGGGATGATCTGCGCGGCCTCCTTGCCCTCGTAGGTCTCCAGAAGCTCCGCTGCGAAGTGCAGGTGACTGACCTCCTGCTCAAACAGCTGTGCCCAGACGTCTCTGATCCGCGGATCCGTCTCCGTCTCCATGGCCGACCAGTACAGATAGCATTCCGTGTACTGGTGGTTGAGACAGCCCTCCAGCCAGGTCTGGTCGGTATCCTGGAGGCTGCCGTACTGGGTGACGTGCTGTTCCTCCACCATGCCGATCTCCCGGTACAGCTTCTGCCCCCAGGCGGTGGGATAGAACCCGGCCACGTTCATATAATAATTCATCGTCTGCTGCTCCGCGGCGGTGATGATGGCCGTACACAGCCGGGTCTGGGGCGAGGCGGTGCGGTTTCGGATGTGGAACTTGACGGAATCGTAGGGGTGCCGGTGGTGGGCGATGGTGGGGCGGCCGGGCATGATTTCGGTGTAGCGGCCCACCAGCTCTTCCGCGTGCCTTTTGTCGTCAAATTCCATCAGGTCCGCATAGCGGTAAAGGTGGTCGAAGTCCTCCAGAAGCGCGAAATCCAGGGCCTGCTTCACATAGGGGTTGTCCTCCCGCTGGGCCAGCGCTGCCGTCAGGTCAACCGCCAGCTGTTCATAGCCGATGGTGTGCGCAAGAATCGCCTCGTCCGCGGGCTTGAGGCTGGCCACCAGCTTTTGCTGCTGCTGCTCCAGGCGGCGCAGCAGCGCGATTTGCCGCCGAAGCTCGTTGTCGGAACAGTGCCGGGAAAACTGATGGGAGTACCACACGGCCTCAAATTCTGTGCCGTTCATCAGGATTACCCGGCAGCGGGTGTAGGGGTCAACGGCGTTCTTGTCGTAGGGCACGCCCGTCATCTGCTGCCAGTTCAGGATCAGCGATTCCGGGCTTTTTGACGATAATTCAAATGGGTTCATGGGACACGCTCCTTCTTTTTTTACGGGTAGTATATGCGCAACCGACGCATATTATTTGTGGAGGGACATGCCACTGGATATCTGTCTTTTTTTGACTTTCCTTGACATTGCGTTGACATATAGTTTATAATAGGGTTGTATACTGCCTTTGTACAATGAAGGAAGGTGCTATCGTGAACGAGGTCAAGAAACCCAGAAAACCGCTGATGTTCTATTACGCGCTGGCGCTGCTGGCCATCGTGTTGTTCAACAGCTTTGTCGCCCCGCTGCTGTTCAGCCCGCGGGTGACGGAGGTGACCTATGATGAGTTCATGTCCATGACGGAGCAAAAGAAGATCAACGAGGTCATGGTCGAGGACAATCAGATTCTGTTCACCGACGCGGAAAACAAGCTGTATAAGACGGGCCTGATGAACGACCCGGATCTGACACAGCGGCTGTACGCCTCCGGCGCGAAGTTTGCCAGCCAGATCGTGGAGCAAATGTCGCCCATACTGTCCTTTTTGATCTCCTGGGCGCTGCCCCTCGTCATCATGATCGGACTGGGCCAGTATTTCAGCAAAAAGCTGGTGGAAAAGGCCGGCGGCGGCGCGGGCAGCATGATGTTCGGCATGGGCAAGAGCAACGCGAAGATCTATGTCAAGTCCACCAGCGGCATCAAGTTTGACGATGTGGCGGGGGAGGACGAGGCCAAGGAGATCCTCTCGGAGATCGTGGACTTTTTGCACAATCCCAAGAAATACGAGGAAATCGGCGCGAAGATGCCCAAGGGCGCGCTGCTGGTTGGCCCTCCCGGCACGGGCAAGACGCGGCTGGCCAAGGCCGTGGCAGGCGAGGCGAACGTACCCTTCTTCTCCATCTCCGGCTCTGAATTCGTGGAGATGTTCGTGGGCATGGGCGCGGCCAAGGTGCGCGATCTGTTCAAACAGGCCAACGAGAAGGCGCCCTGCATCGTGTTCATCGACGAGGTGGATGCCATCGGCGGCAAGCGCGACGGGCGCATCGGCGGCAACGACGAGCGGGAGCAGACCCTGAACCAGCTGCTGACCGAGATGGACGGCTTCGACGGCTCCAAGGGCGTGGTAATTCTCGCGGCCACCAACCGGCCCGAGAGCCTCGACCCGGCGCTGCTGCGCCCGGGGCGGTTTGACCGGCGCGTGCCCGTGGAGCTGCCTGATTTGCAGGGCCGCGAGGCCATATTGAAGGTCCACGCCAAGAAGGTGCAGATGCAAAAGAACATCGACTTTTCCGCCGTGGCCCGGGCGGCCTCCGGCGCCAGCGGCGCGGAGCTGGCCAATATCGTCAACGAGGCCGCGCTCCGGGCCGTGCGCGACGGGCGCAGGCTGGTGACCCAGGCCGACCTGGAGGAGAGCGTGGAGGTCATCATCGCGGGCTATCAGAAGAAGAACCGCGTGATGAGCGACAGGGAGAAGATGGTGGTGGCCTATCACGAGATCGGCCACGCACTGGTGGCGGCGAAGCAGAGCGAATCCGCCCCCGTCCACAAGATCACCATCATCCCGCGCACATCCGGCGCGCTGGGCTATACCATGCAGGTGGAGGAAAACGAGCATTTCCTGCTGACCAAGGAGGAGCTTGAAAACAAGATCGCCACGTTTACCGGCGGGCGCGCCGCTGAGGCGCTGATCTTCAAGCAGATCACCACCGGCGCCTCCAACGATATCGAGCAGGCCACCCGGCTGGCCCGGGCCATGATCACCCGCTACGGCATGTCGGACGAGTTCGGCATGGTGGCCATGGAGCAGCTGACCAACCAGTACCTGGGCGGCGATACCACGCTGGCCTGCTCCGCGGAGACCGCCAACCACATCGACCAGGTGGTGCGCGCGCTGATTTCCGCCCAGTATGAAAAGGCGTATCACATCCTCGAGGAAAACGCCCAGCAGCTTCACGCGCTGGCAAAGTACCTGTATGAGCATGAGACCATCACCGGCGAGGAATTTATGGATATACTGCACAAAAACACGCCGCAGCTGAACGCGGCGGGCTGACGCGCCGCGTATCGGCGACGCGGGATTCGGACAGGATAGGGGAGCGGGCCGTTCTTCGGCGCGCTCCCCGCGCGTCTTGCTTTGGTTGATTTCAAATTAACTGGAAATTAACGGCACGCGCCCGCGACAAATATTGACAAGCACAATTTAATTTGATACAATTGATTTGCGAACGAAATGAAGGAGGCTTTCATCATGAGCATTTATGATTACACCGTCAAGGCCCGCAAGGGCGCTACCCTGAACCTGGCCGACCTCAAGGGCAAGGTGCTGCTGATCGTCAACACCGCCACGGGTTGCGGCTTTACCCCCCAGTATGAGGCGCTTGAGAAGCTGTATGAGAAGTACCATGATCAGGGCCTCGAGGTCCTGGACTTCCCCTGCAACCAGTTCGGGCACCAGGCCCCCGGCGACGAGAGCGAGATTCACGAATTCTGCACTGCCAAGTATCAGACCCGGTTCGACCAGCTGGCGAAGATCGACGTGAACGGCGAAACTGAGGAGCCGCTGTACACCTTCCTGAAGCAGGTCCAGCCCGACGAGAAGGTGGAGGGCATGAAGAACAAGGCGGCCATGGCCATGATCGCCAAAATCAGCACCACCTGCAAAAAGCCCAACGACATCAAGTGGAATTTCACCAAGTTCCTGGTGGACCGGGAGGGCAACGTCGTCAAGCGCTTCAATCCCACCAGTGATCCCATGAGCTTTGAAAGCGATATCGCCGCGCTGCTGTAAGCGCGCAGAATAAGAAAAGGAGATAAGAGCCATGTCTGTCATCGAAGTAACCAAGTCCAATTTTGACGCCGAGGTCCTCAAGAGCGACGTACCCGTGCTGGCCGATTTCAACGCCGGCTGGTGCGGCCCCTGCAGGGCTATGAAGCCCATGCTGGATGAGCTGGCCGCCGCGAACCCCGCCTACAAGATCGTGTCCATCGACATTGACGCCGAGGACGAGCTGGCCGATGAATACGATGTCACCTCCATTCCCTGCCTGGTGGTGTTCAAGGGTGGCGAGGAGGTCAACCGCAGCGTCGGGCTGATCCCCAAGGACGCCATCGCCGAGCTGGTGGAGGGCTGAAGCATGTATGATATCGTGGTCGTCGGCGGCGGTCCCGCCGGCATGACCGCCGCGATCTACGCCCGCAGGGCGGGAAAGACCGTGCTTGTGCTGGAGGCGCTCAGCTGCGGCGGACAGATTCTCAACACGCCGGACATTGAAAACTATCCCGTCGAAGCCCATATTTCCGGCTATGACTTCTCGCAAAAGGTCTACGAGCAGGCCAAGGGGCTGGGCGCGGAGTTCGCCTTTGAAAAGGCCGTGGAGCTGCGCGAGCAGGACGGGGCGAAGGTGGTCGTCACCCCCAAGGGCACCTACACGGCGAAGGCCGTCATCCTGGCCACGGGCTCTGAGAACCGAAAGCTGGGCGTGGAGGACGAGGACCGGCTGGTGGGCCGGGGCGTGTCCTACTGCGCCACCTGTGATGGCAACTTCTATCGCAACAAGGTGGTAGCGGTGGTAGGTGGCGGCAACACCGCCCTGGAGGACGCTCTGTATATGGCGGACATTGCCAAGACCGTCTATCTCATCCACCGGCGCGACAGCTTCCGCGGCGAGGAGACCACCGTGCGGCGGCTGAAGGAAAAGGGCAATGTGACGTTCGTCTACAACAGCAATGTGACGAAGCTCATCGCCGAAAAGCGCCTGAAGGCCATCGAGGTGACGAACAAGCTGGACGGCAGCGTGCAGACCATCGAATTGAACGGGCTGTTCGTGGCGGTGGGGCGCGTGCCGGAGAACCAGAATTTCGCCAATGTGGTGAAGCTGGACGAAGCCGGCTATGTGGTGGCCGGAGAGGACTGCCACACCGGTACGGAAGGCGTTTTCGTGGCCGGGGACAACCGCGCCAAGGCGCTCAGGCAGCTGGTGACCGCCACTGCCGACGGCGCCATGGCCGCCACCGAGGCTGTGAAGTACGTCAATAGCCTGTGACGGTTTGACATTTTCCTCCGTCTGCGGTATAATAGGGCTGTTCATCGGAGGGTAGATTGATCGGCCTTGACGCCGAAAATCAATATGCCGGATAAGATGGCGGGCTGGGATGCCCGCGTCTTATCCGGCTTTTTCAAGGCTCCGATGCGCGATACCGATTTGGCCGGAGGAAGCCTATGGAGCAAATTGAACGGCAAAACAGCTTTATCGAGGGCAGAATACTGGCGCCGCTGGTGAAATTCGCCCTGCCCGTGCTGCTGGCGCTGTTTTTACAGTCGATGTACGGCGCGGTGGACCTGCTGGTGGTGGGACGCTTCGGCACGCCCGCGGATGTTTCCGCGGTGTCCACGGGCTCACACATCATGATGACGCTCACCAATCTGGTTTCCAGCCTCGCCATGGGCGCGACCATCCTGCTGGGGCGGCAGATTGGCGAGGGCAACGGCCAAAAGGGCGGGCAGACCGTCGGCGCGTGCGTGGTGCTGTTCGCGCTCATTGGCGCGGCAATGACGCTTTTGATCGTCGCCGGGGCCACGGGCATCGCCCGGATCATGCAGGCCCCGGCGGGCGCCTTTGACCTGACTGTGGCCTATGTGCGCATCTGTGGCGCGGGTACGCTGGTGATCATCGCCTACAATCTCATTGGCAGCGTTTTCCGGGGCATCGGGGATTCTGCCACGCCGCTGATCACCGTGGCCATCGCCTGTGCCTGCAACATCGCGGGGGATCTGCTGCTGGTGGCGGCGCTGCACATGGGCGCCGCCGGCGCGGCCATCGCCACCGTCGCGGCCCAGGCTGTCAGCGTGGCTATCTCCCTCATGCTCATTCGCAAAAAGCGCCTGCCCTTCCGGTTGGAAAGGGCGCACATTCGCTTCAACCGGGAAGTGGTCGGCCAGGTGGTGGGGCTGGGCCTGCCCATCGCGCTCCAGGACCTGCTGGTGGGTGTGTCCTTCCTGGTGATACAGGCCATCGTGAACTCCCTGGGTGTCGTGCCCTCGGCGGGGGTCGGCGTGGCGGAAAAGGTGTGCGGTTTCATCATGCTGGTGCCCTCCAGCTTCTCCCAGGCCATGGCAGCGTTCGTCGCGCAGAACGCGGGGGCAAACCGCTACGACCGGGCTGTGAAGGCGCTGCGCTATGGCATCACGGTGTCCTTCCTGATCGCCATTGTCATGTTCTACCTGGCCTTCTTCCACGGCGATTTGCTGGCGGGGCTGTTTTCCGGGGATGCCCGGGTGGTCGCCGCGGCGGCGGACTATCTGAAATCCTACGGCATCGACTGCCTGCTTACGCCCGTGTTCTTCTGCTTCATCGGCTTCTACAACGGCATCGGTATGACCCGCTTTGTGATGCTCCAGGGCATCGTCAGCGCGTTCTGCGTGCGCGTGCCGGTGTCCTGGCTGATGAGCCGTCGGACGCCGGTGTCGCTGTTTCACATCGGCCTGGCGACGCCCTTTTCCTCGTCGCTGCAAATCGTGCTGTGCCTGCTCTTCATGGCATATCTGCGCAAAAAGGCTGTGATACCGTCTCTGCGCGACAGGTCGGGCCCGCGGAGGTGAGATCGTGCTCTGGTATGGAATCGTGCTGCTCGTCTGCATGGTGATCGGCCCCTTCGACGCGCTCTATGTGTACATCAGGGCGCAGAGGCGCAGGGACGCGCTGAAAAAGAAGCGCGAGGCGGACGGGAAGAAAGAGAATAAATAAACGTGGGGGGACGCGCATGGGCGCGTCCCCCCAAATGATCCCTCGGTCCGTCGCGGCGTCACTGCGCCCCGGCGATCTCCTTGACCTTCTGATAGTATTCCCGGCCGGTGGTGTTGCCGAAGGTTGCCCGCAGCTTGTTGTAGGCCTCCCGCAGATTGGTGCTTTCGGTGAAGATCACCACGATCTGGCTGGCCACATCCTCCTCAAGCCCCGCGTCCATGAGCAGCTTCAGCGGGTCGGCAGGCTCCTCCCCGGACATGTCGGAGGCGTCGTCGGGCTCATATGCCGGCTGGCGTTCAGAGACGGGCTCCTGCGCGCCGTTCTCTTCAAGAACCTCCTCCGGCGCTTCGGGTGCTTCGGGCTCCGCAGGGGCGGAGGAGCGCCTGCGGTTCCTGGATTTGCGCGGCGCGGCGGGAGCGTCCTGCTCGGCGGGTGCGGCCTGCTCGATGGATGCGTCCTCCCCGGCGGGTGCGGCCTGCTCGATGGGAGCGTCCTCCCCGGCGGGAATGGCCTGCTCGATGGGAGCGTCCTCCCCGGCGGGTGCGGCCTGCTCGATGGGTTCGTCCTTGGCCGCTTCACCCGTGTGGAAGGAAACCCAGCTGTTGCCGTCGCTGCCCTCCTCAAAGTCGAAGGCGTCGGAATACTGACGCGTCAGATAGTTCAGCGGGCGGCGGCGGGAACGCTGCTGGTCCACCCGATACTCAGGCAGGTTGTTCAGCGCGGTGAACAGGCTGTTGGACTGCATCCTTCCGCCGTTCGCAGCCAGCTGGGCAGATATGAATTCCCGGATGATGCCGGCGCGTTCGCCGTGGGTCGCGGCCACGCCCGGCTTCTGGGCGGGGGCGCTTGCGGCCGCCGCGGCTTCCTGCTTTTGCGGGTGCGCGGGCTTTTGCTGGGGCTGCGCCGGCTTTTGAGGCTGCTTGGGTTGCTGCTGGGCGCTCTTGGGAGCGGGGGCCGGCTTGCTCTGTTGGGCCGGCTTGGGCGGCTGGAAGGGTACGAAGCTGGAGCAGGCGGTGCGCCAAAGGGGGTTCGCCTTCTCGGTGCCCATGCCGATAACCTCGATCCCGGCGTTGCGCAGGCGCACGGAAAGGGCGGAAAAATCGCTGTCGCTGGAGGCGATGATCACCGCGTCCAGACCGCCCGCGGCCAGCAGGTCCATCGCGCCGATGACCAGCGCGATATCGGAGGAATTCTTGCCCTTGCTGGCCCGGATGGTCAGATTGGGGTGCAGGGCGTATTTGAGAACGGGCTCCACCCAGGTGGTCAGGGCCTGGCCCGCACCGTATATCTCCTTGTAAACCACGGTGCCCAGAGAGGCGGCATGGGAAAAAATTTGGTCGGCGTGGGCGGGCAGTATGTTCTCGGCATCGATGAGTATGGCCAGATTCATATCGGTATTCCTTTCAATAGATTGTTGTATGTTCCATGCAATTCGGCGCGCCGCGCCGTAAAACAATGCCATTATAACAGATAAAACGTCCCTTGGCAACCGCAAACGCCGCGCCGTAAAACAAATTGGATGACTTGCTTTTGAAATCTTGAAGTGCGGGCAAATGCGTGTTATAATAATAGGCACAAGTTAATACAGCGTTCCGCTCAGGAGTGCTGTTCACAGAAAACACAAACAGGAGGAATGACTATGCTGGTCAACACCAAAGCGCGCGTGGGCGTGTTTGCCATCGCGCTGGGCGCGTATCTGCCCCAGTTCCCCTCGCTGGTGCCCGAGTTTGAGGCCCAGTACGCGAAGTTCAAGACGCGCATCCCGGATTCCGTGGAGCTGATCGACGGCGGCATCGTCACCACAAAGGAGCTGGCGATGGCGGCGGGTGACAAATTCCGCGCCGCGGACGTGGACCTGGTGATTTTGCAGCTTCTCACCTATGCCACCTCTTATAACATGCTGCCCGCCGTGCGGGATCTGGACGTGCCCGTGGTGCTGGTGAACGTGCAGAAGAAGCGCGCCCCTGAGTACGCCACCACCGATACCCCCACCTGGCTGGGCGAGCTGTACGCCTGCGGCGCGGTGGGCGAGATGGTAGCTGACCTGGAGCGCGCCGGCAAGCGCCACGCGGTCATCACCGGCGTGGACGAGGGCGGCGATCCCCACCTCCAGGCGGAGATCGAGGACTGGTGCCGCGCCGCGCAAGTGCGCCGCCGCTTCCGGGACACCAACATCGCCCAGATCGGCCGTCCCTATCCAGGCATGATGGACCTTTACATCGACGAGACCAACCTCTATCACCGCATGTTCCTGTACACCAAGCAGTTCGACTGGGAGAAGATGTGGGCCATTGCCGATAACATCACCGATGAGGATGCCATCCGCGCCAAGGCCGAGGACATCCTCAATACCTTCGACATCGAGGGCGGCGGAAGCGTGGAAAAGGTCTGGGACATGGCGAAGTACGTCGTGGCCTTTGAGCAGTGGGTCAGGGACGAGCAACTGGGCCTGGTGGCCAGCCACTACGACGGCTTTGCCCAGGGCGTGGCCGGCAAGCTGGACTCCATGCTGATCCCGGCCTTCTCCATGCTCATCAAGCAGGGCACCGCCTGCGCCGTGGAGGGCGACATGAAGGTGGCCATGGCCATGAGCATCATGAAGACCATCTGCGGCACCGGCCAGCTTTCGGAGATGTATTCCATCGACTTCAACGAGGATATCTGTATCATCGGCCATTCCGGCTCCGGCGACGCGGACATCTCCCAGGCCAGAAAGCCCACCATGAAGATTGTGCCCGTGTTCCACGGCAAGACCGGCGGCGGGTACCTGACCCAGTTCTATCCGCCCGTGAACCAGCCCATCACTTTCCTGGGCATCACCCAGGACAAGGACGGCCACTTCAAGTTCGTGGTGGCCGAGGGCGTCAACGAGGAAGGCCCCATCTTCATGTTCGGCGATACCAACATGCGTATGCGCTTCAGCTGCTCCGCGGCGGAATTCTGCGACAGGTGGAGCGAGGCCGGCCCGACTCATCACATGGCCGCCGGCGTGGGCAGACATATCGACACACTGCTGAAGGTCGCCAAGATCTTTAATGTGCCGGTGGATATCATCACCCGGTAAGCCACGGTCTATCTGAGCAAAAGGGGCTGCCTCAAATTGACCTCTTCACGTCATTTTGAGACGGCTCCTTCCATTAGGCTCCATATATACGTGCATCTATACGGCGACGTCTTTGAAGAAATGTACAGCGCATTGGTAAAACAGCATAAAGAAAACAGCCTGTCTTTTGCGACACGCTGCTTTCATTTGGCAGGAGAGGTCGATTCAAATCCGAACACTCCGAGGAGGGAGTGTTGGCGGATTGCAGGGATGAGAGCATATCGGAATAGGAAACCGTGGTCTTGCCGCCGGGGAAATTGTAGAATATGACGGCGAAATCATCATAGAGAAAGACTGTGTTCACAAGCCGCTCGATAATCTTGCGGCGGTATGCCTCGTCGTTAATATCCCCGTCGCAGAAGTCTTTAATCCAGGCGCGCACTTCTTCTTCCGTATATCGGATGCCGCAGGCGATCTTCTGCTTGACCAGGTCTTCCTCAAGGTCCGCCTTCTGGTTCTCCAGCGATTCCATCTTCTCATAGATGCGCTTGTGCGTGATCTTCGGGGCTTCGGCCAGGCTGTCGACCAGATTATTCAACTCGCGCTCGATGCGGTTCAGCTCGCACTCCATTTCGGCGACCTTGCCCGACGAAAACTCGCGGTTGTACTCCGCCACGACGGCGCGGGACACTTCGGACAGATTTTCGGGCGCAAGGATGTAATTGACGGTTTTCTGTACGATCCAGAACTCGACCGACTCCTTGCGCTCGTTCTTCTTTTTACAGGTATGCAGCTTTTTCCGATTGGCGCAGGCATAATAATTGTATATGGCCCCGCCTTTGCCCCGTCCGCTCTCCCCGACCATTGGCGCGCCACAATGGCCGCAAAAAGCCTTGCCGCGCAGCATGTATTCCACCTGGGCCTTTGCCGCTGCCGGGGCGTGGGCGACAGTATTGAGCTTTGCCTGCACCTGATCGAACAGATCCTTGCTTATGATGGGCGTGGCACACCCTTCGACGACCTTGCCCTTGAACACAAAATCCCCATAATAGACTGTGTTTCGCAGGGCCCGCTGGAATGAGGATATGCCGAGCGGCTTTCCCATCGGCGACTTGACGCCCCGGCGCGTAAGGGTCTCGATGATCTCCTTCTTGGGCGTGCCCTGGGCGTATTGCTCGAAGACATAGCGGATCACCGGCGCGGTCTTTTCGTCCGGGACGAGCTTGCCGTCCTGGGTCCTATAGCCATATGGGATCATTCCGCCGCAGTATTTCCCCTTGGCGACGGTTTCCCGCTGGCCGCGCTTGACGTTGACGGACAGGTTTGCGGAGTAGTATTCCGCCATGGATTCCAGCATACCCTCCAGGATGATGCCCTCAGGCGTGTCGGACAGGCTCTCCGTCGCTGAGATGACGCGCACACCATACTTTTTCAGGCGCGCCTTATACATGGCGCTGTCATAGCGGTTGCGGGCAAAGCGGTCCACCTTCCAGACGATGATGACGGAGAACTGCTTTTTCGCGGCGTCGGCGATCATGCGCTGGAAGTCGTCGCGATTGTCGCTGCGTCCCGTGCGGGCGCGGTCTATGTACTCGGCGACGATGGTATAGCCCTCCCGCTGGGCAAAGGCATAGTTATCGCGGAGCTGCCCTTCGATGGACTGTTCCGTCTGGCCGTGGGAGGAGTAGCGGCAGTAGGTGGCCGCGTAGACAGTTTGCTGCTTCACGGTTTATTTCAATCCGAAGGAAGCAAATCCGACCACTTACGCTTGAGCGCATCATATTCTGCATCCGCCATGACGGGCGCATGGAACAGGTAATAGTGGCCATACGCTCGCGACAGCTCGTCAACGGCACGCCGACCGTCAAACATGCGCTTTACCGCGTCTGGATCGTATGCACCGAGCGCGATCCCGAGCGCGAGGATGTGCTTGCAGGGCTGCTTGCCCTTGAGGCGCATCGTGAAGTCCTGGCAATCGCAGTGGGAGAGGGTGCAGGTATAGCTGCCGTGATCTCCGTCGAAAGAGGCTTTTTCCGTTTGCCCGTCAATGCTGGCGGGCTTTTCCTTCAGCGCGCGTGTGAATCTGCTCTCGTCTATGCTGTTCATTTCCCATATCCAAGCCATAATGTCACCTCCGTATATCAATAGACATATTGCGAAAGCAAACCCATGAATTTCTCGATCTCCATTTTATTCTCTTTGGTAGAGAAAACAATGGCGGAAGCCGAGCGGGAGCCTGCTGACGTTTTCAACTGTGAACTGACGATTACCTGGGTGTTCTCCATATAGGGCACAAGCTGGACCGTAACCAATCTCCCCCATGAAGCCAGAGACACACCTGTCGTATAGGTGATGCGGTGCAATGTTTCGTCGCTTGTCTTAACCTTACCCCGTTCATTGGCGGCGCAAAGCGCGGCGCTGTATACTTTGTCTATTGGGCAGGCAAGGATTGTCATGTCCTGTTGCGGAAGCATGGTATTGAACATATGCAGCACTCCTCTTCTTTAATCTGTTTCAAAGATTCTCCACGTCGGGAACAGTGTCATTTTTATATATGCTGACGGACATGGCCATGGTTTGCAGGATATATTCCTTTCCCTGTTTGTTGAGAGAACGGAAATTCTCTATGAGTTTGACTTCTGTTTCATTAAAATCGTGTGATAAATCATTCTGGCATTTTATGTCAGTCACTCCAAGCAAATAATCCATAGTGACAGAATAAAAGCGACATAATTCTATGAGCGTAGCAATGGGAGGCTCGCTGCTTTCCTTTTCGTATTTGACATATGTGGTCCTATCAATGCCAAGATGCGCGGCAATATCTTTTTGATATAGCGAGCGCTCTTGTCGTAACTCCTTGAGTCGCATTTGTTTCACCTCTGTGTCAATTATAAGTGAAATTATTTCACTTTGCAATAGAGTGATGAAATTTCACTTTATATATTGACAAGTGAAGAAACATCACTTATAATGCAATATAAAAGTGAAGAATCGTCACACAGAAGGAGAATTGAGAATGAACTTATTCGCAAAGCGGCGGATCAAGGCAGGGCTGCTACAGGAAGATGTGGCGGCGGCGCTGCTTGTTGATCGTTCGACGGTGGCGAAGTGGGAGACGGGGAAAGCGAAGCCGCGCGCCGACAAGCTGCCAGCTATCGCCGAGCTGTACAAGTGTTCAATCGGGCAGTTGCTTTGTGACGATGAAATGGACGTCGAAACAGAAAAGGTGGTGTAGCAGATGAACGGGAGCGAATACATCGAAACGGGACACGTTACCCTCTATTCAAACACATTCGTCATCCTGCGGGAGATCGCGAGGCTGGTTGTACTCGGGAGCGAGTGGAACAAGAAATCGCGGATCGTACTGGAATACGACCCGCAGAAGAAGAAAATGAGGATAACAACGTTTATGACAGCCGACGAAGCAGCTTTGAGGACAAGCCAGGAATCGACGCCGGATTAACATCATCCTCAAGGAAAAAGGTGTATACATGCGGCTCCTTTGTCAGAGAAAGACCGGTAAAGGAATAGTGCTGATCCAGCAGATCACAGAGCTTATCCCGTTCATCCTCCGGCAAAGGACGCATATCCACCTGATACCAAAGCAAGGACACAGTTTCACCTCCCTTCACAGGGATTATAGCACAGACAGCCGAGAAGGAAAAGGCGGTGTAATCATGGCGAAGGAGAAGTACATCCAGATCGGCGAGGCGGCGCTGCGGGACCCGGTGACGGGGGAATTTCAACCGTCGTTTCCGCTGTACATGCGGGCCAACGATGCCGTGATCGCCAGCCGGGAGCGCGCGATAAGGGACATTGCCCGCCTGTTCGCAGAAAAGATGCGGCAGTATGACGAAAGCTGCACGCGGGAAGGGGTGGCGCTATGAGCATCATTGCCGTGGATTTTGACGGCACGCTGTGCAAAAGCAAGTGGCCGGAGATCGGGGAGCCGAACATGCCGCTGCTGCGCTGGCTGATCGCAAGGCGCGCAATGGGCGACAAGGTGATCCTGTGGACGTGCCGTTGCGGTGAGATGCTGGAGGCGGCCGTGACGTGGTGCGGTGCGTTTGGCCTGGCGTTCGACGCGGTAAACGACAATCTGCCGGAGAACATCGAAAAGTACGGCAACGACTGTCGCAAGGTATTCGCGGATATGTACCTGGACGATAAGGCCGGGTACATCGGGCGAATCTCCCCGTTTCCGCTGTACATACCCCCGGAGAAGGGGCATGAGCAGGATACCTGCTGGAAAGCGAGGGATTGACGTGACCGAACAGATGACGATCGGCCTTGACGGAGAAATTACGGCGCAGAACCGCATCCGAAGGCGACAATCGAATGAGTATCACAGCCGCGTGTTCACGGACCGACCGCCCTATGCTGACTATGACGCGCCTCACAAGTTCATGGCAATACAGGCCATTGTCGCCAAGCGGCTGGTGGAACATCCCCACGCGATATGCAGCTATTCCGGGGGCTCAGACAGCGATATCATGATCGACGTGGTGGAGAGGGCGAGGGCGTTATTCAATCTGCCGCCGGTGAAGTATGTGTTTTTCAATACGGGGCTGGAGATGAAGGCCACGAAGGATCACGTTAAGGCGACCGCCGAAAAGTACGGCGTGGAGATCGAGGTGATCAGACCGAAGGTGAACATCGTTCTGGCGACAAGGCGGTATGGGGTTCCGTTTGTGAGCAAGATCATGAGTGCCGGGCTGGAAGAGTGGCAGAAGAAGGGCGTGCCGCTGAGCATCGCGGACGAATACGCCGAGGCCGAGAACAAGGCGGCGAAGCGGGTGGAGTTAAGTCGACGCTATCCGAAGTGTGAGAGCCTGATTAATTTTCTGTGCTGCTGCAACCGTGCCGGGGACCCGAGGCCGAACATCCAACTGGTCATCAACAGTTCTAAGTATATGCTGGACTTTCTTAAGCAGAACCCGCCGGAGTTTAAGATCAGCGCCAGGTGCTGCGACTACTGCAAGAAGCAAATCGCCCACAGGGTTCAAAATGGCTATGAGATGATTATTACCGGGGAAAGGCGCGATGAGGGCGGGATGCGATCTGTGCCGCGTCAGGGTGAAGCCAACAGCGCCATGTGCTTCGCGGAGACCTCCAACGGACAATACCGGCTGCGCCCGCTGTACTACGTCAGCGATAAGGACAAGGCGTGGTACAGGGACTATTACGCCATACGCTACAGCGACGCCTACGAGGTATACGGGCTGACCCGGACGGGCTGCTGTGGCTGCCCCATCAGCTATAAGGCCGTTGCTGATTTGGAGATGATACGGCCCTATGAACCGAACGTGGTGAAAGCAGCCTGGAACATATTCGGGAACAGTTACAGATACAGGCAGCAATACAATGCGTACAAGGCAAGACGCGATGCCCAAAAGAGACGGGACAACATCCATGGGCAAATCACGTTTGATGAGCTGATTGGGGGAACACCGTGTCACTGCGAATGACCGAGGAAGAATACAAAGACCTGTTGAAGCGGCGGGCGCTGCCGTGCGTCCCCGCGAAGCCTTCCGGCGTATCGGTTGGAGACATGGACGAGGAGAAGCCGAAGCGCCAGAAGTACGGGAATCGCAAGGTGGAAATCGATGGCATGAAGTTCGACAGCCGGCACGAGGCCGGGGCCTACCTCATGCTGATGCAGCGCGTGAGGGCCGGGGAGCTGAAATGCGTGCTGCGGCAGGTGGCCTTTGACCTGCCGGGCGGGATTCGATATGTCGCCGACTTTGTGACGATCAAGCCGGACATGAGCATCGAGGCTGTGATCGACGCAAAGAGCGAGGCTACGAAGAAAAACCGGGTGTACATCAATAAAAAGAAGCAGATGCGGGCTATATACGGCATTGAGATACGAGAGATTTGACATGAGTATCGCGGGGATGTGGCGCAGCTGGAAGCGCGGCAGGGACGAAGGACGGGTCGGGCGGTTGATCTCGCCCATGGCACCACTACCCAGCAGGTCGCCGGTTCAAATCCGGCCATTCCCACCAGGCCCGCCCCCGACGCATCTGGAGGGCGGGGACAGACGGCAAGCCGATGCCATTCCACTGTCAACAATCCATGATGCGCTTTGGAGAAATCGGCGACAGCCGGGACAGACCGGCGCGGGGCGGGGTACGGGCTTCCCCGCCGACGTGGGAAGGTAGCTCAGACGGCAAGAGAGCAGGCTGGATAACCTGAGGTCGCCGGTTCGAGTCCGGCCCTTCCCACCAGGGGACTGATCATGGAGGAAAGGAGGAAGGTCATGACCGATATACCGAGGGGAGGGTTCGTGTTGATGCCGCCGAGACCTGGCGTGTGCCCGGTGTGTGCGGTGAAGCACGACCCGGCGCAGCCGCACAACCGGGACAGCCTGTACTATCAATATCGATTCTGGGCAGAACACAGGCGCTGGCCGACCTGGGTGGACGCCATGAGCCATTGCGACGTTAAGACCCGGCGGTTATGGACAGATGCGCTTCGGGAGCGCGGCGTCCCGGAGAAACTGCTGGCGGAGGCAGAGGGGGAAGATGGACGGCGAGAAGTGGATCAGCGTGAATGAGCGCCTTCCCACAGCTAAAGACGCCGATGTATGCCGATGTGTCATCGCATGGCACCGGCACAACGGGACGGTCGTAACGGGGTACAGGCAGGTGAGGGACAATCCTTACCTGACGCACTGGCAGAGATGCCCGGACGCGCCGGGTGATTACCCGGACAAGTACCGCAGAGTGTGGAAAAGAAGCACATAAAAGGGCCGCGCCCGTGTGGAGAGAGGGCGGCGGCCATCAGGTAAACCCGCGCAACACGTTATTACCCATCGCTATTATACCCCATCACAAGTGAAAATGCAAGGGAGAAGAGCGAAAATGAATGAATTGATGCACAAGGACGAGGTGAGCGCCGCGCGACTGGACAGGCTTGCGCATGAGGCCCGGCTGTACAGCGAGTCATTCGCCATGAACGCCTTACAGCTCGGGCGGGTGCTGACCGAGGCGAAGCGGGAAATACCCCACGGCGAATGGATGAACTGGGTATATGAGAATACCGGCATGAGCCAGAAGATGGCGCAGGACCTGATGCGGTCCTACCAGAAGTTCAGCGGCAAGCCGACGCTGTTCACCGTAGAGAAGAGCAAGCTGTTCAAGCTCCTGTCCCTGCCGGAGGGGAAGGAGGACGAATTTCTTGAGAAAAACGACGTCGCCTCCATGAGCGTGCGGGAGGTCGGCGAGGCCGTGAAACAGGCGCGCCAGGAGGAGCAAGCGGCGGCGCGGGCGGAGATCGCCAGGGAGCGACGCCTGCGGATGGAGGCCGAGAGCCGGGCGAACCGGCAGGCCGATCAGGACGGCGATATTTCCGAGAGCGTGGCGCAGGCGTTGCGCGACAAGGACCGGCAAATCCGCGAGGAACGCGAGAACGGCCAGCACTTCGCGCAGCTTGCCCGTGAAGTCGGGAAGGACAAGATTGCCCTTGAGCGCGAACGCAACAGCCTTGCGGAGCAGCTGGAACGAATGAAGGACGAACACGAGGCCGAGCTGGAGCGGGCACAGGAGAAATACAGCAATCTGCGCGACGAGTATCTGAGTTTGAAATCGGCCCGAAGCCGGGACGACGTGGCGCATGTGAACCCGGACACGCTGACCATCGAGGTGTTTTCCGCGGCGGTGCGGGAATTTATGGGAATATGCGCGCGCATGCCCTACATGCAGGGCACGTTTTCGGGCATGGCGCAGGCGGAAAAGGAGAAGTATGGACAGTACCTGCGGACGATAGAGGGATGGGCGAGAGGGGCGAGAGGGGCGCTGGAGACGGTGCGGCTTGACGGAGGTGATTTTGTTGAGGAATGAGCCGATGCATATGAACGGCGAAACGGTTGATATGACCGGGACACAATCCTTCGCGGCTTCGCCGTGCCGCCTTCCCAAGAGCAACATGGGAAGGCAAGAGGGCGCACATGATAACATGGAGATCATAACCGGCATCGTGCAGCGCATGATGGAGCCGGTGATGAAGTCCATCGGGGAGATACTGGAGCGCAACAACCAGGCCATGGAGCGGATCGCGGCGACGCAGCAGATGATGTCCACCCGAATTTCGGACCTTGAAAAGCAGGTGCGCCTCAAGACGCCCATGAGCAAATCGCAGGAGAACCACATCAACAGCGCGATACGGGAAAAGGCGCGGGAGCTGCTGGAGGAGCGCGGATGCGCGGGGGACAGAAAGGCCGTGACAAAGCTGGGCGGGATGATCCGCAAAAGCATATTGGAGCGGTACGGCGTCGGCAGCCTGCGGGAAGCCCCGGCTTACGACTACGAGACGGCGCTGGAACAGGTGAAGTATTGGGACGACATACACGCCCTCAGGGCAATCGCAAGGGAGGCGAAAGAGCGTGAGGAGAAGAATCTGGCGGTTTCTGAACCGGCGACGGGTGGCCATGGTAAACGCGAGGAGGCCTGCGCCACTGATCTGGCTGGTGAGCCGGGTGTGCCTCCTGTTTTTGAAAAAGGAGGAAGAAGTTTAGACGACGAAGTGCGACAGATCGTTGCAGATATTGCGAATGAGCGCGGTATCAGCCAAAAGGACGCGCTCGCCCTGTTTCGCGACAGGTTCAATGCGAGGTGGTCGGAAGATGAATGAGCAGCATTTCAGGGAGGTATTTGCCACGAGGCTTCGGAAGGGGCTTTGCTACAACCAGCGCAACAGGAGGGCGATGACGCAGCATGAGCTGGCGCAGATCACAGGGCTGCACTACAGCCTGATATCCAAATTCGCGCGGGCAAAGCGCACCCCGAACGCCCTGCATTTGAGGCTGATCGCCGATGCGCTGAACGTAAGCATCGACTGGCTGTGCGCGCTTCGGGAACACGAGGGAGAGAAAGCCATATGAGGAGAATGAATTACCAGGAGTTTCTGCAATCCAAAATCGACATAGCCAGGGAGACGGGCTTTGAGGTGGAGTCGGAGGCGGTGAACCCGGCGCTGAAGCCGCACCAGCGGGACGCGGTGCTGTGGGCGCTGCGCGGCGGGCGGCGGGCGCTGTTTGAGAGCTTCGGCCTTGGGAAGACGGCCCAGCAGCTTGAATGGGCGCGATTGCTACACGAACGTACCGGCGCCAGGGTATTGATCGTCTGTCCGCTGGGCGTGAAGCAGGAGTTTCAGATCGACGCGGTCCGATTGTTGGGCTGGAAGGAAGCGCCGCCGTATGTGCGAACGGACGCGGAAGCGGCGGCGACGGACGCGCCGATCCTGCTGACGAACTATGAGCGGGTGCGCGACGGCGATATCAACCCGCGCCGGTTCGGTGGCGTGAGTCTGGACGAGGCGAGCTGTATTCGATATGGCGGGAGCAAAACAAATATTGAGTTCAACAAACTGCTAAAGGGCATACCCTACAAGCTGGTATGTACTGCCACGCCTTCCCCGAACAGATACACGGAAATCGTACACTATTCGGGATTGTTGGAAGTGATGGACGCCGGGCAGGTACTGAATCGATTTTTTCAGCGGGACAGCACAAAGGCCCATCAGCCGAGGATATATCCGAGCATGGAGCGTGAGTTTTGGCTGTGGGTGAGCAGCTGGGCGCTGTTCATCCAGAAGCCCAGCGACCTGGGCTACGACGACACAGGCTATGCCCTGCCGGAGATGGACGTGCGCTGGCATTGCCTGCCCGTGGACAATTCCACTGCGGGAACGGACAAACACGGCCAGGTGAAGATGATTCGGGACGCAGCCTTCAGCTTGCAGGACGCGGCGAAGGAAAAGCGGGATTCCATCGACGACCGCGTGGCGAAGATGCTGGAGATCGTTGGAAGCGACCCGGAAGCGCACTTCATACTGTGGCATGATTTGGAGGCTGAGCGGCGTGCCATCAAGCGGGCGATCCCGGAGGCCGTGGAGGTGTACGGCTCACAGGAGTACGACGTGCGGGAGCAGCGGGTGATCGACTTCTCGGACGGCAAATTCCGACTGCTTGCGACGAAGAAGAGCATATCCGGCCAGGGATGCAACTTCCAGCGGCATTGTCACCGGGCGATCTTTCTGGGCATCGACTATGAGTTCAATGATTTTGTTCAGGCGATCCACCGCATTTATCGCTTTTTGCAGACCGAGAAGGTGATCATCGACATCATCTACACCGAGAGCGAGGCCGAGATCAAAAAGGCGCTTTTGCACAAGTGGAAGCAGCACGACGAGATGGTGGCCCAGATGACGGAGATTGTGCGCCGGTACGGTTTACAGAACACGCGGCGCTTTGACGACATGCGCCGGACGATAGGAGTGGAGAGAGTGGAGGTCACGGGGAACAGTTATAGGGCCATCAACAACGATTGCGTCGCGGAGCTGGCGAACGCGAAGAGCCTGGCGGACAACAGCGTGGACGAGATCATCACGTCCATACCGTTCGGAAACCTGTTTGAGTATTCTCCGAACTATGCCGACTTCGGGCACAACGAGGACAAAGAGCAGTTTTTCAAGCAGATGGACTATTTGACGCCGAACCTGCTGCGGGTATTGAAGCCCGGGCGCGTGTACGCCTGCCACGTCAAGGACCGAATTCTGTATGGAAACATGACCGGGACGGGTATGCCGACGCTGGACGCATTTCACGCGGATGTTATTCATCATGTTCTGCGGCACGGATTTCAGATGCTCGGCATGATAACCGTGGTGACAGACGTGGTTCGCGAGAACAACCAGACCTACCGGCTGGGGTGGACGGAATGTTGCAAGGACGGAAGCAAGATGGGCGTGGGCTGCCCGGAGTACATACTGCTGTTTCGCAAGCTGCCGACTGACACAACGAAAGCCTACGCGGACGAGCCGGTGACGCGATCAAAGGATGAATATACCCGCGCCCAGTGGCAGATCGACGCGCACGGCTTCTGGCGCTCCAGCGGGGACAGGCTGGTGACAAAAGAAGAGCTTGGGAGGATACCGACAGACCAGATGCAAAAGGTTTACCGGGCCTACAGCCGGGGCAATGTGTACAGCTATGAGGAGCATGTGGCGCTGGCGAAGAAGATGGACGCGGAAGGGCGGCTTCCGGCCACGTTCATGGTGGTTGCGCCGGCGAGCTGGACCGATCAGGTGTGGGACGATATAAACCGTATGCGGACCTACAACACCACACAGAGCCAGCGCCGAAAGCAGATGCACGTCTGCCCGCTGCAAATCGACATCGTGGACAGGCTGATCGACCGATACAGCAACCGGGGCGACACGATCCTCGACCCGTTCGGCGGGATCATGACGGTGCCAACGGAGGCCGTCAAGAAGGGTCGGAAGGGCATCGGAATAGAGTTGAACACGGATTATTTCCGCGACGGCGTGGGTTATCTGCAAGGCGCGGACATGCAGCAGGGTATGCCGACGCTGTTCGACTTCATCGGGCTGGGCGGCATCGCACAGTGACACAGGAAGGGAGAGGCAAACATGGCAACGAGGATCGAAAGGTGTTTTAGGCTGTAGAAATGGCGGTACACGCAAATGAATGTTGACTACATCACAGAGATTAACGGTTTGGATGATTGGGAGTTCAGGAACCCTCTCTCTGCAACCGCATACAAGGTCATGCGCAAATTGCAGTATTTGGCATACTTGAGCGAGTTCCCGGAGAAGGTGCGGATTGCCAATACCCGGTTATGCTCAATGGTAGGATGCACGGAAAACAGCCTCATTGCGGCGCGCCAGCAGCTGATTCAGCGCGGCCTGATCGACTACAAGGGCGGGAAGAAACAGACGCCCGCCTATGCAATCCGCTATTTTTCTCTGGGCCTTGTCGAAAACTGCGATAATTGCGGTTTTATCGGGGGTTATAACAGGGGAATAAAAGGGGGTTATAACAGGGGAATAAAAGGGGGTTATAACAGGGGAATAAGCGGGGGTTATGCCGGGGGACGGGAAGAAGAATCAGAAAGAACGATGGATGAAGAAGATATATATAATAATAATATATCCATACCACCGGGCGCACATGCGATGGATTACGCTCACCTTTATCACCCTTCTTCTGTGGAGCCTTCCGTGGACGCAGACGCGCGCCCGCGCGCGAGGAGCGGCGTCAAATACCCGCCGAGGGTGCGGCGATTGAGCAGGGAGGAGACGGCCATGCTGGCGCGGATAGACACTGTACTGGATCAGCCGATGGTCAAGCAGCTATTCGGCAGCGGGATGGCGGTCATCCGCGAGATGGAGCGGAGCGACAGGTTCCCGCTCGATCTGATCGGCGAGGCCATATCGCGGACCATGAGGCGGGACAGCCGGTACACGGAACCCCTGGGAAGTCCGTTAGGGTACATGCAGACTCTGCTGGAGGACTGGGAATCCGAGGGTCACAGGAGCCTGCGGGACTTGAGAGAGGCGAGGGGGGATTTTGCAGATGCGAATTGAGAACGGCGTGAAGCTGTACAAGGCTTCGCCGGAAAAGCGGGCGCGCAACAAGCGGCACTACATGAAAATGCTGGTAGAGGGGCGCTGCGTGAACTGCGGCGGCGTGGATGACTTCACCATGGCGGGACGATCCAGATGCGCCGTATGCAACGCGAAGCACCACCGCCCGGAGCGCAAGGTGATGACACAGGAGCAGCGCGACCAGGAGAACGCCAACAAGCGAGAATGGGCGAAGATGAGAAAGACCGCAAATCTGTGCGTAGATTGCGGCAGGAAGGACAGCCGGACGGTCAACGGGAAATGCCACTGCCTGCAATGTGCCACGAAGAAGTCAAAGCAGGCGAAAGCGCGGTGGAACTATGAACACCAAAAGGAGCTGCGTCAGGCGCGGACGGCCAGATGGAAAGCGGCTGGGTTGTGTTCTCAATGCGGCGGGCCGAGGGAGGACGAGACAAAGGCCATGTGCGCCACTTGCAGGCTGAAATATCGGCTGCGCAACGCAAAGAAGAAGATTGAACAAGGCAAACCGCCCCGTGGAGCCAACGGCAAGTGTTTCCAGTGCAACCGCGCTCCGGCCATAGAGGGCAAAAAGCTGTGCCAGGCGTGTTACGACAAGAAGATCAAGACGCTTCGGAAGAACAGCAGATACCCGTGGAAAGACGAGGGGCGAGCCGATGATTAGAACCATAGACGGGACGCTTATATTTCACGCTATCACGCCGGGCCGCCTGCCGGAGCGCAAGAGCGATTACCAGGTTAAGACGGCGCGGGAGCTGCCGACGATCATGCTGAAAAACAGGCTGTGCGCCCTGGGGCCAATCAAGTGCGCAGAGTGCGGCCTGTGCGAGTACGGGAAGGAATATAGCCGCCGAGAGGCGGAAGCGAGATAAGGAGGCCAACACCATGAAATGCAGCAGGTGTCCATATCTGCCGATGCAAAGCGAAGCGGGCGATTACCCGGATTGTCCAGCACCACCCGAAAAGATGACTACATGGAAGGACGGGGAGGACGGCTGCACACTGACGCGGCGGCAACTTGACAAGATGGACGAGGAATACAGCAATTATCTGGGTAACATGGGCGATGACATGGGAATCCAGATGGATTATAAAAATAAGGGCTGGAAATTGGAGAACGCATTGGACGATATGCGCCACATGATCGGGCTGGATATGTTGAAACACAAGCCCTACAAGCGCCACGGCAAGCTGTTCTACAAGCCCTATCGGAACCATTGGGCCGGGCCGAACAAATATCTGGACTATCTTAGCGGAGTGCTGGGGATGGTTGAGAAGCAGGAGCCGAAGCTGTTAGGGGGGATGCCCTATTACTACCTAACCCGTCGAGGGCTTGACTTTCTGGGGCGACATATCGGCGTGACGATCCACGACGAGGAGGATTAAAGGAGACCGACAACATGGGGATGATACGCCAGGTTACATACACGGTGAACCATCTGGAATTGACATTAGAGGACATAGAGAAACAGAGACAGCGCCGGGAGCGCCGCAACACATTCCCGAAGCCGACACCTGATATTGTCGCTTTTTGCAAACGGCTTAATCCGTGCCCGATATGCGGGGAATATCCTCACCCTCTGATCGTGGGCGAACCGGGCGACTACAGTGTGAAAATGAGCTGTTCCGGCGACGCTTTCCACTTCGATCAAGGCGACTGGAAAAAGGGATTTGCAAGGGCCGGAAAGCTATGGAACCAGCATACGCGGGACGCTGATCTTGTAGCGCGGGAAAGAAAGAAGGACGAACATTTTAAGAAACTGTGGGAGGAAAAACATGGGAAGCAAGACGAGGATTGATTGGGCGGACGCCACCTGGAACCCGGTCACGGGCTGCCTGCATGGGTGCGAATACTGTTATGCGCGAGGAATAGCAAATCGCTTTGGCTTGCCGTATGCTCCAAAGCTGGGCGATCCGGGCATGGAGGGCGCAAAGAAGTACGACAGCGACGAGGGAATGGACACGATGCTGGAGCTGGTGAAGCCCTATGAGGCGAACGGGCGAAAGCAGCCCTATCCCATGGGCTTTTTACCGACCTTCCACCGCTACAAGCTGGAGGAGCCGCAGCATTGGAAGAAGCCGCGCACGATCTTTGTGTGCAGCATGGCGGACTTATTCGGCGAGTGGGTGCCGGACGAGTGGATTAAGGCCGTGTTCGATGCCTGCGAAGCCGCCCCACAGCATCGGTATCTGTTTCTGACGAAAGACCCAGGCCGGTACTGCGACCTGGAGCGCGCCGGTCTGCTGCCGAGCGGGGACAATTACTGGTTCGGCGCGACCTACGATCATTCCAACTGGCCGGGGCACGATGGGCCGCACAAGATACCTGGCAGGCCGACCACCTTTGAGATCGACGGCAAGAGGGTACATGACGCGGGGGATTTCTGGTTTCCTGGTATGTTCTGGAAGGACAGCTACAAGGATTGTCCGGAGGTGGCGCACGGCGAACCTCGCAACAGTTTTGTCAGCTTTGAGCCGCTGCTGTACGACATCGGAGCGCATATCGGATCGTCGGGCGGAGACTGGCTTATCATCGGCGCAGAAACCGGCAACAGGAAGGGCAAAGCGGTATGTAAACGGGAATGGGTGGAGCACATCGTGGAATATGCCGACAGAGCCGGGAAACCTGTTTTTATGAAGGAGAGCCTGCGCGGGATCATGGGGGCAGACTTCCGGCAGGAATTCCCGTGGGAGGTATAGTCATGGCTGGATGCTTGAAAGTTCGTGCCGATGCCACGGTAGATATTTATGTTTTGCCGGACGAGGCAAGATGCAAATGCACGGGCAAATCGCCGGTGGACATGGACGAGTGCCCGCTGCACCGGTATGACACCCTTGGGCTGGAGTGCTGGCCGGGGGAATGTGACGAGTACACCGAGGACGAGGGGGAGAAGATCAATGATTGAGAACCGAAGCAATGTCGGGAGCCGGAGGCGGAAAGGAAACCCAAGAAGGAGAAGGGACAACTAATACTATTCTCAATTAAGATAGCAACATTCAATCCACTGTCTACCGGTGATGCTTTTAACTAAATCGAGAGATAAACGGCAGATTGTCTCGCAAAGCCTGTCAACGACATGATTCAGAGTCTTGAATACCTCGTTTCT
>JAFUCP010000062.1 GCA_017459565.1 Clostridia bacterium | reverse complement strand
GCTGGAGGACTGCCAGGGACCGAGGGACGACCTCAGGTACTTCGACACGGCGCTGGAACACTACCGGGCGCTCAAGCGGCAAAACGTGGACGTGGACGTGGTCGACGAGACCCGGGACCTGACCGGCTACCGCCTGGTGGCCGCGCCCATGCTGTACATGCTGCGCCCCGGCGCGGCGGAGAGGCTCGCCCGGTTCGTGCAGGGCGGCGGCACGCTGGTATGCACCTGCTACACCGGGCGGGTGGACGAAGACGATCTGTGCTTTCTGGGCGGCTTCCCCGGCCCCCTTCGGGAGGTGCTGGGCATCTGGGCGGAGGAGACCGACGGGCTGTACGACGGCGAGACGAACAGCATCCGCATGGAGGACGGCGCGACGTATGCCTGCTCCACGATGTGCGACCTGATCCACCCCGAGACGGCCCGGACGCTGGGGCGGTATACGGCGGACTTCTACGCGGGCGAGCCCTGCGTGACCGTGAATCCCTGCGGAGAGGGCAGGGCTTACTACGTCGCCACGCGGCCGGACGCGGCCTTCCTGGACGCCTTCTACGGCAGGCTGCTGGACGAGGTGGGCGTCGATCGGCTGTTGACGGAATCGCAGGCGGGCGTGCTGGCGGCGTCCCGCGGGGGCGCGGTGTTCGTGATGAACTTCACGGGACGTCCCGCGAAGGTTTCGCTGCCCGAGGGGACGGACGCGCTGACCGGCGAGAATATCGGCGGGGAGGCCGAGCTGCCCGTCAACGGCATCCGGATCGTCCGCACAATTCCGAAATAACACGGAGTTGTACAATTCTATCAAAGCGTTGTAGAAAGCTATCGTTTTTTCAAATAAGTTGTATTATGCTTTGACATTCCGTTAATGGAGTGCTATAATAATTGGGCAATCGGCGGAGGATGCCGAATCAGGCCGCAGCCGCGGCCGCTTGAACAAAGGAGGAACCCCGTATGAAGAAGATCCTGTCCCTGGTGCTGGCCGTCGCGCTGGTGCTGACCCTGAGCTGCGCCGCGCTGGCCGAGGGCTACAGCGGCGACCTGAAGGTCTGGGTGGCCGACGCCGCCGTGGACTTCACCAACCAGCAGATCGAGGCCTTCAAGGCCGCGAACCCCGAGTTTGCCGATATGACCGTTTCCGTTGAGGCCGTGGGCGAGGGCGACGCCGCCAGCAAGGTCATCACCGACGTGGACGCCGCTGCCGACATCTTTGGCTTCGCCCAGGACCAGCTGGCCCGTATGGTGGCCGCCGGCGCGGTGGAGATCGTGGAGCCCGCCAACGCCGAGGTCGTGAAGGCCGAGAACGACGCGGGCGCCGTGGCCGCCGTCACCATGGGCGACGAGCTGTACGCCTATCCGCTGACCAGCGACAACGGTTACTTCCTGTACTATGACAAGAGCGTCGTCACCGATCCTTCCACCCTGGAAGGCATCCTGGCCGACTGCGAGGCCGCCGGCAAGAGCTTCTACATGGAGATCAACTCTGGCTGGTATCAGACCGCGTTCTTCTTCGGCGCGGGCTGTACCCTGACCTATGAGTCCGACAACGACGGCAACCTGACCGCCTGCAATGTGGACTACGCCTCCGAGAACGGCCTGAAGGCCCTGAAGAGCATGATCGCCCTGGCCAACAGCCCGGCCTTCGTGAACGGCTCCTCCATCTCCAACGCCACCAACGTGGCCGCCATCGTGGACGGCACCTGGGATACCGAGGCTGCCAAGGAGCTGTTCGGCGACAACTACGCCGCCGCCAAGCTGCCCACCGTGGACGGCTACCAGATGTCCGGCTTCGGCGGCTTCAAGATGCTGGGCGTGAAGCCCCAGGAGGACGAGGCCAAGCTGGC
The DNA here is from genome assembly GCA_017459565.1 of Clostridia bacterium. Classification (GTDB taxonomy): domain Bacteria; phylum Bacillota; class Clostridia; order Christensenellales; family Aristaeellaceae; genus UBA2862. The sequence goes on along the minus strand of JAFUCP010000062.1, from coordinate 780 downwards.
CGCCTGCGACGCGCTGGCCGCGTGGCTGTCCTCCGGCGACGTGCAGCTGGCCCGCTACGAGGTCCTGGGCTGGGGTCCCTCCAACCTGGCGGCCCAGCAGAGCGACGCCGTGAAGGCGGACGTGGCCCTGTCCGCGCTGGCCGATCAGCTGCAGTACACCATCCCGCAGGGCCAGTACCCCGGCGACTACTGGAGCCTGGCCACCGGCCTGGGCGACAACATCATCGGCCACAAGTACGACGGCGCCGATGACGAGGCCCTGATGACCGCCCTGACCGAGTTCCAGGATACCTGCATCTCCTACGCGGGCTGATGGATCGCAAAACAGGCTGGGGGAGTTTTCCCCGGCCTGTTTTGTTGAATTCAGATTTGTCGAGCGGAGCTCGATAAATTGAATTCATGGATCAGGGAGAAGGGAGTAGGGAAAAGTGCGGCCGCCGCGAACATTTTGCTTCGTTCCAACACAAGCCAGGCTATTCCTGCTCCCTACTCCCTACTGCCTACTCCGTTGACTGCCCGTCCAAACTTCATTCCTCATTCGTATTTAAAAGAAACGGGGGATTTCGACATGGTGGATCTCGATTACTTAAAGCTGAGCAAGCCCCAGAAGATGCTGCACGACCTCGGGCAGTTCTTCGCGCGGCTGCCCGGCAGGATCGGCGGCGGCCTGAAGGGCCTGGCGCTGGCGGTGGGCCGGTGCCTGAAGGGGCTGGGGCTGTCCATCGCCGACCTGTTCACCACCTTCAAGAACGGCGACTGGAAGACGCGCCTGTCCTACCT
>JAFUCP010000061.1 GCA_017459565.1 Clostridia bacterium | reverse complement strand
GGCGGCGCGGCCCGGGCGCACCGTCGTCACCGGCGCGGCGCGGCTGCGTCTGAAGGAGAGCGACCGGCTCAGGACCGTAGCGGACATGCTTTCGGCCCTCGGCCACCGGGCCGGGGTCACGGCGGACGGGCTGATCATCGACGGCGGCGCACCGGAGCCCTGCACCGGAGCGCGCACCGTGGACGGCGCCAACGACCACCGCATCGTGATGGCCGCCGCCGTGGCCGCCGCCTATGCCGACGCACCCGTGCGGATCACCGGGGCCGAGGCCGTGGAAAAATCCTACCCGGATTTTTTCCGGGATTTTTGCGAATTGGGAGGGCAAGTCCATGTCGAACCTGCTGGGTAACAGCTATCGCGTGACGATCTTTGGCCAGAGCCATTCGCCCATGATCGGCGCGGTCATCGAGGGCATCCCCGCCGGGATCGTGCCGGACATGGGCTTTATCGGCGCCTTCATGGCCCGGCGCGCCCCGGGGGGCAGCCCGCTTTCCACCCCGCGAAGCGAGACCGACGCGCCCCGCATCCTCTCCGGCCTGAACGACAGGGGCGAGACCTGCGGCGCACCGCTGTGTGCGGTGATCGAAAACGGCAACGCCCGCAGCCGGGATTACGACAGCCTGCGGGACGTGCCCCGGCCCGGGCACGCGGACTTCACCGCCGCGGTCAAGTTCGCGGGCCACAACGACATTCGCGGCGGCGGGCAGTTTTCGGGCCGGCTGACCGCGCCTCTGTGTTTCGCCGGGGCGCTGGCCATGCAGCTTTTATCCGAAAAGGGCGTGCGCGTGCGCGCCAGAGTCAAGCGCATCGCCGGCATCGAGGACGCGCCCGCGGATTTGGCCGATCCCCCCATCGACGCCATTTCGGAGCATGGCCTGCCCACCCTTGACGGCGAGGCCGCGCGGCGCATGGCCGGGGCTATCCTCGATGCCCGGGAGAAGGGCGATTCCGTGGGCGGCGTGGTGGAGTGCTTCGCCACAGGCCTGCCCGCCGGGCTGGGAGAGCCGATGTTTGACGGCGTAGAGAACCGGCTGGCCCGGGCGCTGTTCGGCATCCCCGCCGTGCGGGGCGTGGAATTCGGGCTGGGCTTTGCCGCGGCAGACATGCACGGCAGCGACCACAACGACCCCTTCCGCGTGCGCCAGGGCCGCATCGTCACCGAAACCAACCGCCACGGCGGCGCGCTGGGGGGCATTACCACGGGTATGCCCATCGTCGTGCGCGCGGCCTTCAAGCCCACGCCGTCCATCGCCCTGCCCCAGCGCTCCGTGTCCATGGGACGGAGCGAGGACGCCGAGCTGACCGTGGGCGGGCGCCACGACCCCTGCGTGGTTCCCCGGGCCGTGCCCGTCGTGGAGGCGGCGGTGGCCTGTACCCTTTTAGACATGCTGCTGGAAGCAAAGGAGGCGTAATTTCATGGAAATCAACGAGATCCGCCAGAACATCGACGCCATCGACAACGAGCTTGTCGCCCTGTTCACCCGGCGCATGGCCTGCAGCGGCCAGATCGCCGAGGCCAAGCGACAGACCGACCGACCCATCCGCGACCACGCCCGGGAGCGCGCCATCCTCAACCGCGTGACCGCCCTGGCGGGGGACGCCTACGCTCCCTATGTCCACGCCCTCTACAGCCACATATTCGACCTGAGCCGCAGCTACCAGTCCGCCTCCCAGGCGCACCCGAGCCCGCTGACAGTCCAGATCGCGGACGCGCTGGCGCAAAACACGCGCAAGCGCCTGCCGGAACACGCGCTGGTGGCCTGCCAGGGCATCGAGGGCGCTTACGCCCAGCAAGCCTGCGAGCGGCTGTTCCCCTACCCGGATATACTGTACTTCGACAGCTTCGACGGCGTTTTCAGCGCGGTGGAAAAGGGCATGTGCCAATATGGAATACTGCCCATCGAAAACAGCACCGCCGGGTCGGTCACTCAGGTCTATGACCTGATGGAGAAGCACAACTTCTACATCGTCGGCGCCCACAGGCTGCGCATTGAGCATCGGCTGATGCGCAAAAACGGCGATTCCAAAGCCCCGATCACGGAGGTCGTTTCCCATGAACAGGCGCTGCGCCAATGCTCCGAATACCTGCGTGCCCGCCCCGAAATCAAGGCCACGGCCATGGAAAACACCGCCGTCGCCGCCGAATACGTGGCCCGCAGCGACCGGGACGACCTGGCGGTGATCGCCTCCCGCGTCTGCGCCGATCTGTACGGGCTTTGCGTCGTGGGAGAGGATATCAGCAACTCCGCCAACAATTACACCCGCTTTATCTGCATCTCCCGGCAGCTTGAAATCTATCCCTCGGCGCGGAAGCTGTCGCTGATGCTCAGCCTGGCCCACGAGCCCGGTTCGCTGAACACCGTGCTTTCAAGACTGGCCATCGCGGGCATCAACCTGCTCAAGCTGGAAAGCCGTCCCATGCCCGGGCGGGAATTTGAGTTCCGCTTTTTCTTCGATATGGCCGCCTCCGCGGCGGACCCCGACGTGGTGCGTCTGCTGGGCGAGCTTGAGTCCCACAGCGAGCATTTCACCTTCCTGGGCTGCTACGACGAGCAGTAAGGCAGGGCAGCTGGCCGGGCCCCGCTTTCCCGGCCAAAGCCACCCCTTTGACAGATTTGCCTGAAATCACAGCCGATTTCCGGGCGGCAAATCTGCAAGGGGGGCCATTTTTTCTCTGGTCGACAGGCTCCCTTATGCAAAAATGCCCGCGGCCCTGACGCAAATGTCGCCAGGGCCGATTGAAAATCAGAGGGGTTCGGCCCCTGCGATCCCTCCCCGGAGCTTAACATTGTCCGAAGGCGGAACGGCAATATAAACACCCGCGGCGCGACCGCGATTCTTCGCCGCGGCACTGGACAACCGGCCCCGGTTTGCGGTATAATAGGCTTGTCATCAATCGGCGATAAATACATGCCCAGGAAAGGATGTTTGCAATGATCGCTTGGAAAAATCTGGATACCCTTGAAGCCTACGCAAAGCTGTCCGCCCTCAAGGGGCGCGTGAACCTGGCCCAGGCCATGTCCGGCGAAGGCGGCGCAAAGCGCGTGGCCGAGTACAGCGTGCCCATGGCCGGCGCTCTGAGCTATAACTTCGCGGCCAAGGCCGTGGACGACGAGGTGCTGAAGGCCCTGTCCGCCCTGGCCGAGGAGGCCCAGCTGGTGGAAAAATATAAGGCGCTGCTGGACGGCGAAATCATCAACACCGGCGAAAAGCGCCGCGTGTTGCACCAGCTGACCCGCGGCCAGCAGGGCGCAGACGTGATCGCCGACGGCGTGAACAAGCGCGCGTTTTATGTGGCCCAGCAGCAGAAGGCCGCGGACTTCGCCCGCAGGGTCCACGCCGGTGAAATCGCCAACGAAAAGGGCGAGAGCTTCACCACCGTGGTGCAGATCGGCATCGGCGGCAGCGATCTGGGCCCCCGCGCCATGTACCTGGCCCTGGAGCAGTGGGCCAGGCAAAACGGCTGCTTCAAAATGGAGGCCCGCTTCATCAGCAACGTGGACCCCGACGACGCTGCCAGCGTACTCAAGAGCATCGACGTTTCCCGCGCCCTGTTCGTTCTGGTGTCCAAATCCGGCACAACGCTGGAAACGCTGACCAACGAGGCCTTTGTGAAAAACGCGCTGAAGGACGCGGGGCTGGACGCCTCCAGGCACATGGTGGCCGTCACCAGCGAAACTTCTCCCCTGGCCAAGAGCAGCGACTACCTTGCCGCCTTCTTCATGGACGACTTCATCGGCGGACGCTATTCCTCCTGCTCCTGCGTGGGCGGCGTGGTGCTGTCGCTGGCCTTCGGGCCGGAGGTGTTTGCCCGGTTCCTCGAGGGCGCGGCCCAGGCCGACGCCACCGCGAAAAACGCGGATATCATGAAAAACCCCGCCATGCTGGACGCGCTGATCGGCGTGTACGAGCGCAACGTGCAGGGCTGGCCCGCCACGGCGGTGCTGCCCTATTCCCAGGCGCTCAGCCGCTTCCCGGCGCACCTTCAGCAGCTGGACATGGAATCCAACGGCAAGTCCGTGAACCGCTTCGGCGAAAAGTTAAGCTATGTCACCGGCCCGGTCATCTTCGGCGAGCCCGGCACCAACGGCCAGCACTCCTTCTATCAGCTGCTGCACCAGGGCACCGATATCGTGCCGCTGCAATTCGTGGGCTTCCGCAAAAGCCAGGCGGGCATGGACGTGGATATCCAGGGCAGCACCAGCCAGCAGAAGCTGTGTGCCAACGTGGCCGCGCAGATCATGGCCTTCGCCTGCGGCAAGGCGGACGAGAACCCCAACAAGGCCTTCGCGGGCGGGCGGCCCTCCAGCATCATCATCGGCGAACAGCTGACGCCCGAGAGCCTGGGCGCGCTGCTGGCCCACTTTGAAAACAAGGTGATGTTCCAGGGCTTCTGCTGGAACGTGAACAGCTTCGACCAGGAGGGCGTACAGCTGGGCAAGGTGCTGGCCAAGCGCGTGCTGGCCCACGACACCGACGGCGCTCTGAAGGCCTACAGCGACCTGCTGGACATTTGATAAAGCCATATGCATTTTCACAGAAGGCAATATGAAATCGATATGCTGAGCGGCCCGGTCATGCCGAAGCTGCTCAGCTTTGCCCTGCCGCTGATGCTCTCAAGCGTGCTTCAGCTCACCTTCAACGCCGCGGACGTGATCGTGGTGGGGCGCTTCGAGGGCGACGCGGCGCTGGCCGCGGTGGGCGCGCCAGGCTCCCTGATCAACCTGCTGGTCAACCTGTTCCTCGGGCTGTCGGTGGGCGCGAACGTGGTGGTGGCCCAGTTCCGCGGCGCGGGAAGCTTCAAGGATACCAGCGAGGCCGTCCACACCTCCGTGGCGCTGAGCCTGCTGGGCGGCGTGGCGGTGGGCCTGTTCGGGTTCTTCACGGCGGGCTTCCTGCTGGGGCTGATGAACACCCCGGACGAGGTGCTGCCCCTTGCCACGGACTACATGCGCATCTACTTCCTGGGGATGCCCGCCAACCTGCTGTACAACTTTGGCGCGGCCATCCTGAGGGCCGTGGGCGATACACGCCGGCCGCTCATCTACCTGACCATCTCCGGCGTGGTGAACGTGGCGCTCAATCTGCTGTTCGTGATCGTGTTCCACATGGGCGTATCCGGCGTGGCTCTGGCGACGATCATCTCCCAGATCATCTCCGCGGCGCTGGTCACGCTGTGCCTGATCCGAAGCGACGGGGCCATCCGCCTGGATGTGCGCAAAATCCGTCTGAACGGCGACAAGGTGGCGCGCATCGCCCGGGTCGGCCTGCCCGCAGGGCTCCAGGGCATGGTGTTCTCCATCTCCAACGTGCTGATCCAGTCCACAGTGAACAGCTTCGGCAAGAGCGTCGTGGCGGGCAACACCACAGCCAGCAACCTGGAGGGCTATGTCTATGTGGCCATGAACAGCATTTACCAGGCGGCGATCACCTTCACGGGCCAGAACGTGGGCGCGCGCCGCTACGACAGGATCGGAAGGGTCGCCCGGGATTCACTGATGGCGGTATTCGGCATCGGCGCGGCCCTGGGCGGGCTGCTGATGCTGTTCAGGGTGCCGCTGTTCCACATCTACACCGCCGACGACGCCGTCGTCGCGGCGGCGGGTATGCGCACCACCATCATCGCGCCCACCTATTTCCTGTGCGGCATGATGGATACCACCGTGGGCCTGCTGCGCGGCATGGGCAGCTCCGTGACGCCCATGGTCGTTTCCATACTGGGCGTGTGCGTGCTGCGCATCGTGTGGATCCTGGCGCTGTTCCCCCTCTCGCCCACGCTGACCATGCTGTATATCTCCTATCCCGTGTCCTGGCTGGTCACGTTCATCGCCCACCTGTGCTGCTACCTCCATGTGAAGAAGAAGCGCTTTTCGGCGGCCGGCGAATTGGAGAAGCGCTGAAGCGGCGATGGACGCACCGGCGAAAGCGCCGGGAGGGGTTCAGTTTTCCCTTGTTCATGCGAAATTCAAAAATCGCTTTCAAAGCAGGAAATCAATAATTTGTTATCAAATCGTTATCAGAGCAAAAGAAAAATCCCGAAAACCCTTGCCGTTGCGGGGTTTTCGGGATCTCGGAGATCATTCCCACTCGCTCCCATCAGCTTCATCTTTAACGAATCCGCTTAGGCGGCTTGGCTCGTGGTATTTATATGATTCGTATTATACTCAGATTATTGGCTATCGTGATTTTTGTTGTCATTGTGTTGTCACGGTGAAAGCGGAACCTTACGATAAATACCGTGCTTCCGCTATTCACTATGGATCATTATATACTCACAGTGCAGAACCGTCAAGCCTCTCTCTTCCCGTTTTCAATCCCGTCCCGGATGATCATTTCCAGATACTACTTTTGGGATTTGTCACCGATGTCCGAAAACACAGCATTATAGGCTACCAAAGCTGTACGCACGTAGTGGCTGTTCTCCTCGAAGAGCTGGCGATCAATCGAGAAGCCGTGTTCGTCGGCGAACTGACAGCAGAAATGAATAGTCGTTCGCGTATTGCCCTCGCGGAAGGCATGAATCTTCCAAAGCGCGGCGAGGTCATGGGAGAAGTATTTGGTCAGCTTATTGAGATCATACTTCCCCCACGGACGCCTG
>JAFUCP010000007.1 GCA_017459565.1 Clostridia bacterium | reverse complement strand
GCTCAGCGCGGACGGCGCGGCCCACGCGGAACACCCGCTGACCGTCACCGGCGTGCTGGCGCGCACGAACACCGCCTATGACAACGCCGTCTTTACGCCCGTTTCCACCGTCTGGGCGCTGCACGACCACGACGGGGACGGCCACGACGCCGCCGACAGCCACGACGGCGGCACGGACGGTCACGAAAGCGACGACAGCCACGACGGCGGCACGGACGGCCACGACGCCGCCGACAGCCACGACGGCGGCACGGACGGTCACGAAAGCGACGACAGCCACGACGGCGGCACGGACGGCCACGAAAGCGCCGACAGCCACGACGGCGGCACGGACAGCCACGACGGCGGCACGGACGGCCACGACGGCGGCACGGACGGCCACGAAAGCGACGACAGCCACGACAACGGGGATCCCCACGGGGAACACGATCACGCCGGGGAGGGCGAAATCTGCGCGGTGCTGGTGCGCTCCACGGGCTTTAACGCCTATACGCAGCTGATGAGCATTTACGGTTCCGATTCGGGCTATCTGGCCATCAACCCCAACACGGTGCTGCGCCAGGTGATGGACAACGTGGATTTGAGCCGGCGGATCGTGTACATCCTCTGCGGAGTGATCCTGGTGATGAACCTGTTTGTGGTATCGGTGATCGCGCTGCTCAACATGTACGATTCCCGCGGCGAGATCGCGCTGATGCGGCTGATCGGCGTCAGCATGGGCAAAATCAGCCGGCTGTATCTGATCCAGAACGCGCTGACGGGCCTGGCGGCCATGGCGCTGTCCCTGGCCTCGGCGCACCTGTGCCTGCTGGGGATACGCCGGTTTGTGGCGGGCATGGGCATCGTGCTGAACTGGATGCGCGTCTACCCGCTGGAATGGGCGATCCTTGCGGCCGTGTTCCTGCTGAGCATCCTGCCCACGATGATCTGCACCCGCTGGATGGCAGGCCGGGACGGCCTTGAAAAATAGCGCAACGAAAGGATGTTGAATATGAAAAAGCTGCTGTTGACCGCCGTCATGCTGGGGCTTTTCGCCGCGCTGCTCTCCGGCTGCGGCGGCGGCTCCGCCGAGGCCCACAGGCTCAGCTTCGCCCAATCCGCCAGCCTGGACACCCTGAAGACGCTGGACGGCAAGCCGGTCACGCTGACGGGCTACATGGCCACGCTTTCGCCCCTGAGCGGCGAATACATCTACCTGATGAACCTGCCCTATCAAAGCTGCCCCTTCTGCGTGCCCAACACGCAGCAGCTGGCCAATACCATGGCCGTGTACGCCCCGAAGGGCGCCAGCTTCAGCTACACAGACCGCCCTGTGCGCATCACCGGGCGGATGGAGCTGGGCGAGTTTTCCGATGAATACGGCTACAGCTACAACTACCGCATCGTGGACGCGGAGTTGGAGGCGGTGGACCTGTCCACCCTCTCCGCCGACTATGCGCTGTACCAGTCCCTGGCCGAGGACGGCGCGATTGCCGATGTGAACGGCATGTTCGACTACCTGCTGTTCATCTGCCAGTGGACGGAGTACCAGGGCGGCTACACCGATGAAAGCGGCAACCGCGTCAGCTATTTTCTCTACCCCGGGGACGTGGAAAACGCCCTGGCGGACGACAGCGGCTATGGCTACGCGGCGCAGTCGGGCGCGGACTACTTCCCCGGGCTGATCCGGCGGGTGAAGGCCGTGGGCGGCGATACCGGGGAGCTTGTCCAAATCCTGTCCGACGCACAGAGCCTGGAGCAGCGCGCCCGGGCGGCGCTTTCCGAGCAGCGCTACAGCTATGACGAGGCCGCCGACAAGTATACCCTCGACGAGGGGGCCGAGCTGTACGACGCCTTTTACGGGGTCTACGGCCGCTTCTCCGCGTGGCTGACGCGGTATGAGCTGTAGCGGGGGAAGGCTTTGGAGAGAAAGAGCGACGGAAGGCGACCTCATCCGGCGCTTCGGGATGTTGGCTGGAGGGGACCTCATCCGCCCCTTCGGGGCACCTTCCCCGGAGGGGAAGGCTTGGTTGGCAGAACAGGGGCGGTTCCCCAAGGCAACGCGGCATACCGGCGCGAACCGTTGATTGAGGCAGCTTGACCGCGTGGTGGGCAAGCGCCGAAAATCCCGGTTCGCAAGGTATGCCGCAAAAAAGCCCGTTCCCCGGTTCCCTGGTGGGATACGGTTTGAAGCGCGGGACGATTGGCAGAGAGTCGGCAGTCGATCTCTTCCGCCCCTTCGGGGCATTTTCCCCAGGGGAAAAGGCTTTGGAGACGGTATCGCCGGGTTGATGGCATGGTCCCGGAGGGGTAGACAATCTTTGCCACGAAAAAGCGCTTCGGCCGAACAGCCGAAGCGCTTCAATTATATCATTCCTGCACGACCACGGTGGTGCCCTCCGGGCAGTTATCGTAGATCCACTTGGCGTCCTTCACCTTCAGGCGGACGCAGCCGTGGGAGGCGCCCTTGTAGCCCAGGCTGTCCTCGCTCATGTTGGCGTGCTTTTTTTCGTCATAGGTGATGGAGTGGAACAGGATGCCGCCCACGATGTGATAGGCCCAGCGGGCATAGCAGTGGAAGTCCTTGAACCAGTACCACTCGTCCCCCGTCTTGCCGGTGGCCTGATAGGTGCCCAGGGGCGTTGGGGTGTCGTCCTTGCCGGTGGAGCATTTGAAGGTGTCCAGCTTGCCTTCGTAGGCGTTGCCGGTCCAGCGCATGACGTAGACCCGCTGATCGGAAACATCGACGATGAGCTTGTAGGGGAACACGTACTCCTCCCCCGGAAGGGCGTCCTCGGAGAACAGCACCCTCTGGGTGGACTCGTCGGCGATGCCGGTTTCGGCCAGGCCGTTCTTGCGCTGGAAGTACTTGAGTCCCAGCTCCGATACGTCGCCGAAGGCCCCGTCGGCCTTGTAGACGTAGCGAAGGTTGCGCAGACGGGTCTGCACCCGCAGGGCCTCGTCGCCGCTGTCGCCCTTGAAGATGGTCTTGCGGAAGATTTCGAAGGGCTTTTTGCCGTCCAGGTATTCCATCAGCGCCGGGGTGATGGAGGAATCGGTCAGCGGATCGGTGGTGGGGCCCGGCTCCGGCGTGATCAGCTCGTCCACCACCGTGGGCATCTCGGAAAACTGGCCGTCGGGGTTGGGCGTGGCCGTGGGCGCGGGCGTGGGCGTGATGCCGAAGGAGGGGTCCAGCTTGCGTATGTATGCCTTGAAGTTGGTGATGGCCAGCTCCGTGTTCTTGCCGGTCATGCCATCCACGGTGCCGCCGTAGAAGCCCCACAGCGCCAGCACGTTCTGCACGTGGGTCAGATCGCTGCTGAACTGGCTGTCGTCCGACAGCGCGGCCACCAGCTTGGTGATATCCGAATACAGCAGCTTCTGGGTCTCGTCGTCGGCCACGCCGTTTTCCGGCAGGTTGTTGTTCTTCTGGAAGTTGTAGACCGCGTCCCGGGTGTTCTGGCCATATACGCCGTCCGCCTGCTCATGCAGATAGCCCAGGGCAATCAGCCGGTTTTGCAGCATGACGACATAGGAGATATTGCCGCTGTTGTCCTCCTCCATGCCCAGGATGGGGTACTTTTCGGGCTTTTCCACCAGCGGCGCGCCGGTGTCCGTCGCCCCGGCCTGCGCCGAATCGGCGCCGAACAGCGCCTCCTGCCCGGTGACGGCCAGGGCCGCGGGCGAAAGAGACGCCGTCAGCAGGGCCGTGAGCGTGAATATCCATAACATGCGTCGCATGGGTGTACCGCACCTCCGAAGCCGGGCTTCGCCCGACAATATGACAATATTATAGCCACATTCCCCGTCGTTTGCATGGCAAACAATTTAATTTTCTGTTGCGTATGGACGATAGAGCGCGTTTTGCGCGAAGCCGCAGGACGCGGCTTCGCGCGGGGCTGGAAGCGCGCTCTACTCCAGGTCCGTCAGCACCACGGGCGGCGTGGGCGTGGGCGCTTCGATGCGCACGGCGTCGCTCTCCACCACGGCAAATCGGCAGCCGCCCAAGAGCAGGCACGCCAGCAAAAGATACAGCGTCAAAAGCCTTCCGCGCACGCGCATCCCTCCCCCGGTTCGCGTCCTACAGCGCCATCACATAGATCTGGCACGGGTTCGCCTCGTCCCACAAAAGCGGGAACACCTCAAATTCCCTGAAGCCCAGGCTCTTATAGAACAGGTTCGTGCGGTCATAGTCCTCGTACGCGCCCATTTTCACCGTCTTGACCTGCATGAAGGCAAAGCCCGCTTCCTTCGCGTCGGCCCGGGCCGCCTCAAACAGCCGCCGCCCCACGCCCCGCCGGTGGCGGGATGCCATGACGCCCATCACCGCCAGCTCCACCGTGGCGTCCCCGGTGGGCTTGAGGCACAGAAAGCCGATGGGCGCGCCGTCCTCGAAGGCGGCGAAGCAGGGCTGCGTCGCGCTGTCCGCTATGTAACGCTCCCGGGACGCCTCCACGCCGAACCAGTCCGGCAGCGCCTCCAGCACCAGCCGGGCGATCCGCCGCTTTTCCCCCGCGTCCTCAATTTTGCGAATATCAGCCATGGTCCTCCCCCTTCCGGGCGAGCGGCTGCTTTTTCATGAGCGCGGCGCCCAGCAGCGCGGTCAGCGTGCCCCAGCGCAGCACGCCGCCCCAGAATTCGACGGTACGCAGCTGGCATGTGCCCAGCCGCACCGGCGCGGCGGCGGCGCTGGTGAGCGCCCAGAACACCTTGCTGATGCTGGATGGCTCCACGATGCTTTCGGGCACATACTCGGTAAACACATACAGCGGCTGCACCGAAAACGCCATCAGAAGGCCCGTCGCGGCGATCAGCGCGGCATAGCCCAAGAGGGTCATGGCCGAAATGCCCGCCAGCCGCCAGATGAGCTTTTTGAAATACGCGGCCTTGAGGGCGCTTCTGAAATCCGCGATCCAGAGCGCCGCCAGGCGCGTCATGCGGATGAACAGCCCCACGAGGATGTACAGCCCCACGACGAGGACCACGGAGCGGGGCAGGACCGTGCGGCGCATGACCTCCTTGTCCAAATCGATCATATCGCCCCCGGCCAGCCACTGGTTCCGGGCGGCCTCCTCGAACAGCTGCGCCGCGCCGCTGCCCCCGGCGGGGAGCGCCGACAGCGTCAGCGTATCCAGCGCCACCCCGGCCTGCTGCGCGGCCATCAGCGGCACATAGACGTCGTATTCCTCCACATCGCCCACGCCGCGGCCGCCGAACACGCTGCCGCCGTGGCGCAGGGTGCCCACCACGCGAAACTCGGCATCGTTCAGCTTCATGCGGGCGTCCTCGGGCAGCTCGGCCCCGAACAGCCGGAAGGCCAGGCCCTCGTCCAGCATGGCGACGCGCTCGCCCTGCCCGATCTCGCTCTCACCGAAGCGCCGTCCCCGGACGATGAAGCGGGGATAGACCTCCAGCCAGCCCTCGCCCACGGCGTACAGCGAGGCCTGCGCCGCGCTGTCCCCCGCCGAGAGGCTGACCTGCGCCGCGAAGCCGCCCAGCGCCGTGTAGCTGAGAACATCCTTCATGCTCCCGTCCAGCTTCCTCGCGCCGTCGGCCAGCTTTTTAAGCTCCTCGCCCTTTTCCCCCGCCTGGGGCGCCAGCACGCAGTATTGCAGCGCGCCGCGCACCTGCGAAAGCATCCCCAGCGCGGCCAGCGCCATCAACGCGCCCAGCGCCATCAGCACCCACGGCAGCGTGCGCCTGTGCCCTTTCATATCGCGCGCCCCCGATCAATTCAGATATTCCATCACGGCGTCGCCGTCGCTGACCGCGCGGTCCTCGCCGTAGGCGATGGAATAATAGGTGACATCGTCCTGCAGGGATGTCGTGCCGCCGTACTCCCCCAGTACCTTCACGGGCAGCTTGTGCAGCCTGAGCGTCTTTCCCCCGAAGGCGGCGGTGTTTTCCTCTGTCACGAAGATATAGCGGTCGTCCCCGCTGCCCCGCACGGCGCTGGTGGTCACCAGGCTGGTGGCCTCCCGGGCGCGGTAGATCAGCGTCATGGTCGTCTCCTCCTGGAGCATGGTATAGACGCTGCCCCGGGCCTTGATGAGCTGCCTGGTCAGTTCGATATCGGCATAGCGCTTGCCCTGGGCATCGGTGCCGACGCTCACGATCTCGGTCTCGATGGCATCGTAGCTGTCGGCGTTGTAGGCCGCGTCCATGCCCTCGGTGATCGTGCGGCTCACATCGCTGATATCCGCGCGCAGCACGGGCATGGCGTCGGGCAGGGTGAGCTTGTAGAGGGGCTGGGAGCCGTCGTAGGTGTCCCCCTCCTTCACGTTCAGCTCGGCGATATAGCCCTCCCGGGGCGCGCAGATGCTGCGCGCGGCGTCGTTGAGGGACACAAGCTGGCGCAGGTGTTCCTCGGCCTCGTCCCGCTTCTGCTGCTGTTCGCGCTGCTCGGTGATGTAGCTCCACACCGCTTCGTCCACGCTGTAGCGGGATGCCTCGTCCATGGCGCTCTGGGCCGCGTCCAGGGCGGCCTGGGCCTCGCGCCAGGCGTCGATCGCGCCCTTGAGCGCGTCGCTGGCCCCCTCGGGATAGCCCTCGCCCTCCAGCTCAAGCCCCTCGCGCCCCAGCTGGCTGTCCATGGCCAGCTTCGCGTCCACGGCGCCGCGCCGGGCATCGCGCAGGGCGAACCAGGCGTCGGCATAGGTCTGGTCCCGGCGGCTCACGCGCACGTCCCGATTCTTGTTTTCCAGCGTCATCAGCGCCTCGGAGGCGGCGTCATAGGCGTCCTGGTACTGCTTGCGCAGCTGCTCGAAGTTGGCCACCTTCGCCTCGATCACCGCGTCCTGCTCCGAAACGGTGTAGCCCTCCCGGGTGTTCACGCGTACGATGGTCAGCGTCATATCCTCCGGCAGCTCATAGCGTATCTCCTCCGTATCCGCAAACACCAGCTTGCAGGACAGGTCGATCCTCTCCTCCAGCTTGCCGCGCCTGGCCGTCGTCAGCCGCACCTTGGGCGTGGTGATCGTGCGCACCGTGCCGGAAAAAAACATGCACAGCGCCACGCACACGGCCAGTATCACAATGCCCCGAACGGCGAATTTCTTCAGATTCATTGCGCAAAACCTTCCTGTCTGTTTCTTGGAGAGAAGCTACTTCAGCTCCGTCAGCTGCACGCCCGCAAGGATGTCCTTCAGGAAATAGAGATAGATGAACAGCGCGGGCAGGATATAGATGGCCGCGCCGGCAAACTCGATGCCGGAGCTTTCGCTGGCCAGCTGGTTGAACATCACCGAAAGGGGCTGCAATTCGATGTTCTGGCTCAGATAGGTCATGGGCTGCTCCACCAGGTTCCAGCAGTCCGCGAAGCTGAGCGCCACCGCCGCCCCGATGATCGGTCGGCACACCGGCAGCACGATGTGGATATAGCAGCGCACCGTGCCCGCGCCGTCCACCTGTCCCGCCTCCATCAGCTCGTTGGGCAGGCCCAGCATGAACTGGCGGATCAGGAAGATATAGAACGGCGTGAACCACATGGGCAAAATCACCGCCCACACCGTGTTCAAAAGCCCCAGGCTGCGCAGCGTCAGCACGTTGGGCACCATCGTCACCTGGAAGGGCAGCAGCATCAGCATGATGATGCCGAAGAACAGCGCGTCCCGCCCCCGGAACCTGAACCGGCTGAGGGCATAGGCCATCATGGGCGTCACCACCGCCTGGCCCAGCAGGATCATCACCGTGTAAAACGCGGAATTGACGAACATGCGCAGGATCGATATGTCCCGAATCAGAATCTGGTCGTACTGCTTCAGGGAAAACAGCTGGGGCGACAGCTTGATCTCAATCCACTTTTGGGCGTCATAGCTGCCCCGCGTGGCCATGAAGGCCTTGATTTCCGCGGGCGAAAAGAAGGAGTACAGCAGCGTCACCGCTACCGGAACCAGCATCACGATCGCCAACAGCATCAGCAACGCCCGGGTCATGAGCTTCGAGCCGCCGCCGGGCCGGTATTGCAATTTTTCCATAACCGTCCCTCCCGTCAGCTCAGCCGCCTGATCAGCCGCCGCTGGATGATGAACAGCGCGCCGAACAGCGCGAACACGATCACCGCGAAGCTGTAGGCCGCCGTGGTCACGTTCTGGTAATTCAGCTTGCCGTACATGTTGTTCATGTAATTTTGCAGGGTATACACCGTCTCGTCGGGATACGCGCCGCCGATGAAGTAGACCTCCTTGAAGATCTTGAAGGCGTTGATCCACTCCAGTATGATGACCAGAAACGCCGTGGGCACGATCATGGGCAGCGTGATGCCGAAGGTCTGCCGCCAGAAGCCCGCGCCCTCCAGCCGGGCAAATTCATACAGCGGCTCCGGGATGGCCTGCAGCGCCGCCAGGAAGATGATGACCGCAAAGCCCAGGTTCTTCCACACGAACAGCAGCACGATGGGCACCCGCAGCGGCGCGCCCTCCAGCCACATCACGCGCTCAAAGCCCAGCGCCGTGACGACGCGGTTGATCACCCCGCCGTAATCGAAGGCCACCAGCCAGATCAGCAGCATGGCCGAGGAGGGCATCAGATAGGGCAAAAGCACGCTGTTGCGGAAAAACGCTCCCCTGGGACGCAGCCGGTTGAGCAGCGAGGCGATGGCAAAGGAAAGCAGCCAGACCAGCGGGGCGCAGATGAGCGAAAGCTCCATCGTGTTTTTCAGCCCCAGCACGAACATCTGGTTCTGCCATATGTTGACATAGTTTGTCAGCCCCACGAAGGCGTTTTTATAGCTGCCGTCCGTGAGGCTGTAATAGATGCCGCCGAAGAAGGGCACGATGTAAAACAGCATCAGCCCCAGCGCCCCCGGCAGCAGGAAGAGCCACATGGATTTCTTGTGTGTAAACAAGACGACCTCCTGTGCATTACGGATTTATCGAGGCGGATATCGCCGGCCCTTGCGGGGAAGGGCCTTTCGCCCTTTCCCGCGTCCGCCGGCGCCCCGTCGTCCTCAATTCCCCTCCAGCAGCCTCATCTGCATCTTGCGGTCGATGCCCTTGAGCATGTCCTCGACGCTGATGGCGCCCTCCTGGTACTGGCCCATCAGCTGCCAGGCCTCGCCGCTCTCATCGGAATACAGCCAGTTCACCGGCTCGGGAACGACATCCTGGGCATGGGCGCGGTACCACTCGATCTGCCGGGCGGAGGCGTCCCAGGCGTTTTCCTCCATGTAATCCACGGACTCCTGGCTGGCCTGCACCATCTCCTCCAGCATCTGCTTCTGGGCGGGCTCGGCGCTCTCCAGGTCCTGCCGCGCCTTTTCCAGCGCCTCGCGCGCCTCCTGGAGGTACTGCTCGTTCTGCGCGCCGCGAACGGGCTCGTTCAGGGAGGGATCGAGGTTGTACAGCAGGGGCGTGGGCAGGCTCTGGCACAGCTGCTCCACAAAGGCCATCGCCTGTTCGGGATAGCGGGTGAAGGGATTGACAAAGGCCACGGACATGCTCAGCACCATGGGGGCGCGCGTGTCCGCGTCCAGGCCCATCAATACGGGCGTATCATCGGAGCTGTAGCCGCCGCCGATGGCGATGCCCGTGCCCATGGAGAACAGCATCAGCTGCTCGCCGGAGCCGTAGCTGATGCTCCCGGCGCGGTCGTCCTCGTCCTCGGCCTCGGGGCAGCCCAGCGCCACGAAGTCGATCTGCTCCAGCTTCCTGAGCAAGCCGGTGAGCAGCTCGGTATTGTAGCCCATGTTGGGATCGACGGTATTGACATAGTTCTGGTAGCTGTTGAAGATCATGTAGAAGAAGTTGTTGCGCACATCCCTCTCGTTCATGCCGTTGAAGCTCAGCGTAACGGAGCTGTTTTCGGCAAGCGGGCCTTCGAGGGTGGGCAGGAAATCCAGAAAACCGTCCCAGTTGTCGGGCACATCCGCAAGCGTCATGCCCAGGGCCTCCAGCGCCTTTTCGTTCACGCTGAACGTGGAGCCGTAGACCTCCACGGGAATCGCCACCAGGTGCCCGTTTGCGGACAGGGCCTCGCGCAGGCTGGGATACATGCGCTCGGCCAGCTGAGCCACAGCCTCGCTGCCGTCCAGCTCCATCATGTAGCCGCGCTTGAACACGGCGTCGTAGGCGGCGGCGGAGGTGTAGAGCGTGTAGATATCCACGCCGCTCTCCCGATTCATCATGTCCTCCACCAGGTTCGTCACCTCGTTGTAGTCCCTGGACAGCACCAGGCTCACCTCGCCGTGCTGGTTGGAGAAGCGGGTGTAGGCGTCGTTGATGGCGGTGGTATAGCCGGTGTCCACGATCTTCAGCCGGATTTCGGGCTTCTGGCCGGGGTCCAGGTTGCGGATGGCCACGCCGTCGGCGGCATAGACATAATAGCCGCCCTCCAGCACGCAGGCGCTGCTGCTGCCGTAGGATTCCAGGGGCATCTCCGTCACGCCCGCGCCGACCTGGCCGGTCTGAAGGTCCACCGGGCAGATCTCGCCGCCCTTGACGCAGTAGACGGTGTCGGTCTGCGCGTCGTAGGCCAGCCCGTTCAGGGGGTTGTAGCTTTCAATTTCAAGGGTCGCCAGCATCTGGGTGGATTCGTCCTCCGGGTCAAAGGCGATCAGCCGCGCCTCGCTGCTGTTGCTGTAGCTGTACTGCTCCACAAGCAGCATACCGTCCCTGTAAGGCGTGACGCAGTAGGCGTCGCGCAGCTCATCCATCTCCTCCAGGCGGCCCTTTTTCAGGTCGAGGGCGCTGACGACCGTGTTGTACTGATCGTCGTAATGGACCAGGTACGCCTGCCCCGCGGCCCCGAAGACGCCGTTGAGCTGGGGAAAATAGCTGTCCTCGTCGTAGTACTCCACCAGCTCCTCCAGGTCCATGTCCCCCGCCTCTTCAAAGCGGAAGGCATCCTCGCCGTCGGGCATCAGCGCGTACAGCTTGGTGCCCTCGTAGCTGGCGTGTTCGCCGTAGGCCATCTGCGGCGCCAGGGCGTAGATCTGCCCGTCGCAGATGAAGGGCACAAGCTGCTCGTTGAAGCCGTTCTTCTGGTCATCGTCGAGGTTGTAGACGCAGGGCGTCAGATCCTCATCCCCCGGCTGCCAGCGGTACAGATCGCCGCCGGAGACGAGGTACAGCACGTCGCCGTCCGCAAACATGCGGTTGAAGTAGATGGTGGCCTCCTGACTGCGGGCCAGGATCATGTCGCCCTGGGCCGCAAGGGCCGGGACGCAGGCGGCCAGCAGCGCCAGCGCCAAAAGGATGCACAGCTTTTTCATGGTGTTGTTCTCCTGTTGCTTATTGTCGCGGTTGATGCGCGGGAATATTGCCTTTCCCTCTGGAAATGCTTTTGAACGCCCGGCTTACTCCCCTTCCCCGTCCTCCGCCTCGGGTTCGTCCTCGTGGTCCTGCACATACACGATCACGGACATGTCCAGGCGCACGGAATCCACGGGGGTAAAGTCCACATAGGCGCTGTACTGGGCGTCGCCGGAGGACTTTTCGGTCTTTTCATCCCCCACGCTGGAGATGCCGGAGATGACGCCGTCCAGCTGCAATTTGCCGTCGGCGTCCCATTCAAACTCGATGGAGACGCGGTCGCCCTCGCGGACCTCGTTCAGATCCAGCTCAGAGACCTTCATTTCAATCTGCATGGCGTCGCTGGGATAGACGGTGATCAGCTTGCCGCCCTTTTCCACGGCGCTGCCCTGGCTGGCGTCCACGCTGGCCACGATGCCGTCCAGCGGGGAGACGATGGTGTTGTCCACGGCATAGAGGCCGTCCAGCACGCCCTCCACGGTTTCAAACAGCACCTCGCCGCGCTCCACGTGGTCCCCCACGGCCACGTGCAGCTTCAGCACGCTGCCGCTGCCCTTCACGGCCACCGCGGCGTGCTGCTGCACGGTGCCGCGGCCGATGCGCGTTTCGGAGCTGTGGGCGCTGTCGCGGTAGATGCCCACGGTTTCGCCCATGTAAAAATCGCCGCCGGTCACCTCCAGCTTGTAGGGGGTGTTGCCGGACTCGTCCACGTCGGACACGCTGGTGACCACCGCGGTGCCCACGTGGGTGCCGTCCTTGGTACAGGACAGGTACACCTTTTCGCCGATGTGGACATACTTGGTATCGCTGCTGTTGTAGGCCTTCTCCGTGGTGGCGGAGACCACATAGCGTGTGATGGGCTCTATGTACATCACGCCGCCGTAGCGCTCGGTGATGCCCTCGGTCTGGTCGCCCTCCTTGGCAAAGATGCCGCTGACGATGCCGTCCATTTCGGCGTAGACCTTGGTGGTGCGGATGGTGGCCACCGCGTCCCCCACGCGCACGGGGTCGCCCTTGCGCAGGGGAATCTTATCGATGAGCCCGCCGAAGGGGGCGTTGACGGCCATGGTCTCCCTGGAGATCACAGTGCCCTGGAACGTCAGCTGCGCCAGCGCGGGCGCGCCCGTCAGCAGCGCCAGCACGACGGCAAGCGCCGCAGCCCTCAATTTCCTGTTCTTCATGGAATCGTCCTCCCTCTGGATCGTTTGCCGTAAGCCGGGTCATTTTGCAGCATACTCGCCGAAGGGCGCGTTGAGCATGTCCCTGGGGCCGAGGTACACATCGTAGAAATACATGATGCTCTGGGTGGAGCTGCTCAGCTCATAGGCCATGTTCTCCACCTCCGTGCGGATGGACAGGTCGCAGGATGGGGAATAGTCGCTGTCCGACATGGCGGAGATATAGCCGGGGTCGCGGTTCACCTTCATGTCCAGAGCGTATTCGAAGCGCCGGGTGGAGACGCCCAGCATTTTCAGCTCCGTATACTTCGTGCCGCCGGTGAAGCCCTCCGTGGGGAAGGCCGCCACGTCGTCGCCCACCGCAAGGGCCACATAGCGGATGCCGCTGTTGGCCAGCATACGGTATACCTCGCCGTTGAAGCGCCATTGATAGGTGTACCTGTCGCCCAGGTCGGCGTCCACCTCGGCGGTTAAGATCAGCGTGTCCGCCTCGCCCTGCGCCCCGTCCGAAGCGCCCCAGCGGGCCAGAGCGGCCGTGAAGGGCTGTGTCTGGCCCACGGGCGCGCCGGACTGCTGGGCGTCCGCCAGCGTCAGCGTCAAATCCATCCGCTCGCCGCCCACGGTCAATTGCTTCATGGGCGAAGCGGGCAGCTCCAGCGCCAGCTGGTCGTATTCTGGGCTCTCCTCCCCGTCGCCGCTGGCGTGGGTCTTGGCCGGCTTGCCGGTTCCCCCGCCGCCCCCGCCGCCGGGGCCGGGGACAGGCTCGATCTTATCGAGGGTGATTTCGCCCTCGAAGGCGTAGATGTTCCCGGCGTTGTCGCTCACCAGGATCGAGCCCGAGGGGAAGGTCTGCGCGTGGTCGGTGGTATAGGTGAAGCTCACGTCGTTGGACAGCGCCGTCCAGGTCGCGCCGCCGTCCAGCGACACGCCCGCCGCGCCGCTGATGTTGTCCCGGGCGACGACGTGCAGCGTGTAGCTGACCTCCTCGTCCGGCAGCACCACCACGTCCGGCGCGGTATGGTCAATCCACAGCGTATACTTTTCCGAGGCGCTGACGATGTCCCCGATGCCGTCAAGCATGGCGAAGCGCACGGTGTACACGCCCTCCTGCTGCGCCGACCAGACGTTGTCCGACAGCGGGACGATGCGCTCGTCATAGATGATGGCGGCATAGGTGTATTTCTCGCCCTCCGGGATGCCGCCGAGGGTGAAGCGCACGTCCGTGCCGCACCACGCGCCGGGGCGGTAGTTCTCCGGCCACACGCTGATCACGCTCTGCGGGGCGGCCTCCGGGACGGGCGCGGCCTCCGGGGCGGGCGCGGCCTCCGGGGCGATCTCCGCGACCCAGATGTACAGCGCGGCGCGCTCGTCCTCGCCCCGCGCCGCAAGCTCCGAAAGGGCCAGCGGCACATACGTCCCGTTCAGCGGGCTTTCCAGCGAGGCGCGCGCCTCGTATTTGCCCTCCGGGAAGATCTCCGCGTCCGGCAGCAGCGTCAGGCCCGACAGCCGCTTCAGCGGCGCTTCCGGCAGGCAGAGCAGCTCCCTTGAGCGGATGTACAGCGCCTCATCGCCGTTCAGCAGCCCGGCGATCTCCGCCAGCCTGCCGCCCATCCTCGCGCCGTCCCGCTCAAACCAGGCCTCGGCGTCCTCGGGCAGCGCGGCGGGCGCGTTGTCCGCCGGGGCCGCCTCGGCGGGTTGGCTCTCCGCTGGCGCCCCATCCGGCGCGGGCTGGTTCTCCGCGGGCGCTTGCTCCGGCGCGGGCTGGTTCTCCGCGCTTTGGCCCTCCTGGGGCGCTTGCTCCGGCGCGGGGACGTTCTCCGCGCTCTGGCCCTCCTGGGACGCGTGCTCCGGCGCGGGGACGTTCTCCGCGCTCTGGCCCTCCTGGGGCGCTTGCTCCGGCACAGGGACGTTCTCCGCGCTTTGGCTCTCCTGAGGGGCTTGCTCCGGCGCGGGAACGTTCTCCGCGGGCGGCGCCGCCGGCTGGAGCGCCTCATCCACTGCGGGCGTCTGGGCCTGCGCCGGTTCGGCCTGGACGGGTGCTCCCCCCTCCACGGGCAATCCTGCCTCCGCGACGGCGACGCCGTTCAGGCAGAGGCACATTGCCAGCAGACAGATCAGCTTTTTCATGCGTTTTTCCTTTCATATGGCGCAAAACAGG
>JAFUCP010000060.1 GCA_017459565.1 Clostridia bacterium | reverse complement strand
CCGATTTCAAACCGACTTAAGTCTGTTGCGTCCAGCAGCCGCGCCTTGGCAGCGGGGGACAGCTTCACCCGGCCGCGCTCCCGCAGGCGTTCCGGCTCCGCGCGGCCTGCCGCGAAGCGGGCGTCACGCTTTTGGCGGCCCTCCCGGGCGGGTATCCCCCTGCGCTGGGGTGCGGGCCTCGAGGCGGGTTTTTCGGCGCTGAGCTTTGCCCGCACGGGGATGCCGCAGATGCTGGCGCCCTGCATGGCGCGCTCGATGGCTTCGGCCTGGGCCGCGGGCACGCCCACGATGGTCTTGTCGTCATAGATTTCGATTTTGCCGATCTGCGCGCCCGGGATGTTGGCCCGGCCCGCCACGGCGCTGACGATGTGGTTTGGGGCGACCTTCTGCCTGCGCCCGATGCCGATGATCAGCTTTCGGTACAGCCTGCCGTCGTCCGATTTGCGGTCAAAGGTGATGTCTGTCAGCCCGGATTCGTCCCGTTTAAAGCAAAGCTGCATGGCTGCGGAGGCGATCATGGCGGGCTGGTGGCCCTCCGCCATCAGCTTGCCGACCATGGTCTGGAATTCCATGGGGATTTCGACCTCCAGCGCCTCCCGCACGCGCGCCAGGCTCTTTTCGTTCTGCTTCTGGCGAATCTGCGCCACGGTGGGGATGGGGATTTCATCGATGCGCGCCTTCACGGCCCTCGATATATCGCGCATGACGAACACCTGCCGCCGCCCGCTGCAAAGGGTAATGGCGTTGCCCTCCTTGCCCGCGCGGCCCGTCCGCCCGATGCGGTGGACGTAGATTTCGCTGTTTTGGGGAATGTCGTAATTGACGACGTAATCGATATCGTTCACGTCGATGCCCCTTGCGGCCACGTCCGTGGCCACGAGGATGGGGATGCGGGCGGCCTTGAAGCCCTCCATCACGCGGGTACGCTGGGACTGGTTCATATCCCCGTGGATGCCCTCGCAGGTGAAGCCGTTCTTGTTCAGATAGGCGGAAACCTCGTCCACCATCAGCTTGGTGTTGCAAAAGATCATGCAGCGCTCCGGCTCATAGCCCCGAAGCAGCAGGTTCAGCGCGTCCAGCTTGCGGCCCATGGGCACCTCCATGCTCAGCTGGCGGATCTTGTCCAGCGTCACCTGGGCGCGGTTGATCTCGATCAGCTGGGGATCGCGCATGAATTGGTCCGTCAGCTCCAGAATGGCGTCGGGCATGGTGGCGGAGAAAAGCACGGTCTGGTGCGCCTCGGGAACATCCCGCAGGATGGTCTCGATATCCTCCCGAAAACCCATGCTCAGCATTTCGTCCGCCTCGTCCAGCACCACCAGTTTGACGCCTGACAGGCTGAGCGTGCCGCGGCGCATGTGGTCCATGACCCGTCCCGGGGTGCCGATGACCAGGTTGGCGCGCTTCAGGCGATAGATTTGCCGGTCCATGGCCGCGCCGCCGTACACGTCCACCGGCCATACATTCAGCATAAAGCGGATCAGCTT
Organism: Clostridia bacterium; assembly: GCA_017459565.1. Lineage (GTDB taxonomy): Bacteria > Bacillota > Clostridia > Christensenellales > Aristaeellaceae > UBA2862. The sequence continues at coordinate 26,752 of JAFUCP010000060.1, read as the reverse complement.
CTTGATTTCCTCGCAGCCCTGCTGGGCAAGCTCCCGGGTGGGGCAGAGGATCAGCACCTGCACGGTGGGCTCGGGCTCGTCGCGGTCGATCATCTCCACCGCGGGGATCGCGAAGGCCATGGTCTTTCCCGTGCCGGTCTGGGAACGGCCGATCACGTCCGCGCCGCTCCTGAGCAGGGGAATGGCCTGCGCCTGGATGCCCGTGGGCTCGGTAAAGCCCATGGCCTCGATGGCCCGGCGCATTTCGGGCATCAGGTTAAGCGCGTCAAAGCCCGCCGGGGCGGTCTGCGCTTCCTCCGCGGGCGCGGCCTCGTCCATGATTTCGTCCATAGAATGGTTGTTATCTTCGTTCATATGCTTTTCCGGGGTCCTTCCTCAATGATATCCTATATTTTAAGCATAAGAATAACCCCTTGCCATGGGGCAGGGGTTAAAATGCAGTTTAATTTGCTCATCACCGCTTCAAAAGCAGCTCCGCGATCTGGATGGCATTGGTGGCCGCGCCCTTGCGGATCTGGTCGCCGCAGCACCACAGCGTAAGGCCTTTTTCATCCGTCAGATCATCGCGGATGCGGCCCACGAACACGGTATCCTGGTCGCTGGTATCCAGCGGCATGGGATAGACCTTGCCCGCCAGGTCGTCCACCAGCCTGCATCCGGGGGCCGCGGCGATGGCTTCGCGGGCCTCCGCCACGCTGATCTTGCGCTGGGTGCGCAGCGTGACGCTGATGGAGTGGCTGCGCAGCACGGGCACGCGCACGCAGGTGCAGGTGACGTTCAGCTCGGGCAGGTGCATGATCTTGCGGCCCTCGTTCTGCATCTTCATCTCCTCGGAGGTATAGCCGTTGCCGCTGTCGTCGCCGATCTGGGGGATCAGGTTGAAGGCGATCTGCCAGGGGAACACGTTCACCTCGGGCTTTTTGCCCGCGGCATAGTCCAGCACCTGCTGCTCCAGCTCCCTCAGCCCGTTTGCGCCCGCGCCGGATACGGCCTGATAGGTAGAAGCGACCATGGTCTGTATTGGAGACAGGCGGTTCAGCGCCGCCACGGCGGTCAGCGTGATGATGGTGGAGCAGTTGGGGTTGGAAATGATGCCCTTGTGCTTTTGCACGTCCTCAGGGTTGATCTCCGGCACTATCAGGGGCACGTCGTCCACCATGCGGAACGCGCTGGAGTTGTCCACAAACACCGCGCCGGCCTTCACGATGGCCGGGGCCAGCTGCTTGGCCAGGGCATTGCTGGCCGCGCCCAGCACGATATCCATGCCCTCAAAGGAATTTTCGGTGGCCTCCTCCACGGTGATGGTCCCGTCGCCGAAGGGCAGCTCCATGCCCGAGCTGCGCGCGCTGGCCAGAGCCTTGAGCTGGTTGATGGGGAAGCGGCGCTCCTGAAGGACCTTCAGCATTTCGCGCCCGACGGCGCCCGTGGCGCCCAGTACGGCGATGTTGACTTTATTCATCTTGAATCCCTGCTTTCAAAGTTTTATTCGTTGATGCCGGCAAAGAACAGACTTGGGTCTGCTTTTCGCAGCTCTGTGGCGAGATCGTGCATGGCGCGCACGCTCATGGGTTGCGTCAGATACGCCGTGGCGCTTCCGCACGGGCCCAGCGCTTCGCCGCTCATGTTCAGCGGCGCGGCGGTGCGCAGGTAGTAGCGGTGGCATACCTGGCCGTTGTCCACGTCGGCATAGCCCTCGGGGATGGGGTCGAGACGCTGCGTCACGCCGTCCAGTATGTCCCTGAGCCCCAGCTCCACGGCGAAGGCGGTGGGGTCCTTGCCCGCGCCTTGGCCCTGGAAGGTGTGCAGGCCGAAGTATTCGCCGGTGACCGAGATGGTGTTGTTGTTGGCGTGGACCGCCGCCTCCGTGGAGCCTTCAGAGACCAAAGTCGGTTCCACAAAGGCGCTGATGCTGCCGTCGGGGTTCAACGCGGAGCTGGCGATCAGCCGGCAGACGCGGTTCAGCCGCTTAAAGAATATGATATCCTCGCCGGTGATGTGCCGTATGCCCTCCGTATCCACGCTCTCGGGCCGCACGAACTTCTGATAGGCCACGGCGCTGGCGATGCAGATTTTGCACTGGGCGTCCACGCCGTCGATATCGGCGGAGGGGTTTGCCTCGGCATAGCCCTGCTCCTGGGCCTGCTTCAGCACCTCGTCAAAGCCGCGGCCCTCGGTCTGCATGGTGTCGAGGATCAGATTGGTGGTGCCGTTGACGATGCCGGAGACGGCGGTCAGCCGGTCCGCGCTGCGGTGGCGCATCAGATTGTAGAGGAAGGGGATGCTTCCGCCCACGCTGGCGTCGTAGCGGTACTGCACGCCAATATCCCGCGCCAGGGTCAACAGCTCCTCCATATGATGGGAAATCATCAGTTTGTTGGCGGACACCACGTTCTTGCCCGCCTTCAGGGCCTGCACGGTAAAGGTGTGGGCGGGTTCCATGCCGCCGATCAGCTCCACCACCGTGTCGATTTCGGGATCGTTGAGTATTTCGCTGTAGTCGGAGGTCTCAAGGTGTTCCAGGCCGGGATGCCGCAGCAGCTCCAGTATGCGCACGACCTGTATGTCCTTACGCTTGAGAAGATGCTCGTAGATGCCGGAGCCGATGGTGCCAAGCCCCAAAAGTCCGATTTTCACGGTCTTCAACTCCTTTGTGTCTTTCCTGCAAAGACATGTGTTTTTATCGTGGAAACAATATACCACAACAAAGCGGATTTGTCAAAGCCCGCCGGGCCTGTTTTCAACTCTTAACGAAGCATTCAAAAAGAACGCGAGCCTCTTGCTTTTTTACACAAAACCCGCTATGATATTGTCAGTGCTTGAATTCAATGCAAAGAGAGGGCGAACAGTATGGTTTTTTACAGCACCCGCTCCCGTGACAACACCGCCTCTTCCGCCGAAGCCGTCCTGAAGGGCATCGCGCCGGACGGAGGGCTTTACACGCCGCTTGATTTTGACCGTATGCAAATTGATGTCGCCGGGCTTTTGAGCAAGAGCGCCGTGGAGATATCCGCACAGGTCATCGGCAAAATCCTCGATGACTTTGAACCGGACAGGATGCGCGCGCTGATCGAGGCGGCCTATGCGGGCAAGTTTGAGACGGAGGATCTGACCCCGCTGACGAAGGTGGGGGACGACTTTGTGCTGGAGCTGTTCAGGGGCCCCACCTCAGCCTTCAAGGATGTGGCGCTGTCGGTGCTGCCGAGGCTGATCGTCGCGGCGCGCCAGGAGCTGGGCGTGAAGGATGAAATCGTGATCCTCACGGCCACCAGCGGCGATACCGGCAAGGCCGCGCTGGAGGGCTTCCACGACGTGGAAGGCACCCGCATCATCGTGTTCTATCCCGACGGCGGCGTCAGCGATGTGCAAAAGGCCCAGATGGTTACCCAGGCCGGCGGCAACGTGGGCGTTTGCGCCGTGCGGGGCAACTTTGACGATGCCCAGACCGGCGTGAAGAATATCTTTGCCGACGACGAGGCGAATCACTGGGCGGCTGCCGCCGGCGCGCGCCTGTCCAGCGCCAATTCCATCAACATCGGCCGTCTTGCGCCCCAGGTGGCCTATTACTTCAAGGCCTATTGCGATCTGGTGCTTCACGGGGAGATCCGCCTGGGGGACAGCGTCAACTTCATCGTGCCCACGGGCAATTTCGGAGACATTCTGGCCGGGGAGTTCGCGCGGCGCATGGGTCTGCCGGTGGCGAAGCTGGTGTGTGCCTCCAATGCCAACAACGTGCTGACCGACTTCATCAATACCGGCGTCTATGACCGCCGGCGGGCGTTCTTCAAGACGGCCTCGCCCTCCATGGACATACTGGTTTCCAGCAACCTGGAGCGCTATCTCTTCCTCGCCTCCGGCGGGGATTTCGACCTGGTGGCGAAGCTGATGGAGCAGCTGCGCGCGGAGGGCGTCTACACCGCGCCGGAGGCGCTGATGAACACCATGCGCGACAGCTTCTGGGCGGGCTGCGCCGACGATGAACGGGCGTTGGACGCCATCGGCCGCGTGTGGCGGGCGCATGAATACCTGATGGACACCCACACCGCCGTGGGCTGGGCCGTCATGGAGGATTTCAAGGCCCGGGAGGACAACGGCTGGGTGAACGTGGTGCTGTCCACGGCTTCGCCCTACAAGTTCAGCCGCGACGTGCTGAGCGCCATCAGCGATGAAAAGCCTGAAACCGGCTTCGGCGCGATGGACCGGCTCCACGCGCTCAGCGGCGTGAGGGTGCCCAGGCAGCTGGCCGAGCTGCGCGACCGGGCGGCGCGCTTTGACGATTGCGTGGACAAGGCGGACATGCTGGATTACGTGAAGCGGGCGCTGAACGCATAATTATCATCCGCGCGCGGGCGGCGGGACGGACCCGGACGGGTCCGCCGCCGCCACGTTTTTTTGCGCGTGCAGCGCCAAAAAAGAAGTGCAGAGATACCCGGGATGGCATATTCTGTTTCTTTTGTTTGAAATAGTGCTTTAATTTGCAGGAATCGACGCATGTTATTTCAAATGAGAAATAACGTAAAATACGCAAAAATGGGCGTCGACAGGTCTTGACAATAAAATGTGGGAATTGTATAGTAACGATTAACGATATACGCCCGAACCAAGTGGGCGCGTAGCGCAATCTTTATTGGGAGGAATACGATTATGAAGTTCAACAAGGCTCTCGTTGCCATGATCCTCGCCGTCGTGATGGTCATGGGCCTTTGCACCGCCGCCATGGCGGAGGACGAACCCCTGAAGATCGGTGTCATCGGCCCCTTCACCGGCGCAGCCGCCATCTACGGCAACGCCTGTAAGTATGGCGCGGAAGTCGCCGTCGCTGAGATCAACGCCATTGGCAGCGTTCAGATCGAGCTGCTGGAGGAGGATGACGAACACGACGCCGAGAAGTCCCTGAACGCTTACAACACCGTGCTGGACAAGGGCGCTCAGATGATCGCCGGCACCACCACCACCACGCCCTGCATCGCCGTCGGTGCGCAGGCCTATGAGGATCGCGTGTTCATGCTGACTCCCTCCGCCTCTTCTCCCGACGTCACCGATGGCAAGGACAACGTGTTCCAGGTGTGCTTCACCGATCCGGCCCAGGGCACCGCTTCCGCTCAGTATATCTCCGAGCATCAGCTGGCCACCAAGGTCGCCATCATCTACAACAATGCCGACGCCTATTCCACCGGCATTTACAACACCTTTGTGGCGGAGGCCGCCAACCAGGGCCTGGAGATCGTCTCCGAGACGACCTTCACCGACGACACCACCGACTTCTCCGTGCAGGTTGCCGCCGCCAAGGACGCGGGCGCTGATCTGGTGTTCCTGCCCATCTACTATACCCCCGCTTCCCTGATCCTGGCCACCGCCAAGAGCATGGACTACGCGCCGGTGTTCTTTGGCGTGGACGGCATGGACGGCATCCTGACCATGGAAGGCTTCGACGCCTCCCTGGCCGAGGGCGTGTTCATGCTGACTCCCTTCTCCGCTGACGCCGAGGACGAGCGCACCCAGTCCTTCGTGGCCAGCTACAAGGAGCTGACCGGCGAGGTTCCGAACCAGTTCGCGGCTGACTGCTACGACGCCGTGTGGGCGCTGTGGAATGCCTCTCTCAGCGCCGGCATCGACGGCAGCACCTCTCCTGAGGATGCCTGCGAGATGCTGATCGGGCAGTTCACCGGCGACTTCGAGGTGATTGGCCTGACCGGCACCATGACCTGGGACGAGACCGGCGCGGTCACCAAGACCCCCACCGCGGTCGTCATCAAGGACGGCGCTTACGTGGGCTTCAACGACTGATGATTAGCCGCTGAGTCTGCCGGGCCCCGGCACAGCGCCAGGGGCCCGGCAGATTCTGATATTCGAGGTAACTGACGATTGTCAATATGTATTGTGTTGATAATGGTCAGTTACCTTATAATAGTTAATGAGGAGTTGGAAGACATGGTATCGTTCCTGCGATTTTTTATCAATGGAATCAGCCTGGGCAGCGTCTACGCCATCATCGCCCTGGGGTATACGATGGTCTACGGTATCGCCAAGATGCTGAATTTTGCCCACGGCGATGTCATCATGGTGGGCGCCTACATCGCCTTCTGTGCCATGCAGTATCTGGGGCTGCCGCCGATCGTGGCGGTGTTGTGCGCCATGGTGGTCTGCACGTTGTTGGGCATCGTCATCGAGGGCCTGGCCTATCGGCCGCTCAGACAGGCGACCAAGCTGGCCGTGCTGATCACAGCCATCGGCGTCAGCTATCTGCTGCAGAACACGGCGCTTCTGATCTGGAGTTCCAACCCCAAGGTATTCCCCTCGGTGTTTAACGTGGGGGCCATCAGGCTGTTTGACGGCAACCTGGTGATCAGCAGCGAAACCATACTCACCATCGTCGCCAACATCGTCATAATGATTGCGCTGACCCTGTTCACGGGCAAGACCAAGATGGGGAAGGCCATGCGCGCCGTTTCCGAGGACAAGGGCGCGGCGGAGCTGATGGGCATCAATGTCAACCGCACCATCTCCGTCACCTTTGCCATCGGCTCGGCCCTGGCGGCCATCGCGGGCGTGCTGCTGTGTTCTTCCTATCCGACCCTGCAGCCCACCACGGGCTCCATGCCGGGCATCAAGGCCTTTACCGCCGCGGTGTTCGGCGGCATCGGCTCCATTCCCGGAGCAATGATCGGCGGATTGCTGCTGGGCATCATCGAGATCCTGGGCAAGGCCTACATTTCCACGGAGTTGGGCGACGCGCTGGTGTTCGCCGTGCTGATCATCGTGCTGCTGTTCAAGCCGGCGGGCCTTCTGGGCAAGCCGATGCGCGAGAAAGTGTGAGGTGAGCGCAATGAAGCTGAAAAAGAGCACGATCAACAACATCATCTCCTATGGCATCGTCATCGTGACCTTTATCATCTGCCAGATGATGATATCAAGCGGCTCCATGACACGCTCTTTGAAGGGTCAGATGGTACCCATCTGTGTGTATATCGTGATGGCCGTCTCCCTGAATCTGGTGGTCGGCATCTCTGGCGAGCTGAGCCTTGGTCATGCGGGCTTTATGAGCGTCGGGGCGTTTTCGGGCATCATCGGCGCGGCCTGGCTGCGGTCGGTGCTGGGCGTTGAAAACGAGATCCTTAGGCTCGTACTGTCCATGATCATCGGAGGGGCCTTCGCCGCGATATTCGGCGTGCTGATCGGAATTCCCGTACTCAGGCTGCGGGGCGACTATCTGGCCATTGTCACGCTGGCCTTTGGGGAGATCATCCGCAACGTGCTGAACTGCCTCTACTTCTCGCTGGACGGGAACCACCTGCGCATCTCCTTCAACAACCCGAACATTCCCGGCACCATACTGGTCAACGGTCCCAACGGCGCAAAGGATGTCGACAAGATCGCCACCTTCCCGGTGGGCTTTGTGCTGATCCTGTTCACACTGTTCATGGTGCTGAACCTGATCAACAGCCGCTCTGGCCGCGCCATCATGGCCACCCGGGACAACCGCATCGCCGCCGAGGCCATGGGCATCAACGTCACCAAATACAAGATGATGGCCTTTGTCACGGCCGCCGCCCTGGCGGGCATGGCCGGCGCGCTGTACGGACTGAACTTCTCCACCGTGGCGGCCAGCAAGTTCAAGTTCGATACCTCCATCCTGGTGCTGGTTTTCGTGGTGCTGGGCGGTATTGGCAACATATGGGGCAGCATCATCGCCGCGGCGCTTCTGACCGTGCTGCCGGAGCTGCTGCGCGCCTTTGCCGACTACCGTATGCTGGTCTACGCCATCGTGCTGATCCTGGTCATGCTGGCCACCAACAATCCGTTTATCCGATCGCTGTTTGACCGGCTGATCCACCGCCGCAAGCCCGCGACCCAGAGGGGAGGCGCGTCCGAATGACCGAAAACACCCGAAAGAAGCGTATGCTGGATACCAGAATGGTGCCCGCGCCGAGTCACGGCATCATTCCGGAGCGCGACCTGAACAGCACGCCCGTGCTGGAGGCACGGCACCTGGGCATCGAATTCGGCGGCCTGAAGGCCGTGGACGACTTCAACCTCATCATCGGCAAGACCGAAATCGCCGGTCTGATCGGGCCCAACGGCGCGGGCAAGACCACCGTTTTCAACCTGCTCACCAAGGTCTATCAGCCCACCATGGGCACCATCATGATCAACGGCAGGGACACCGCCGGCATGAACACCGTCCAGGCCAACAAGCTGGGCATCGCCCGCACGTTCCAGAACATCCGCCTGTTCGACAACATGACGGTGGAGGACAACGTGCGCATCGGCCTGCACAACCAGGTCAAATACGGCATGTTCTCCGGCATCTTCCGCCTGCCGGCCTACTGGAAGCAGGAAAAGCAGCAGCACGAGCAGGCGCTGGAGCTGCTGAGCCTTTTCGATATGCAGGATATGGCGTCCAGCCGGGCGGGCAGCCTGCCCTACGGCGCGCAGCGGCGGCTGGAGATCGTGCGCGCGCTGGCGACGAAGCCGTGCCTGCTGCTGCTGGATGAGCCCGCGGCGGGCATGAATCCCCATGAGACCGAGGAGCTGATGCGCAACATCATCAAGATCCGCGATCGGTTCCAAATCGCCATCATGCTGATCGAGCATGATATGAACCTGGTCATGGGCATCTGCGAGGGCATCTGCGTGCTGAATTACGGCCGGATCATCGCCAAGGGCACCGCGGACGAGATCCAGGCCAATCCGACGGTCATCGAAGCCTATCTGGGCAAGAAGAAGGAGGGCTGAGGGATGAGCGAAGCCAACAAGAGCCTGCTGAAGGTGGACGATATCCACGTCTATTACGGCAGCATCCATGCCATCAAGGGCATCTCCTTCGAGGTCAACGAGGGCGAGATCGTCACCCTGATCGGCGCCAACGGCGCGGGAAAGTCCACCACGCTGAACACGGTTTCCGGCCTGCTCAAGCCCAGAAGCGGCATGATCACCTTTGAGGGCAGGAGCATCGTGGGCGTGGGGGCCAGCAGGATCGTCGGCCTGGGCATGGCGCTGTGCCCGGAGGGGCGCCGCGTGTTCCAGCAGATGACTGTGCGCGAGAACCTGGAGATGGGGGGCTTCACCCGCCCCAACGAAGAGATTCCGGCCTCGCTGGAGGACGTGTTCCAGCGCTTTCCCCGGCTCAAGGAGCGCGAAAAGCAGGTGGCGGGCACGCTCTCCGGCGGCGAGCAGCAGATGCTGGCCATGGGCCGCGCGCTGATGAGCAAGCCGAAGCTGCTCATGCTGGACGAGCCCTCCATGGGCCTTGCGCCCATCCTGGTGGAGCAGATCTTCGATATCATCAAGGAGCTGCACGCCGCGGGCACCACGATCCTGTTGGTGGAGCAGAACGCGCAGATGGCCCTGTCCATCGCGGACCGCGCTTATGTGCTGGGCACCGGCAAGATCACCATTTCCGGCGACGCCCGGGACGTGCTGGCCGACGACCGCGTGCGCGAAGCCTATCTGGGCGGCTGATACGGGTAAAAGCAGCCGGGGGAGACGGGTCCCTTGCGGTAAAACGGGTGAATTGACCGGGATTCGGTCAATCCGCCCGTTTTGTCTGTTGAAATCGGCAAATTTGTGTGATAGAATCCTCGTATGCGGTTGGGATGCCATTTGCGTGAATTGGGATTTTTGGGGTAGTTTGTGCAAAGAATTAATATGTTCTGCCTTGATTGAAGGCGCAAATGGGTCTATAACTATGGTATACGGTACAAAGGATAGTATGCTGTTTGCACAGAGCTATAACGGAAAGCCCGTTCCGCGCGATTTCGGGCGGGGGGAGTAGCGAATGAAAAAGCCCGGGAAGGCAGTGCTGACCCAGACGGCGCGCGTCGCCGTGGGCGTGGCCGCGCTGGTGGCCGTGATGCTGGCCGTATACGCGATCATCGGCCGGCTGAGCGTGTCGGTGGCGTGCGGCGGCGTGTATTCGGGGGCGCTGGGCATTTTGAACTTTTTCGTGATGGGCATGATGGTTCAGTCCGTCACAGAGCGCATGGCCGAAAGGCAGCGCACCGAAAAGGAAATCGAGGATTTGACCATCCAGATGCAGAACCGCATGAAGATTTCCTATAATATGCGCATGATCGCCCTGTTTGGCCTGCTGGTGCTTGGCATCGCGGTGTTTAAATTTGACCCGCTGGCCACCATATTGCCCTCGGTCTTTCCCAGCATCGTCATAAGGGTTTTGCAAATCATAGAGGCAAAAAAGGCCCCTGTTTCCGAAGGAAGTGAAGAGCTTTGAACCAGGAGTTTACCGTAACCGGCGCAAAGGTGCTTTTTGAGATACCCATCCTCGGCGGGATCGCCATATCAGAAACCATCGTAAATACCTGGATCATCATGGCGCTTATCGTGGGGTTGTGTTTGTTTTTAACCCACGGGATGCAGGTCCGCTGCCGCACCAGGCGCCAGATCGTGGCGGAGTTCATCGTTCAAAAGGTGAACGCAATGGTGGGCGAGAACATGGGCGAACACTTCCTGCAGGTGGGCTACGCGCCGATGATCGCCTCAGTCATGGCCCTGTCCGCGCTGGGTTCGCTTTCGGGCATGGTGGGCATGTACGCGCTGACCTCCGATCTCAACACGCTTCTGGGCTGGGCGCTTCTGGTGTTCGTTCTCATCACCTACAACAAGTTCCGCTCCGGCGGCCCTCTGGGCTATATCAAGGGCTATTTCCAGCCCATTCCCGTGCTGCTGCCCTTCAACATCATTTCGGAGATCGCCACGCCCATGTCCATGGCGTTCCGTCACTTCGGCAACATCGCCTCCGGTACGGTCATCATGGGCCTGCTGCGCTGGGCGCTGGCGAATCTGTCCTTCTTTATCTTCTCGAAGCTGCCCGGCGTGCTGGGGCAGATCTTCGGGCCGATCCCGCTGCTCCAGGTGGGCATCCCGGCAGTGTTTTCAATCTACTTCGACGTGTTTTCCGCTCTTCTTCAGGCGTTCATCTTCTGTATGCTGATGATGATGAACATCAGCTCGGCTGCGGAGGATTGACCATAGAATCACGAATCATGATCTTGGGAGGTTATTTCAATGAATGAGCAACTGTGGACCAAAGCAATCGTTATGGGTTCCTCCGCCATCGGCGCCGGTCTGGCCATGATCGCGGGTATCGGCCCCGGTATCGGCGAAGGCTACGCCGTCGGCAAGGCCTGCGAAGCCATTGGCCGCCAGCCCGAGTGCAAGGGCACTGTTCAGTCCACCATGCTGCTGGGCTGCGCCGTCGCCGAAACCACCGGTATTTACGGCTTCATCGTGGCGCTGCTGCTGATGTTCGCCAATCCCTTCATCGGCAAGCTGTAATCCTTCGCGCAGGAAATCCATTTTCCGGGAGGAAGCAAAGTGAAAACATTGGAGTTTATCTCGATAGACGCCTGGACGATCATCTTCCAAATCTGCAACCTGCTGATCCTGTGCCTGCTGGTGAAGAAGTTCCTCTGGAAGCGCGTGATGGCCGTGCTGGACGCGCGCCAGAAGGAGATCGACGACATCTATGACGCCGCGGGCAAGGACCGCCAAGACGCCGCGCAGCTGAAGGAAGACTATACCGCCCGCATGTCCGGCGCGCGGGAGGAGGCTGACCGGCTGGTCAAGAACGCCGTGGACACCGCGCACAACCGCGGGGAGGCCATCGTAAATGAGGCCAAGGCAGAGGCCGCGCACCTCAAGCAGAAGGCCGAGGGAGAGATCGAGCAGGAAAAGCGCAAGGCCTATTCCGAGCTGATGGGCGAAATCTCCGGCATGGCGGCGGATATCGCCGGACGCATGGTGGAGCGCGAGATCAACGCCGACGACCATCGCGAGCTGGTTGAGGAATTCATCAAAAGCGCAGGTGAAGCGTCGTGACGGGGCTGGCGAGGGAATACGGCGAAGGGCTGTATGAGCTGGCCCGGGACGAGGAGCTTCGCCCCATGCTGCATGAGCAGCTGGGCGATATCGCCGGGATATTGAAGCAGCAGCCGCAGTTCATCAAGCTGCTGTGTTCCCGGGCGGTGGAGCGGAGCGCGCGGCTGAGAATCGTGGACGAGACCTTCGGCGACAGGGTTCACCCCTATGTGACCAACTTTATGAAGCTGTTGGTGCAGAAGGAACACTTTGATTCCTTCCTGCTTTGCTGCGATTATTTCCACCGGCGCTACAACGAGGATTACGGCATTGTGGAAGCCGTCGTGACCAGCGCCGTGCCGCTGAACGAGGACGAGCGCGCCGCCCTGCGCGTCAAGCTGTCGAAGATTTCCGGCAGGCAGGTTTCCCTCATTACTTCGGTGGACCCCGGGGTGATCGGCGGCGTGCGCGTGGAGATGGACGGCAAGCGCTATGACAACACCATTCAGGACAGACTTGGCAGACTCAGGCGCAGCCTGACCCATGGACTGTAGGAAAAGAGGACGAGCAGATGCAGCTGAGACCTGAAGAAATATCGAAGATCATCAAGGATCAGATCAAGCATTACGATAACCAGATCGTACAGACCGACGTCGGTACGGTTTTGCTGGTGGGCGACGGCATCGCCCGGGTTTCCGGCCTGGAAAACTGCATGGCCAACGAGCTTGTGCGCTTTTCCACCGGCACCTATGGCATGGCGCTGAACCTGGAGGAGAACTCCGTGGCCGTGGTTATGCTGGGCGACGACGCCGGCATCAAGGAGGGCGACACGGTGGAGCGCACCCGCGAGGTGGTCTCCGTGCCCGTGGGCGAGGGACTGATCGGCCGCGTCGTGGACGCGCTGGGCCAGCCCATCGACGGCAAGGGCCCCGTGAAGGCCTCCGGCGAGCGCCGCATTGAATCGCCCGCGCCCGGCATCATCGAGCGCAAGAGCGTCTCCGTGCCGCTGCAAACGGGCATCAAGGCCATCGACAGCATGATCCCCATCGGGCGCGGCCAGCGCGAGCTGATCATCGGCGACCGCCAGACGGGCAAGACCACCATCGCCACGGACACCATCATCAACCAGAAGGGGCAGAACGTCATCTGCATCTATGTCGCCATAGGGCAGAAGCGCTCTACGGTGGCGCAGGTGGTGGAATCCCTCACGGCCGCGGGCGCGATGGACTATACCATCGTCGTCTCCGCCACCGCGTCGGAGCTGGCCCCGCTGCAATACATCGCGCCCTATTCGGGCTGCGCCATGGGCGAATATTTCATGGACCAGGGCAAGGACGTGCTGATCGTATACGATGATCTTTCCAAGCACGCCGTGGCCTATCGCGCGCTGTCGCTGCTGATTCGCCGTCCCCCGGGACGCGAGGCCTATCCGGGCGACGTGTTCTATCTGCACAGCCGCCTGCTGGAGCGCGCGGCCCGCGTGGCGCCGGAATACGGCGGCGGTTCGCTGACGGCGCTGCCGATCATCGAAACGCAGGCGGGCGACGTTTCCGCCTACATCCCCACCAACGTCATTTCCATCACTGACGGCCAGATCTTCCTGGAGACAGAGCTTTTCCATTCGGGCATCATGCCCGCCGTCAACCCGGGCATTTCGGTTTCCCGTGTGGGCGGCAACGCCCAGATCAAGGCCATGAAGAAGGTCTCCGGTACGCTGAAGCTGCTGTACAGCCAGTATCGTGAGCTGCAGAGCTTCGCGCAGTTCGGCTCAGACCTGGACGCGGATACCAAGGCCCGCCTGGGCCAGGGCGAGCGCATTGTGGCCGTCCTCAAGCAGAACCACAACGCGCCCGTGACGGTGGAGCATCAGGTGTGCATCCTCTACGCCGTCGTCCACGATTATCTCAGGGACGTGGATGTGGAGCTGATCAACGAGTATGAAACCGCGCTGTATGAGCGCATGGATGCCCAGCACAACGACGTGCTGAGCGCGATCCGCGAAACCGGCGATCTGAGCAAGGATACCGAGGAAAAGCTCAAGGGCGCCATAAAGTCCTTCACGGAGGACTTCATCAAGCTGCACAAGGAGTGATAGCATGGCCGGAGCATCCATGAAGGATATCAAGCTGCGGATCCGAAGCGTGGAAAGCACCATGCAGATCACCAAGGCGATGCAGCTGGTGGCCTCGTCCAAGCTGCGCGGCGCGCGCGCCCGCATGGAGGCCAGCCGCCCCTATATGAAGGTGTCCCGCCGGGCCGTCTGGGACATCGCCAGCCACAATACCGGCGCGCAGAGCCACTATGTCGTCCCCAGGGAGATCAAACACCGCTGCTATATCGTCATCGCGGGCGACAGGGGACTGGCGGGCAGCTACAACGCCAACATGTTCAAGCGCATTGAGTGGGACAGCCGGGACGCCAACTGCTGCGTCATTCCCATCGGCCGCAAGGCGCGGGAATACTACGCGCGCAAGAATGTGCCCATCATCACCGAGGTGGAGAAGGTGGAGGGGCTGTCGCTGGATGCCTGCTGCGACATCGCGCAAAAGGTCATCGACAGCTATGACGCCGGGGAGTACGATGAAATCGTGCTGGCCTATACCTCTTTTGTTTCGGTGCTGACCCAAAAGACAAAGCTCAAGCCGCTTCTGCCGCTGGATGCCCATGACGCCCCGGAGCATACGAGCAAACAGATGCTGTGTGAGCCGGACGCGGACACGCTGCTCAAGGGTTTCCTGCCCCAGTATCTGGGCGGGCTGATCTATGCCGCCGCGTGCGATTCCTTTGCCAGCGAGCAGGCGGCGCGCCGCGTGGCCATGGATTCGGCCACCAAAAACGCTGGGGAGATGATCGAGGACCTCACCCTGCGCTACAACCGCGCCAGACAGAGTTCCATCACCCAGGAATTGACAGAAATCGTCGCCGGTGCGGAGCATTGACGATAAAGACAGGGAGACAGAGCGAATGGAAAAGAAAAACATCGGAACCGTCGTTCAGGTCATCGGCCCGGTGCTGGATATCCGCTTTGCGGATGGAGAGCTGCCGAACCTGCTTTCGGCCATCGAGATCGAAAATGAAGGCCGCAAGGTGACCGCCGAGGTCGCCCAGCACATCGGCGACAACGTCGTGCGCTGCATCGCCATGAGCAGCACCGACGGCCTACGCCGCGGCATCGACGCGGTGGATACCGGCGCGCCCATCTCCGTCCCGGTGGGCAATGAGTGCCTGGGCCGCGTATTCAACCTGTTGGGCGAGCCCGTGGACAACAAGCCCCCCGTGGAGGCGAAGGAGCGCTGGCCGATTCACCGTCCCGCGCCCGCCTATGATGAGCAGGAGGGCACGACGGAGATCCTCGAAACCGGCATCAAGGTCGTGGACCTGATCGCTCCCTATGCCAAGGGCGGCAAGATCGGCCTGTTCGGCGGCGCCGGCGTTGGCAAGACCGTCATCATCATGGAGCTGATCAACAACATCGCCAAGCAGCACGGCGGCCTGTCGGTGTTTTCCGGCGTGGGTGAGCGCACCCGCGAGGGCAACGACCTGTACAACGAAATGACGGAGAGCGGCGTCATCAACAAGACTGCGCTGGTCTACGGCCAGATGAACGAGCCGCCGGGAGCCCGTATGCGCGTGGCGCTGTCCGGACTGACCATGGCGGAATACTTCCGCGACAGGGAAAACCAGGACGTGCTGCTGTTCATCGATAACATATTCAGGTTTACCCAGGCGGGCTCCGAGGTTTCGGCGCTGCTGGGCCGTATGCCCAGCGCTGTGGGCTATCAGCCGACGCTGGCCACGGAGATGGGCGCGCTTCAGGAGCGCATCACCTCCACCAAGAAGGGCTCCATCACCTCCGTGCAGGCCGTGTACGTGCCCGCGGACGACCTGACGGACCCGGCCCCGGCCACCACCTTCGCCCATCTGGATGCCACCACGGTTCTCAGCCGCAGCATCGCCTCCCTGGGCATCTATCCTGCCGTGGACCCGCTGGATTCCACCAGCCGCATACTGACCCCCGAGGTCGTGGGCAAGGAGCATTACGACGTGGCCCGCAGGGTGCAGAGCATCCTCCAGCGCTATAAGGAGCTGCAGGATATCATCGCCATCATGGGCATGGACGAGCTTTCCGACGATGACAAGCTGATCGTCGCCCGCGCCCGCAAGGTGCAGCGCTTCCTGAGCCAGCCCTTCTACGTCGCCGAGCAGTTTACCGGCATGGAGGGCCGCTATGTGCCCCTGAAGGAGACCATCCGCGGCTTCAGGGAGATCATTGACGGTATGCATGACGACCTGCCCGAAAGCGCGTTCCTGTTTGTGGGCACCATCGACGAAGCCGTTGAAAAGGCGAAAAAAGGAGAATAATCCATGGCGCTGATTCACCTGACGATTGTCACCCCGGAGGGCAAGTTCTATGAGGACGACGCCCAGCGCGTGATGGTGCGCACCACGGGGGGCGATGTCGCCATATTGCCGCAACACATCGATTATGCCGCCGCCCTGGGCGCGGGAGAGGCGCGCGTCACCGAAGCCGACGGCAGCGTCCGGCTGGCCGAGGTGGATGGCGGGCTCATCCACGTGGCTTCTGATCAGGTGCAGGTGATCACCAATCGCTTTAAGTGGAAGGCGCATCAGGCGTAGCGACAACGGAACAGAAAGCTGGAATGGGGCTGTCCTTGCGGACGGCTCCATTCTTTTAGTGCTTCGCGCCTGGCCACGGCTTTGCCCAAAAGATGTGCCTGTTTTTTCAAACGCCCTTCGTTGTATCCGTCGCATGACGCCTGTATAATGATAACTGTATCATGGCGTTACTTGTCAGAATATGCCGTTTTATGCGGTTTTTTCCATGAAACCAAAGCGCAGCTTGTGGGGCATGCATGCAACCAAAGCGCGTTTGTATGCGTCTATTGTGTGCAACCAACAAGCCGGAGGTAATCGAATGAAGCGAATACAGATTGTACTTTCGATGCTGCTGGCGATTGCGCTCGTCATTTCGGTGATGAGCTTCGGCAGCGCTGAAAATACGACGGATAAAGAGCAGTGGCAGGCGGATATTTTGAAGCTCATGGATCCCGACGGCGCGCCCTCCAGCACCGCCATCCACCTGGCCGTCAACCTGCCGGAGAGCGCCAGGGTGGAAACGCGCACCTATAACCAGGAGCTGGTCAGCAGCAAGGGCGATGTCCTGAACGTGGAATTCCGCTTCGCGCTGAACGATATACAGATGGGCGAGGGGCAGTGGACCACGGTGACGGACTGGCTCAAGCAGCTGGTACTGAGTTCTGTGCAGAATGTGAAGGCGGATTCCAGGTCCCTGGCCAATGTGATCGCTGAAAGCTACCGGGCCCAGCGCATCGCGGCGGTTCCGGGAGAGACCGGGATGCCCGCCTGGGCCAACGAGAATCTTCTGCTCACGGACGTGATTGCCACGGTGCCCTATTACCCGGAGCTGAAAATCGACGTCAACGGCGCGGCGACCCAGCGGCTTCAGGAAAAGCTGATCCAACTGGGCTACCTCAGCGGGCGGGCCGACGGCTATTACGGCGACAATACCAAGGCCGCGGTCATGGAGCTGGAAACCTATGTGCGCCAGCTTGAGCAGGACGTGATCGACGCGCTGCCCACGCCCACACCCTCCGCCACGCCCATGCCGACCCCGACGCCCGGCGCCAACGAAACGCCGATCGTGGTTGATGAGCCGCTGACTTCGCCGGAGCCGCTCCCGACGCCCGTGACGCCCGTGGACGGCGTGGCCGACGGGATGTTGCAGGCCTATCTGTTCAGCGGAGATTTCAGGATCAGCCGCGCGGACCTGCGCCTGGGCGACGAGGGCGACGCGGTCAAGCGCCTGCAAACCCGGCTGCTGCGCCTGGGCTACACCGTCGACGCGCCGGACAGCATCTTCGGCGAGGGCACGGCCAGGGCGCTGCGCATCTTCCAGCACTACAGCGGCCTGGATGAGACCGGCATTGCCGATTTGGCCACCCAGACGCTGCTGTTTTCCGCGGACGCCGTCCAGCCGGACAACCCGCTGCTGGCCGTGGGCTCCTCGGGGGAGGAGGTCTCCCGGCTGCAAAAGCGGCTGCGCATACTGGGCTTTGCGTCGATCGCGGTGGATGGCGGCTATGGGGCCTCAACCCAGGCGGGCGTGAGAAATCTCCAGGAGTATATGCGCGATATGGAGGGCGAAGCGCTGGCGGTTTCGAACCCCCAGGGCGCAAACGACGCGGCGCTGACCGTGACGGTCAACGGTGTGGCGGACCCGTTACTGCTGGACGACTTCTATTCCGTCTCATTCCCGGAGATTCCCGCGGATATGACCACAGGCTCCGCCGGGAGGGATGTGATCAGGCTCCAGCGCCGGCTGAGCTGCCTGGAGTATTACACGGGCGCCCTCGACGGCGATTACGGTTCGGGCACCCTCAAGGCCGTGTCGGACTTCCAGCGCCGCAACGACCTGCCCGAGACCGGTGCGGCGGACCACGCGACCCTGGCCGCGCTGTTCAACGAAAATGCGAAGAAGGCGCTCAAACCCTATGTGCTGAAGGTGAGTACCGCCGACCAGCGCGTCTATGCCTACGCGCCGGACCGCGACGGGGAGTATACCGAGCTGGTGCGCACGATGAAGTGTTCCACGGGTCGCAACTCCTCCCCGACGCCCACAGGCACCTTCACGGACACCGCACCCGGCGCGCGCTGGCACTTCTTCCAGAAGTTCAACTGCTGGGCCCAGTACGCCTTCTATATCGAGGGGGATATCATGTTCCACTCGGTGCTGTACAACCACAAGGACGGCAAGGTCACCCAAAGCTCCGTCAACCATCTGGGCAGCAAGGCCTCCCATGGCTGCGTGCGCCTGAGCGTGGAGGATGCGAAGTGGATCTGGAACAACTGCCCCGCCAATACAAAGGTCATCGTATATTGAGTTGAACACAAGACGGCGCTCCGCAACGGGAGCGCCGTCTTATTGCGCCGACAAAGCCCGCAAACGCAAAATTCCTGCCGATCAAAGCGCGTTGGCAGGGATTTTTTGTTCGCTGCGCCGTCATTCGCTCTGGGCGGGCTTGACGGAATTGAGCATGTAGCGCATCAGGCTCTCCATGGCGGCATAGTCGTCATAGCTGGCGCAGAAGTGGAAAACGCACATCGTGCGCCCGGCGGCCGCGCCGATCACGAAGCCCTTGACCTCCGTATCCCCGGAGAAGGCCAGATAGGTGTTGGAAAGGGCCTGCTTGCCCATGAAGGTGTCCTGCATGTTGGGCGTGCCGCTTTCAAAGGTCTTGCTGTCGTACTGCTTGTGGATTACGCGCATGTAGGCGGTCATCTGCTCGGTCATGACCGTCTCATCCGGGGTGTGAACCAGGTTCTTGACCGTAATGGCCACGCGGGCGGGAAACTTGCCGTCCTCCGCCGGCTCCCGGAAGCAGACAGTGTAAACGCCGGGGACGTTGACCCAATGGGAGGGATAGTTGAAGGTGAAGCCCAGGGAGGTGTCCGTGAGCGCCGAATACTGATAGGTGCTGGTGTCCACACCCGCGGAGACGGGGCCGGGGACGCTGGCCGCGGGCTGCGCGCCGTCGGGAGCCGCGCCGCCGGATATGGCGGTCAGCCCTGCGTCCTCGCCGTCGTCGCGGCTGTTGATCAGCGCGTCGATATCGAAGTACCCGTCGCCGCCGTCCGTCGCTTCGCCGTCGCTCAGCGGCTCCACCGGCTCCAGCGTGGGCATGGCCATGAGCGAAAGACTCTGCTCCTCCTCGCCGTGGCCGCCCTCCTCGGGCACCGCGGTGACGTCGGGTATGGCGCTCTGGGCACTGACGTCGGGCGCTTCCTCCTGCGTGCCTTCAGAGCGGCGACAGCCGCTGAGGGCACAGGCGCAGAGGGAGAGTATCAATAGTATGCACAGTAGCTTTTTCAAGTTGATTCCTCCGATGGCGTGCGGTGGGAAAACGGCGGGGAGCTTCAGCGGACCGTGTCGCCGTGCAGCGCGATCTGCTCGTTCAAAAGATCGATATCGCCGCAGCCGTGGCTGATCATCACGTCGCCGCTCTGCCAGTGCGCGCGCAGATAGGCCTCCGCGTCGTCAAAGCTGGGCGTCAGCACCGCGTCCACGCCCCGGGCGCGCAGCGGCCCGATGAGCATTTCAGAGCGTATGTCGCCGGGATCGACCTCCCGGGCCCCCATGATATCCGTGATCAGCACGCGGTCCGCCGCGTCGAAGGTCTCCAGAAACTGATCGAACAGCGTCTTGGTGCGGGAATAGGTGTGGGGCTGCCAGACTGACCACAGCGTGCCGTGGGGCTGCATGGAGGCGATTTTCAGCGCGTTTTTGATCTCCGCGGGGTTGTGGCCGTAGTCGGTGTAGCACTTCACTCCGTCAGTGACGCTGGTCAGCTCAAAGCGCCGGTGCGCGCCGATGAACCCGGTGAGGGCCTCGGCCACCTTCGCCATGTCCAGACCGCGGATGTGGGCGGCGCAGATGACGGCCAGCGAATCCAACATGTTGGCCTCGCTGGACACGTTCAACCTGAAGTCGCCCAGCGCCTCGCCGTTCAGCACGGCGGTGAAGCTGGCGCGGCCCTGCGCGTCGTAGCGCAGGTTCAAAGGCCGGAGCATACATTGCTCGCCCAGGCCGTAGGTCATGTGGTTGCAGCGGGCATTTTCGCAGACCCTGCGGGCGCGGAAATCGTCGCCCCAGGCGATGCACCAGCCGTCCTCGGGTACCAGCGCGGCGTATTTGGCGAAGGCCGCCTCGATGTCGTCGATGTCCCTGTAGAAATCCAGGTGGTCCTCGTCGATGTTCAGAATCACGGCCACGTTGGGCTTGAAGCGCAGAAAGCTGGCGTTGTATTCGCAGGCCTCGCATATGAAATCGTGGCCGCTGCCGGCGCGGGTGGAGCCGCCGATAAAGTCCAGCTCGCCGCCGATGTGGATCGTGGGATCGACCCCCGCCTGCATGAAGGCCTGCGCCAGCATGGAGGTGGTGGTGGTCTTGCCGTGGGTGCCGCTGACGCCGATGGCGAAGGGATACCCCTCCATCAGCTGGCCGATCAAATCGCAGCGTTCGATTTGCGGTATGCCCAGCCGAAGGGCCTCCCGGCGCTCCGGGTTGTCGGGAGAAATGGCGGCGGAATAGACGATGAAGTCCGCGCCGCGCACGTTTTCGGCGGCCTGGCCGATAAATACGCGGATGCCGCGCTGCTCAAGATGCTCCGTCTTGTGGGAGCGCGTGCGGTCTGAGCCCGTGACGCTGTAGCCCTTATCCTGCAAATAGCCCGCCAGCCCGGACATGGAGCTGCCGCCCACGCCGATAAAATGCACGCGCTTTCCCTGGTAATCAAATATGTTCGCGGCCATGTCAAGCCCTCCAATTTCACGCTGCGCGGCGGGGATATCCATCCTCGCCTCACGGTCTATTATAATTCAAAACCGCGCGTCCTGCAAGCGCAACAAATGTCCATGGGAGAAATGAAGGTTAAATGTTGTCGCGCGGCTTTTGAATTTGCAAAAACCGGGCGAAAAGCTAACATTTCCGAATTATAATCACAAATATCAGATGAATATTCGGAAACGGAGCGCGGCACATGGAAAAAATCAAGCGAAATGAGCGTCTGGGCGCCATGACGCGGATTCTGACGGACACGCCCAACAGAATACACACCCTGGGAGAATTCTGCGAGCTGTTCGGGGCGGCCAAGTCCACCATCAGCGAGGATATCGACCTGGTCAGCGCCTCCTTTGAGCGCTTCGACCTGGGCCGGATCGAAACGGTGGCCGGGGCGGCGGGGGGCGTACGCTTTCGCGCCATCCCCAGCCAGGAAAAGATCAGGCGCGTGCTGAACGATATCGCGTCGCGCCTGTCGGAGCCGGGGCGGATGCTGCCCGGCGGGTTTCTGTACAATTCGGATATCAGCGCCGAGAGCGACGTGGCCCGGCAGATCGGGGAGATACTGGCCTCTCAGTATTACGAAAAAAAGCCCCACTTTGTGCTGACCATGGAAACCAAGGGCATCCCCATCGCGCTGATGACGGCCAGGATGCTGGATGTGCCGCTGGTGATTGCCCGCAGGGACAGCCGCGCCTATGAGGGCAGCGCCGTGAAGATCAACTACATCGCCGGCGGTGGCAGCGAGCGCATCGAAACCATGGCGCTGACCCGCCGCGCCGTTTCCCCGGGGCAGCGCGCGCTGATCATCGACGACTTCATGAAGGGCGGCGGCACGCTGCAGGGCATGGTAGACCTCATGAAGGAATTCCTGGCGGAGGTCGTGGGCGTCGGCGTGATGATCGCCACGGCCAAGCCGAGGGACAAACGGGTCAGCGGCGTGCGCTCCCTGCTGGTGCTGGAGGGCTTTGACGATGAGACCGGGCGGGCCATCGTGCATCCCGCCCCGGAGTATATGTAGCCCGCGGCCCGGCATCACAGAATTGTGACAAATTTGTTATTGCCTTTGCCATGCAAATCATATATAATAGCAAAGGAAATGAAATTGCAGGAGGGACGCTACATGAGCAAAGTCGTCGTGGTCAATCATCCCCTTGTACAGCATAAATTGACTTTGATGCGCGACAAGGATTGCGGCAACAAGGATTTCAGACAGCTGCTGGAGGAAATCTCCATGCTGATGGCCTATGAGGTGACGCGGGATCTGCCCCTGGAGGAAATTGAAATTGAAACCCCGGTGGCCAGGTGCAAATCCAAGATCATCGCCGGCAAAAAGCTGGGCATCGTTCCCATTCTGCGTGCGGGCCTGGGCATGGTCAACGGCGTCATGAACCTCGTGCCCACGGCGAAGGTGGGGCATATCGGCCTGTACCGCGATCCTGAAACGCACATGCCCGTTGAATATTACTGCAAGCTGCCCTATGACGTGGATGAGCGCGATCTCATCGTGGTGGACCCGATGCTGGCGACGGGCGGCTCCTCCATTGCCGCCATCGATTTCATCAAGAAGCGCGGCTGCAAATCCATTACCCTGATGTGCCTCGTCGGCTGCCCCGAGGGCGTGGCCGCGGTTCAGGCCGCCCATCCCGATGTGGATATCTACATCGCCGCCATCGATGAAAAGCTGAACGAACACAAGTACATCGTGCCCGGCCTGGGAGACGCGGGAGACCGCCTGTTTGGAACCAAGTAAATCGCTCATATTTCTACAAGGGAAGCCCGCGCGCTGTGGGAACGGAATATGCCGGAGCGCGTGGGCTTGTTTCATGGAGGAACGGCATGGCTGATTATCAGAATCCGTCCGCGGAGCTGCGCGCCCGCGTGGCGCTGGAAAAGTACAAATTCCGGAATACCCACAGCCTGGGGCAGAATTTTCTGCTGTCAGACCAGCTGATCGGCGCGCTGCTGGACGCGGCGGAGCTGCAAAGCGGGGAGAATGTGCTGGAAATCGGCCCTGGCGCGGGGGTGATGACCCGGCTGCTCTCGGAGCGCTGCGGGCGCGTGCTGGCCGTGGAGCTGGACCAGGGGCTGGAGCCCGTACTGAACGACGTGCTGGAGGGCGCGCCAAACGTCAGCCTCGTTTTCCGGGACATCATGAAGGCGGACCTGCGCAGCCTGACCGGGGCGGCCTTCGGCGGCGAAGGCTATCGCGTGGTGGCCAATCTGCCGTATTACATCACGGCGGACGTGCTGCTCAGGCTGACGGACAGTCAGTGCCCGCCGGACAGTATTTGCGTGATGGTGCAGCGGGAGGCCGCGGAGCGCATCATGTCCGCGCCGGGCTCGAAGCAGTGGTGCGCCATGGCCGCCCAGCTGCAATACTACGGCCGGGCCAGGACGCTCATGGAAGTGCCGCCCGAGGCCTTTGATCCGCCGCCCCATGTGGTCAGCCAGTTCATTCGCATTGACCGCTATGCCGACCCGCCCGTCATTCCCGCGGATGAGGCGCTGTTTCGCAGGCTGATCCACGCCGCCTTTGCCATGCGCCGCAAGACGCTGGCGAACAATCTCAAGGCGTCCTTCGGCATGAGCCAGGAGGCCGCGCGCGCCGCGCTGACGGCGGCGGGACTCGATGAGCGCGTGCGGGGCGAGGCGCTGACGCTGAAGGAGCTGGCCCGGCTGGCAGATGTCCTGGCGGACGCCGCCGAAGGGTAAAGCAATATTGCTTTTTCAGGCCAAATGTGTTATGATGGTATTAAAGAGGTGAGCGCGTTGGAGGCGCAGGGCGGACGCCGTTCGGAAGAATTCCTGAAGCTGTATCGGATGCTGGAGGGGGCGCTGGAAAAGCGCTATACGGGCAAGAAAATGTCCTCCGGCAGCGTCGTCATGGAGTATTTGCACGACGCGGACAGCGTGCCCTGCCGCGCGGACCTGGACATGTGCCGCGAGATCAGGAACCTGCTTTCCCACAACACCGACGACAACGGCGAGGCCGTGGTGGAGCCTTCCGAGGGCGTGCTGAACACGCTGAGGGAAATCGCCCGTTATGTGCAACGCCCGCGGCTGGCGGTGGACTACGGCACGCCCGGGGACAGGATACTGTTCGCCCACCCCAACGACCCCGCGCTGGACGTAATGCGCCACATGCTGCGCATGGGCTATTCCCATGTGCCCGTGCGGGACAGGACGGGCCTGGTGGGCGTGTTCAGCGCCGCGAGCCTGATGCGCTATGTGGGGGAGACGGGCTTCGACAGTCTGGACAACGCGCTGCGCATCGGCCAATTGAAGATCGTCCTGGACTTTGAGGATGAGCGACGGGAAAAGTATATATTCTTTGACAAAAACGCCACGCTGACCTCGGTTCGCGTCGCTTTTGAGCCGCACCGCGAGCATAAGAGCCGTCCGGCGGTGGCCTTCATCACAGAGGACGGCACGCCGGACACCCGGGTGCTTGCGATCCTGACGCCCTCTGACCTGCTCAAGGACGCGGAGTAATTTCTTGGAGGCCCTTATGGAACAGAAAAACGGAGTGAGGCGCGTGCGCATCGAGGTGCGGCGCGCGCCGGATATCAACGACGCCATGGAGGAGCTGCGCCGGGAGTACGCCCAGATTCAGGGCGTATACGAGGCGGCCATACGGGAGATCAACGCCCGCCTGCAAACCCTGGACAGTGAGTTTTCCTTCAAGCACATGCACAACCCGATCCACCACATCGAGAGCCGGGTCAAATCGCTGAGCAGCATCGTCAAAAAGCTGCACAGTATGCAGTGTCCCATCTCCATATCCTGCGCGAAAAAGACGCTGCACGACATTGCCGGGGTCCGCGTGGTCTGCCGCTACGTGGACGATATTTACCGCATTGCGGACCTGCTGCTCTCCCAGGACGATATCTCGCTGATCCTGGAGAAGAACTACATCGAAAACCCAAAGGCCAACGGCTATCGCAGCCTTCACATCGTGGTGGATGTGCCGGTGTACATCTCAAAGGGCAAGCTGTTCATCCCCGTGGAAATCCAGATTCGTACCGTGGCCATGGACTTTTGGGCCACGCTGGAGCATGGTATCCGCTACAAGGCCACGGATGAGATTCCCCAGTCCATCGTCGACGAGCTGCGCGCCTGCGCCGATGTGATCACCGAGACGGACTACAAGATGCAGGAAATCTTCAAGGCGCTGCAAATGGTGGGCGACAAGGAGGATGAATCGCCGGAGAGCATCGTGGACGCAGATAAAAAGTAAATATTCAAGAGTAAATATCCTCAAACGACAGACGCCACATCCGGCACGGGCCGGTGTGGCGTCTGTTCGCGCAACGCAGGTATAAAACAGGGTGTGAGACAAGCTCACACCCCGCATGGTCACGGTCGAGAATTACAGCTGCGGACCGGCGGCGACCAGGGCCTTGCCGGCTTCGTTGCTCTCGTACTTCACGAAGTTCTTGATGAAGCGGCCGGCCAGATCCTTGGCCTTCTCATCCCACTCGGCGGCATTGGCATAGGTATCGCGGGGATCCAGGATGCCGGTGTCCACACCCTTCAGCTCGGTGGGAACCTCAAAGTTGAAGTAGGGGATCTTCTTGGTGGGCGCGCCCAGGATATCGCCGTTCAGGATGGCGTCGATGATGCCGCGGGTATCCTTGATGGAGATGCGCTTGCCGGTGCCGTTCCAGCCGGTGTTGACCAGATAGGCCTTCGCGCCGCTCTTTTCCATCTTCTTGACCAGCTCCTCAGCGTACTTGGTGGGATGCAGCTCCAGGAAGGCCTGGCCGAAGCAGGCGGAGAAGGTGGGGGTGGGCTCGGTGATGCCGCGCTCGGTGCCCGCCAGCTTGGCGGTGAAGCCGGACAGGAAGTAGTACTTGGTCTGCTCGGGGGTCAGGATGGACACCGGGGGCAGCACGCCGAAGGCGTCGGCGGACAGGAAGATCACGTTCTTGGCGTCGGGGCCCGCGGAAACGGGGTTGACGTTCTTGACGATCTTCTCGATATGCTCGATGGGATAGGAAACGCGGGTGTTCTCGGTGACGGACTTGTCGGCGAAGTCGATCTTGCCGGCCTCGTCCACGGTCACGTTCTCCAGCAGAGCGTCGCGCTTGATGGCGTTGTAGATGTCAGGCTCGGATTCCTTGTCCAGGTTGATGACCTTCGCGTAGCAGCCGCCCTCGAAGTTGAACACACCGTTGTCGTCCCAGCCATGCTCGTCATCGCCGATCAGCAGGCGCTTGGGGTCGGTGGACAGGGTGGTATTGCCGGTGCCGGACAGGCCGAAGAAGATAGCGGTGTTCTCGCCGTTCATGTCGGTGTTCGCCGAGCAGTGCATGGCGGCGATGCCTTTGAGCGGCAGGTAGTAGTTCATCATGGAGAACATGCCCTTCTTCATCTCACCGCCGTACCAGGTGTTGATGATGACCTGCTCGCGGCTCGTGATGTTGAAGACGACCGCGGTCTCGGAGTTGAGGCCCAGCTCCTTGTAGTTCTCGACCTTCGCCTTGGAGGCGTTGTAAACGACGTAATCCGGCTCGAAGGATGCAAGCTCTGCCTCGGTCGGCTGGATGAACATGT
>JAFUCP010000059.1 GCA_017459565.1 Clostridia bacterium | reverse complement strand
TAAATGATAATTATATGCCCCTCCCCCGCGGCGCGCCACGGCAGGCTTCCATCTATTTGCAGCCGATTTCACGTAAATTTTCCCGGAAAGGGTATTGCATTTGCGCCGTGCTTATGCTATAATATCATCCGTTGATTGATTCGGGACTGACCCTTCCGAACCGCACAGCTGAATATCATGGAGAAGTCGCCTAGCTTGGTCGAGGGCGCACGACTGGAAATCGTGTAGGCGTCAAAAGCGTCTCGAGGGTTCGAATCCCTCCTTCTCCGCCACAAGGTTCTTGTGAACCTTCTTTCTCTGGGGGTCCGTATCGTGTCGGGATACGGACCTTTTCACATGCACATCTGCCCTTCCAGCGGTTCGCTGGTTGCCGCGATGCCGTCCCGCTTCAGCTGTTCGTCGATCAGCTGCCGGATGAGGTCAGAAACCGTCAGCCCATGCTGACGGGCACTGATCTTGACTGCCGCGATCGTCGCCGCGTCCAGGCGTAAGGCAATCAAGGGTCTACCCTTCGTCGACATGAAATCACCTCCTTTCGGCGTCATCATACATCAGCGTTTTACACCCGGCAAGAAAATGCGCAAAATTTGAGGAAACCGAAAAAGAAATGTAACAGTCTGGAATTTGGGGGGTACCCCATGCCGCTGATCGGCGCCGGCTGCCATCGTCAAACGGGACAAATGTCCCGTTTTCACCTGGTGACATTACAGCATTGTTTCACGTTGGACATGGGACATTGTCGGACATAGTCGGCCATCAGAGGCGGACCATGTGCCGCTTTCCGTCCTCGTCTGTCGTGTCCCAGGTGATTGCTATGGTCCTTTCGTCGTTCATGGCCCGGAGTAAATAAGCGATATCGCCGTTTCGCGTGGTCACGGATTTGACCTGGCCAGCGAGGAAAGGGTCAAGGACCTGGAGGCTAAAAAAAGTTCTGGTCTCGCCGGAGACCATCTTGCATACACATTCATCGTCAATTTGCCAGGTTGAAATCCTGGCTTCAAGGTCCTTCAGGCGCTGTCTAATGTTGTTCATGGTTCCGCACCTCCAGTGCTTCAATCCGAGAAAGGATATCTGACGTCTCTGTATAACGCACGCAATACAGCAGGATGGCCCGCGCGGCCTGGATCCGGGCATGATCAGCTGTCCGCTGATCTTCGGCGATATCTCGAAGCGCCTGTATTGCGCCCGTGAGCGATGCTTGCAGCTGCCGTGTCGCGTCCTCGACCATCGCCGTTTTACGGCGCTGGTACTCGTCGCGGAACTCGGGCTTGTCCAGGTATCGCCGCAGCTGCCGATCACTGATGCCAGCCTTGGCTGCTGCTTCGGCCTTGGTCGCGCTGGTGAGCAGCGCGGCCATAATCGTTTCTTTCGTCGCCATAAAATTATATCACCCTTCATTTCTGTTATCAATCATGGCCACCGTGAGCCCGCATCGATGGAACGCGCTCCGGAGCGTCGCATGGAGCGCGCGCTCCTATAGGCGAGGAGCGGCGCGCCCAGATCAGAGCCCACCCTGCCCACCCTCGCTATCCCGGGCGGGCGCGGCCGCAAGTCGCAAGCTCCGCGCGGCCGCACGCCGCCCTGCGTCGTTCTCCTTCGGGCCCGGCCTGGCCGACAATACCGGCCTGGCTCGGGCCC
>JAFUCP010000058.1 GCA_017459565.1 Clostridia bacterium | reverse complement strand
GAATACGTCGCCGTCATACCTGTCGATGTTGTTTACGACGAAGATGAAATTGCAGCTGTGCAGGTATTCCCGCACGGGCAGCAGATCGGTCCTTATGACCGCCCGGACGCCGTCGTCCCTTTCGGCCAGCGCCAGGACGCTGTGGATGATCTCGCGCTCGCCTCTCATGGCTGGGGGCCCTGCGATGCCCTGCGCCAGACGGTGTTGCCCTTGTACAGCGTCTCCACGCACGCCCCGTTCACCCGCCAGCCCTCAAAGGGCGTAGCTTTGCCCATGGAGAGAAAGCCTTTGGGGTCGATTGTGTATTCTGCGTCCAGGTCCCAGAGGGCGAGGTTCGCTTGCGCGCCGGGGCGGATGCCGCTGTCCAGGCCAAATCGCTTTGCCGGGGCGTCCGACATCAGCGAAACCAGCTTTTCCAGCGTAATGATGCCCTTTTTGACCAGATATGTGTACAGCAGGGGGAAGGCCGTCTCCAGGCCGACAATGCCCATGGCGCTGCCCCTGAGCCCCTTCGCCTTCTCCGCGGCGGCGTGGGGGGCGTGATCGGTGGCGATCATGTCGATGGTGCCGTCATTAAGCCCTTCGATGAGCGCGTCCCGGTCCTCCGCGGAGCGCACCGGCGGGTTCATCTTAAAGCGGCCCTCGTCCTGAAGGTCGTTCTCGGTGAGCAGCAGATAGTGGGGCGCGGTTTCGCAGGTGATGTTTACGCCCTCGGCCTTGGCCCTGCGGATGATTTCAACGCTCTGCTTTGTGGAAATGTGGCACACGTGGTAGCCGCAGCCGGTTTCGCGCGCCAGCTCCACGTCCCGGGCGATGGGGCCCCATTCGCTCTCGGAGCAGATGCCCGGAAGGCCGTGCGCCCGGGCATATTCGCCGTCGTGGATGCAGCCGCCGCTCAGCAGGCTGTTGTCCTCGCAGTGGGCCGCGATGAGCTTTCCCAGCGCCTTGGCCCTGAGCATCGCCCGGCGCATCATGTCGGGATTCTGCACGCCGTGGCCGTCGTCGGAGAAGGCGATCACATCCTTCGCTATGGCGTCCATGTCTGAAAGCTGTTCGCCCGCCTCGTTCACAGTGATGGTGCCGTAGGGGAATACATCGATCACCGCGTCCCGCGCGATGATATCCAGCTCCATCTGCAAATGCTCAACGCTGTCCGGCGTGGGATTCAGGTTCGGCATGGCGCACACCGCGGTGTAGCCGCCGCGGGCCGCCGCCAGCGTGCCGGTCTGGATGGTCTCCTTATAGGAAAAACCCGGCTCGCGCAGATGTACGTGAACATCTGTGAAGCCGGGCATAGCATACAGGGGATTCCGGGAAAGGGGAGCCTTCGCGGGTGAAACGGAGACAATGCTGCCATCCTCTATGAGAATATCCGCGGGGGTGAATATTCCGTCTGCCCAGGCCATGACGCCGTTGATTGCTCTGCGCAAAGGGGTGCCTCCGTTCCCGGACGGGCCGCGGGCAAGAAAAAACCCGCCGTTTCCGGCAGGATAAACACACCACAACGCGCCGCGCAGCGCGACGACATGGAATATGATTAATCTTGCCGGCATCCCGTACCGAATTAAAGATCGTTTTTCTTGGGTGCTATTTTAATCCGACGGGGCCGGAAAGTCAATTATGGGTGTGTGAATCATCAAATCTTAGCAAGG
>JAFUCP010000057.1 GCA_017459565.1 Clostridia bacterium | reverse complement strand
GTGGAAAAGCCGGAGATCACTCGAGGGGCCATCCTGGCT
Source organism: Clostridia bacterium (assembly GCA_017459565.1). Classification (GTDB taxonomy): domain Bacteria; phylum Bacillota; class Clostridia; order Christensenellales; family Aristaeellaceae; genus UBA2862. Next base: position 20,375 of record JAFUCP010000057.1, on the reverse strand, counting down.
TTCGCGGAGGAGCTGCGCGGGCTGGTGGGGGATGTGGAGAAGATCGGCGCGTATGTGGCCAATCACCTGTATGCCGATTACGGCTTTGACGCCGTCCGGGACTGGTTCGACTTTGTGTGGATTCCGAAATACAGCGCGATGCGGCCCATGTACCCCTGCGACCTGTGGCAGTACACCGACGAGGGCAGCGTGGCGGGCATCGACAGGGGCGTGGACCTGAACAGGATCACGGGCGAGGGACACGGCCTTACCTGGTTCACGGAGGGATGAGGCATGAGCGAAGCGATCATTGTAGCCGCCGTATCGCTGGCGGGCACGGTCATCACCGTGTGGGCGAACAGGCCGGCTCCGTATCTGATCGACTATGACGCCCCTGGAGTAGACATCACCAGCGAAGGGCCGGATGACGGGGATCCTTGGTATGAGATGGGAGGTGAGACCGATGCAGATTCAGACGCTCACCTTTGAACAGCTGGTGGTGGCCATCGCCGTGATCCTGTTGCTGATCGACATCTACAACAAGATCATGACGGCGGCCAAAAACGCCAGAGAAGAAAAGAAGCGGAGGAGCCAACCTGTGAACACGCTGGAGGATACCGTGAAGGACCATACCGAGAAGCTGAAAAACGACCATGAACGGTTGAACGAGCTGGAGGAAAGCAACAGGATCATCATGAGAGCGCTTATGGCTCTGCTGTCGCATGAGATCAGCGGCAACTCTGATGATAAGCTGAAAGCCAGTCTTGAAGAGATCCAAAAACACTTGATTGAGAAGTAGACCGGACATGCCGTGTCCGGTTGAATACGTGCAAGTGTAGTTATACGAAATGGTGCAATTATAGCAGATTTCTACTGATTTTCACTGATTTCTACTGACTCTGAAAGGAGAATCGCCATGAAGAAGTTTATTGCCATTCTGCTGACCGCCATGCTCCTTACCGTGATCTGCCTGTCCTGTCTGGCCGAGACCGCCGCCGAGCCTGCCCCCAGCGCCCCCATGATCGACCTCACCGGCCTGGTCGTGTCTATCGTCGTGCTGATCGGTGAAGCGATTCTGGCGTGGCTGCTCAAAGCAGTCATCCCTCCCGCGAAGAAATGGCTGGAATCTCATACTACGAAAAACCAGCAGACCGTGATCTGGAATGTCGTGAAGCGCCTTGTGGAAGCCGCAGAACAGATAATCACCGGCGAGGGCAAGGGCGACGAGAAGCTGGCCTATGTTGAATCCTGGCTCAAAAAGTACGGCTATGACATTGACAGGTTTGTGATCGAGGCAGCGGTGAAGGAGATGAACGACAGACAGCTCACCGTTGTCGCTGAAGAACTGGAAATCCCTGACGATGGATGCCAGGGCAAGGATTACTGCGAGATTGAATAGAGCACACCCCCGCCAAGCTCGGCGGGGGTTTCTTTTTGTTTTTGGGGATTATAAGTGATGGTTGTACTTGAACCGGCTGTTGTTGCCCTTAAGTGTGATCTCTGTGACCTCGAAGCAACCGCCGTCGCGCTCGATGTGCTCCGTCCAAGCGGAGCCGCCATACTGCTTGAGCAGGTTCTTCGCCGCGCTGATCTTGATGCCGCCCAGCGTCTTGTCCTCAACCTTGATGCCTGTCCAGTCAGTGATCTCCTCAGCCTGCCACCAGCGCACCAGTCGGCCATCCTCGCGGATCCCCTCGCAGCCCTCGGCAACCATCACGGCCACCGGCGCGTCATCCGGGAAGCGGTAGTAGTTCAGCCTCATGAGTATCTCCTTTCTGTCCTCGTGACTTCCGGAGCGGTGGTTGGATTATTCGCATTCACCTGTGGTACTTTCAATTTCGCATTCACAGTCCAGGCTTTTCGCATACTGTGCAGCTTCCTGGTATGTCGAAAAATCCTGCGGAAGTTCTAACCTGTCTTTTGGAAATACAGTATAAATCATTATCGGCTCCCCTCCTGCTCCCTCAGTTTAAAAGTGATGGAGTGATTCTCCGAATCGATAATCTTCTCCAGTTCAAGAGGCATTTTGTCTTCTCCAAGGAAACCAGCCTCCGCAGCTTCAGCGCATCCGATGGATACAGTATAGCTCGTTACATATCCCTTCCCATTCTTGTTGGCGCGGATCCGAACAGTGTTGTCAGATACCCTGGGCCGAATGGTGATGTTGCCACCGCTTACCGTCGTTCCGGGGATATTGCTCAGTGCTTCAACAATTTCTTCACGGGTCTTCATTGCTTTTTATTCCTTTCTGTGTTATTATGATGGGGAGAGGGAGGGCGTTCCCTCTCCCCGGGTCGGTCACTTCTTGCTCGGAGTCGGCTTCGGCTTGATGGTGATTACGATCTTGTCAATCGCGTCACCTTCGAGCCCGGCCCGGATGGCTTCCACCAGAGCCTCAATCTGCTCTTCGGTCATCGTCTCACCTCCCTTGCTTGTGATGTATTTATTATATCATAGCGTAACGCTAATGTCAATGGGTATATAGAAAATTAACGTAACGCTAATTGCTTGATACGAAAGAGATAAGCTCCGGAGTATTCTTCCGGAGCTTGTGCTTTATTGATTATCATTTGGTTGAGTTGTGAATGATGGTCAGGATCTTCTCCTGCTCTTCCTGGCTGACCCCGATGCTTTCCAGAGCCTGACGGGTGCCGCAGTCAGGGCAGATCAGCGTCTCGTTGTCCAGGCGCGAGAGCGCCGGCGCTTCTGTGTAGGTTGCTCCGCAGATCGGGCATTGCCTCGGCTGTTTGTTCTCGTTCTTCATTGGTACACCTCCATCGCGCTGGCCTGCAGCGCCTCGGTCAGTCGCCTGTTGTCGAATCCGAATGCGTCGTATCCCTGGCGGCAGACGTTCACGTAGTAGTCGGAGGGGAGGCCGTATGGCCTGTCCTCCTGCATGATGTAGACGAACACCGTGCGCTCCCTGACCTTCCCGGTTCTGATGCCCTTGACGGGCAGCTTCATCTCCTCCTTGTAGTAGAAGCGCGGGAAGCCCTCGTAGTGGTCAAGGGCGCGTTCGTCGTTCTCCGTGACCTCCCACACGGCCACCGGCACGATGCCGCCATCGTGCGGTTCGATGGTGAGGTATGCGCCGGTCTTGCTCCCTTTGAACATGAGCCGGTAACCCTCCAATGCACCCACGCCGATGACCCGCGCCGACGGGCAGCGCATCCGCATCTGCTGAATGTTGAGGTTGCTCCCGTAGGCGATGTAATACCGCCTCTTGGTGTCGCGGATCCGTCCGTATGCCATTTCGTATCTTGCCATGGTTTCTACCGTCCTTTCCGAAGGGCTTACCCTTCTACCACCGAAAGCCCGCCGTGCGGGGCGGGAGCCGGTGGCAGGAGGCTAAGTCCTCCGTGTGGCCGTCAGGCGGCTGTCCTGCCGTGTCTGAAGGCCGTGTCGCCGTCCAGGTGGCGCGTCAGGAAATCCCGTGCGGTGGCGAATTCCTCGCCGATGAAGCCCAGCCGGAGGAGCCAGGTGCGCATCGCGTACTTCGGGTTCTCGGTCTGCTGGGGCTTGGGGCTGGCGCTCTTGGCGTCCTTCGCCATCTGGCTGAGCGCGAGGCAAAGCTGGATGAAGCTCTTGAGCTGACCTGCGTGGATGCCGTTCTGCCGTTCTCCCTCGGGTGCGTCGAACTGGAAGAGCCGGAACTCGATGGTGCCCTTGGTGAAGGTGGCGTGGTAGTTGAGCATATGGTAGCGGCTCTCGTTGTAATGCTGGTTCCTGCCGTAGCTTGCGCCCTGGCTGGTGTACCAGATGTCCGCCAGCTTCGCCATCGTGTCGGGCTTCTTGCGGTTCAGCTGCTGCAGGAAGTTCGGATCCACCGTGCGGCAGTAGCGGTTCATGCGGCGGTGATCCAGCCGGAGGGCATCCGCGAGGAGCCTTTCGTGGCTGGCCATGATGTTGGCAAGGTTCCGGAGGCTCTGGGGCGTGTGGCCTTTGGCTCCGATGTGGATGTGCACCCCGCAGCCCCTGGTGGCGTCGCTCTTGGCTCCGGCCTTGCGCAGGCGGCGGCAAAGCTCCTGCAAGGTCTCGATATCGCTGTAGGTCAGAACCGGCGTCACCAGTTCGCACTTCTCGCTGTCAGGCCCCGCAATGCTGACGTCCTTCTGGAATTTCCACTCGCGGTCTTGGGCGTCCCAGGCGCTCCAGGTCTGGTATCCGTTGCGGTGGGCGGTGTCTTGGAAGCGTCCGGTGCCGAAGAACTCGGCGGCGATCTTGGCGGCGTCCTTGCGGGTGATGCTGTTCATCTCGACCTCAACCCCGATGGTCTGGTTCTTGAGGTTCTCAATCTGGCGGGTGGTTTTCTCTGTCATGGTGGTTGCCTCCGTTCGTTTTTGTTGTACCTATAATGCCATAGAACGGGAGGAAACAGGTGTACTTGTCGATAACAGACCGATAACTTGTACAGCGACGAAAAGCACCGAGACACGGTGCGTCTGGTGCTTCTGTTTACTATCTTGTCGGCTTCTTCCGCTTCCGAGCATCGCGCCTGATCTCTTCCTCGATTTGCTGGCGCATCCGTTCGGCTTTGAGCTTACGGTGCTCCCGATCCTTTGCCTTGCGCTCCACACGCAGCGGCGCAAGCCTCTCCATGATCCGCTCCTTACGGCCTTCCGCTGGCGGCGGATCACCGATGATCTGTACCTCGAGGACATCGTCCAAACGGAACAATTCAAGCTGGGTCATGATCGTGCCGAGGTCTTCCAGGGATGGACGCTCGATGCCACCGCTGATCCACTCACCGGCAAGCTTGGGTTGAATGTCGCATAGGTCTGCCAAGTCCTGATTGAATAAGCCGAGTTCGCCAACCGGCCCTCCAAGCTTTACGACAATCCTGATCTGAAACATGCTGCTTCTCCTTTCACTGTCAAATTTTACCAGAATCTTGCTTGGAAGTCTGGTAATTACCAGTTTATGGGCGAACTCGTCAGAAACTGGCAGGATTAGACATATTCTGGTGCTGTACGACAGAATCCAACAAAAAAAGCATGGATATTGCGTCGAAAGAGCACAATACTCATGCTTTTTTACTATTGCTTTACTGTATTTTCACAGAAATACCAGGTAATGACAAACCCCGCATCCGAAACATCTATACAGTTTCTCGGATCCGGGGTTTGTATAAGAAAAATGTGGTGGAGCCGAGGGGGGTCGAACCCCTGTCCGAAGACCAGAAGACCAGAGCATCTCCGAGCGCAGTCTGTGTATTGACATTCCCTCCGCCGAACTCCCGCAGACAGGATTACGGCATTAGTAGCTTCATAAAGTCCCGCCGCCCGCAAAGCTTAAGGCGGCTGGTTCCCTGCTATTATGACGTCGATGGCCTGCGCGGCAGGACGCTCAGGGTCGACGATCGCCTATTAAGCGGCGAAAGCTACGTTATCGTAGTTGTCAGTTCATTTAAGTTCCCGTTTTCAGGCGGTACAGGGCCGCCGCTCGCTTCTCTGTCCCTCCGCATCCCCGTCGAAACCAAATACGGCCCCACATGGGGGAAGGCGTCAAATGACAAACCCCTTCCTGATCGATTGTGCCGGTTGTGGTCAGCCCCGGGCACGCATCGAACGTTCGATATCGCGCTGGGCATCGCGCTTAGCCATGTCGTCACGCTTGTCGTACAGCTTTTTACCCTTGCACAGCGCAAGCTCCAGCTTCATGCGCCCATCCTTCAGGTACACGTTCAGCGGGATCAGCGCCAGCCCCTGCTGCATCACGCCCTGGTGCGCCTTGCGTATTTCGCTCTTGTGCATCAGAAGCCGCTTGGGGCGCAGCGGGTCGGTGTTGAAATAGCTGCCCTTTTCATAGGGGCTGATGTGCATACCGTAGACGAACATCTCGCCGTTTTTCACCGCGGCATAGCAGTCCTTCAGGTTGCACTTGCCCAGGCGGATGGACTTGACCTCCGTGCCCTTGAGTTCAATGCCCGCCTCCCAGGTTTCGAGAACGAAATAGTCATGCCTGGCGCGCCGGTTCTGCGCGACGACCTTGACGCCCTTTTGCGGCATAACCCCTTCTCCCCCTCGCTACAACTGTCGGATGACGCCTTTTAGTATACCACGGCGAAGGGCTTTTGTAAACCACCTGGCCGTCCAAAATTCGCGGCGCGATTTTGTGTCCGCACTTGACGGACGCGCGTCTGCCGACTATAATGGATGAAGAGATGTAAAGGGCGGTGCGACGAGGATGCTGAGCGACTATCTGATTGTGGAAAAGACGGCGCTGCCGGACTACTTTATCAAGGTGGTGGAGGCGCGGCGGCTGTTGGAATCCGGCAAATACGCCCAGGTGATCGACGCGGTCCACGCGGTGGGCATCTCCCGAAGCACCTACTATAAATACAAGGACCGAATCCTTGAGCCCAGCCAGCTGACGGTGGGGCGTAAGGCCTCGCTTATGCTCCAGCTGAACCACCAGGCGGGGATGCTCTCCCGGGTGCTGAGCATGGTTTCGGCCTGCAACGCCAACATACTGACCATCACCCAAAGTCTGCCCATTCACGGCAAGGCCAGCATCATGCTGTCCATAGACCTTTCCCAGATGAGCCGCAGCGTGGACGATTTGACCCGGGAGCTGAGCGCCGTGGAGGGCGTGGACCATGTGCGGCTGCTGGCACTGGAGTGACGCGCCGATCAACCCCGCAACCCAAACAGCATGGAGGACTTATGAAAATCAGGATCACCGCAGACAGCACCTGCGATCTCGCGCCGGATTATATCGCCAGGCACAGCATCGTCATATTGCCCCTGACCGTTTCCATGGGCGGTAGGGATTTTGTGGACGGGCGGGACATTGTCCCGGACGACATCTTCCGCCATGTGGACGCGGGCGGCGACCTGCCCAAGACAGCTGCGGTGAACACCGCGGACTACCGAAGGCAGTTCGAAGCGCTGCTGGCGGAATGTGACGCCATCATCCACTTCAACATCAGCGCGGATTTTTCCTCCTGCCACGAACACGCCGTGGCCGCGGCCCAGGGGCTGCCGGTGTACTGCGTGGATTCCCGCAACCTCTCCTCCGGCATCGCGTTGCTCGTGTGCGAGGCCGTGGACATGATAAGCGCCGGCTGCGAGGATCCCAAGGCCATCATGGACCGCATAAGCGCCCTGATCGACAAGGTGGACGCCTCCTTCATCCTGGACCGGCTGGATTACCTGCACAAGGGCGGACGCTGCTCCACGGTGGCCATGCTGGGTGCGAACCTGCTGAAGCTGAAGCCCTGCATAGAGGTCGTGGATGGCAAGATGATCGTGGGGCGGAAGTACCGCGGGACTTATAGCCGCTGTCTGAAGCAGTATGTGGACGACCGGCTGCGCCACCTCGACGCCGTGGACAACAAGCGCATCTTCATCACCCACACCGGCGTTTCCCGGGAGGATTTTGAGCTGACGAAGGCCGCCGTACTCGCCCACATGTCCTTTGATGAGGTCATCGAGGTGCGCGCGGGCTGCTCCATCACCAGCCACTGCGGGCAGGGCACGCTGGGCATACTGTTTATCAGAAAGTGAACTTTTCGACGAAGGAGGGCGCGGGTATGGACAAGTCGTGTTACGAACGCATCCGCGAGGCCGCGGCAGACGGCGCACTGCCGGAGGACTTCCGCATGGCGAAGGCGCCGGAGGGCGGCCTTTCCTTTGCGGACGGCGCGCTGGACGGCATCACGCTGTACCACCGCGCGCCGGGGCACGAGCTGTCAGAGGCGCAGAAGGCCCTGATAGCCCGCGCTATACAGCAGATTTCCGACGGCGATTTCTACGACGCCGAGGAGACGGTTTGGCAGATCGCGGGGGAGATCGGCGCGCTGGACGCCCATGGGGACCTGCAGCGCTGCATCTGCGAAAACGCCCAAAGCCTACAGCTGGGCAACATCGTCAATTTTGCCTTTGCCCTGGCCACCCAGTCCCCCAACCCCGCGGTGGTGAAGCTCGTCCTGTCCATGTTGAGCCCCTTTTCCCTGGGCGAGGATGGCAAGGAGGTCATACGCACGCTGGGGCTGAGCGACGAATTCACGCTGTTCGCCGCCATCAACATGCAGAGCTGGGATAACAGCAACAACGAATGGTTCAACCTGGCCCGGAGGGTGCGGGGCTGGGGACGGATTCACCTGATCGATCGGCTTCAGCCACAGACAGAGGAAATACGCAGGTGGCTGCTCGTCGAGGGCGTCCACAACTCCGTCATGCCGGCCTATTCCGCCCTGGACTGCTGGATGAAGGCCGATGTGCCCGCGGTTTTGAAGGGTGTGCCGGATAAGCAGGCGCTCAACGGGGTCCGGGATATCCTGCTGGGCCTGCTGGACGAGGGTCCGGTCAGAGGCATCTCCGCCATAGAGGACGCCGAGGCGCACATCCTCGCCTTCCTGGAACGGGAAGGCGCGACGGCGCTGGACGATGAGGATCGTTCCGCCATCGCCGATATCCGGGAGCATTTCAGCGAAAACATGGCCATCCTCCATGCCTGCGACGCGCTTTTGTAGCAAAGGCGCGTGCCGATAAAAGTGCCTGTCACATAAAGCCCTCCGGGCTGCATGTGACAGGCACTTTTTGTTTTATGGACGGGTATGGGGACTATCTTGTGTCGCTCTCCCCCCACGCGTCAGCCAAGGGCAGAACGCAAGGTCTGGGGCTTTCTCGATCTCATCCGGCAGGTCCGGCATAGTTCCAGAGGGGAAGGTTATTTACCCCGTTTCCCGGGCCAACTTCAACCCACTCTCCACTCTCCACACTCAAAAATCTCCCCCACCCCTCAGGCGAGCAGCATACGGTCGTTGTCCAGCTTTTTGCCGCTGGCCTGGCGGAACTTCTCCAGCAGGTCCTGGACGGTGAGGACGGAACGCTCCGGGCCCGTGGTATCGAATACGATGCGGCCGGCATCCATCATGATGGTGCGGTTGCCCAGATCCAGCGCGGACTGCATGTTGTGGGTGATCATCAGGCAGGTCAGCCCGTTTTCGGCCACGATGCGCGTGGTAAGGTCCAGCACCTTCTCCGCAGTGCCGGGGTCCAGGGCGGCGGTATGCTCATCCAGCAGCAGGATCTTGGGCATACTCAACGTGGCCATCATCAGCGTCAGCGCCTGTCGCTGGCCGCCGGAAAGCAGGCCCACGGGCTGCTTCATGCGATCCTCCAGGCCCATATTCAAAAGCGCCAGCCGGTCCCGGAAGGCCTGCCGCTCCTTTTTCGCGGCGGTACTCAGCCAGCCGCCGCGGCCCGCCGCCAGCACCAGGTTCTCCTCGATGCTCATGCCCGGGGCGCTGCCCCGCATGGGATCCTGGAAGAGCCGCCCGATGGAGCGCGCGCGGCGAAATTCCGGCACCATGGTCACGTCCACGTCGTCCAGCAGGACGCGCCCGGAATCCACGAAGAAGCTGCCGCAGATGGCGTTGAACAGCGTGGACTTCCCCGCGCCGTTTGCGCCGATGATGGACACAAAATCCCCCCGGGCGACGTTCAGCGTCACATCGTTCAGCGCCACGCGCGCGTCCGACGTTCCGGGATAGAAGGTCTTTGAGACATTTTCAAGCCTGAGCATCACCGTGCCTCCCTTCTGAGCCTCGCGCCAAACTGCCGCCTGATCAGCGGGAGCTGCTTTTTCAGATAGGGCCCGGAGATGGCGATGACGACGATGACGGAGGAGATCAGCTTGAGCATGAAAGCCGGCAGGTTGAAGCGCAGCGCCACGGTATAGACCAGCCGGAACACAAACGCGCCCAGCACCGCGCCCACGGCCCGCAGCGGGATACTGCGCCGCCCCAGGAACACCCCGCCGATGAGCAGCGAGGCCAGCGCCACCGTCACCATGCCGGATCCGATGTCCACCGTGACGGACTTCTGGCTCTGGGCCAGCAGGCAGCCGCTGAGCGCCGTGAACGCGTTGGAGATGCACAACCCCACGGTGGTGGTGAACACCGGGTTGATGGAGGAGGAGCGCACCATGTCGGGGTTATCACCGGTGGCGCGGATGGCCAGGCCCAGCTTGGTGCGCAAGAACAGCGACAGGAACACGATCACCGCCGTCACGGCCACGCCGCCGATGATCAGCGTGTGCTGCGCGCCCATAGGCGTGTCCTTCAGGGCGTCCTTGAGCAGCGAAAACACCGTCCGCGTCTTGTTCATGTTCAGAAGCGACGAACCGCCCATGATCCATATGTTGACGGAATAGAGCCCCGTGTTGACGATGATGCCCGCCAGCAGGCTGTTGACGCCCATGCGGGTTTGCAGCACCGCCGTCACCAGGCCGGACAGCATCCCCGCCCCCATGGCCGCAGGGATGGACAGCCAGGGATGGCCCGCGATGGCCACCACGGCTCCCACCGCCGCCCCAAGCGCAAAACAACCGTCTGTGGACAGGTCACAGACGTTCAGCATGGAATAGCTCAAAAACAGGGCCAGCACCGTGAGCGCGTTGAACAGCGCCAGCTCCAACGCCGTCTGGCCAAGGCCCAGTATGGCAGTCAGGGACATAACAATCTTCTCCTGTTGTTTTTCCCCCGGACAGCACCCTGCCGCCGGCAGGGCGGTTATTCAAATTCCTCGGCGGTTTCGACGCTGAAGATGGAGGTGCAGTAGGGGCCGAAGGCCTCGCTGACGGCTTCGAAATCGAAGCCCAGGGCTTCGCATGTCTCGGTATTGATGGTGGCGGAGCCATTGTCAAAGGTCATGACCGCGGTTTCGGCGGGGTCGGCTCCGTCCAGCAGGATCGCGGAGACCATGTTGGCGGTCTCCACACCCAGGTTGGCGTAATCCACGCCGTAGCCCAGGAACGCGCCGTTCAGGGCGAAGGAATCCGCGCCGGTATAGTGCGGGATGCCGGCCTCGGCCAGAATTTCATAGATGCTCAGCTCCGCGGCCATGATGGTGTTGTCGGTGGGGGTAAACACGGCGTCCACGCCGTCCGCTGCCGCGGCCTGGGCCGCCAGGATGACCTCGGAGGTGTTGGTGCCGGTGTAATCCTTATAGGCGATGCCCTTCTCGTCCAGATACGCCTTGGCGTCGGCAATAGGGGTGGTGGAGGCATCCTGGCCCACATCGTAGAGCAGGCCGATGGTAGCCGCGTCGGGATTGGCGGCGAAGATCAGATCCAGCACGGCATTGGTGTTCAGGAAATCGGAGGTGCCTGTGATGTTGGCCCCGGGAGCCTCCATGGAGGCCACCAGCTCCGTGGAAATCGGGTCGGAAACCGCCGCGAACACCACGGGAATTCGGTTGTCCTCGGTGGCGGACTGCATCTGCATGGCCACCGGCGTGGCGACGCCCACCATCAGGTCCACGTCCTCGGCGATGAAGTTGGCGATGATCTGGCTCATCACGCTGGCGTCGGCGTTACAGTTGTCGTAATCGATCTCAAAGGTCACGCCCTTCTCCTGGCCGATAGCGTCCAGCCGGGCGACGAGGTTGTCCACGATCTGGTTCAGAGAAGCGTGGTCCACATAGTTGCAGATGCCCACCTTGTAGGTCGCATCCTCGGCGAAGGCGGTCATGGAAAGCAGCATGGCCAGGGCGATGACGGCGCAGACGATTTTCTTCATTGTGGTTTCCTCCCGAAATGTATTTCTTCACAGCGGCTGGGGTGAAAAAAAGCCTCATATCCCCTTTGGGATATGAGGCGGAACAGACGTTTCCGTGGTGCCACTCACATTGATCTTGCGATCCACTTAGCCCGTACTGACATACGGCGCGGATTGATAACGGGCCCGCATTCCCGTCCCTCCATACTGACTTGCGCGTTCCGAAGGGCCCTGAAAAGTCCATTCAGCGAATCCGTCATGCCGCATTTCCACTGTCGGCGGCTCCCTGCAATGACCGCAAAGACGCTTACTACTCTTCTCGTCCCGGTTTCTGTGAAGTTGTTGACATTATAATGCATGATTATACAGTTGTCAAGCGTTTTTTTCTTTCCCGAAGCATTTTTTTCGCGGTCACATCCGTGAGGCGGGCCGAATGGTTTTCGCGGCGGATGCGCATACTACGGTTGAAAATCACTTCGTGAAAGGAAGCCTCCCATGAACAGACACAATCTGCCCGCAACGGCCGCGGCGCCGGATATCCCGCTGAGAATGACCGAAATACGCGCGCCGGAGCGCTCCACGGGCCATGAGACGCGCAGCCGCGAGGAGGTGCGCGCATGAGCCGCCTGCCCTTTACGCCGGACGAGTACGGCGAAATCGTATCGAAGCTGACGCCGCCCTCCCGCCACCTGCGGGGATACCTGCGCGCCTTCTGGGTGGGCGGGGTCATATGCGTCCTGGGCCAGGCGCTGACGCTGTGGGCCGAGACACTGAGCCTGGGCGAAACGACCGCGCCCATGTTCACCACCAGCGTGCTGGTCTTTCTGGGCACCACCCTCACCGGCATCGGCGTTTACGACCGCATCGGCAAATACGCCGGGGCGGGCTCCGCCATCCCGGTTACGGGCTTTGCCAACAGCGTGGCAGCCCCGGCCATCGAATTCCAGCGAGAGGGCGCGATCACGGGCGTGGGCGCGCGGCTGTTCACGCTGGCCGGGCCGGTGCTGGCCTACGGCATCGCCGCCTCGGTGCTGGTAGGCATCGTCTACTGGCTGATTCGGGGGTGGGTGCTGTGAGCCGCGCGGGAAAGCAAACCTTTGTGTACGACCGCCCGCCCGCAATTGTCGCCCATGCCAGCATCGCGGGCCCCAAGGAGGGCCAGGGGCCGCTGGCGGAGTGGTTCGACGTGGTGCTGGAGGACGACCTGCTGGGCCAGAAGAGCTGGGAGCTGGCGGAGATGGAGATGGTGCGCCGCTGCGTGCAGCGGGCGCTGAACGACGCGCACATGGGCGAGGATGCGGTTCAGGCCATGCTGGGCGGCGACCTGAACAACCAGATCATCGCCTCCTCCTTCGCGGCGCGGGCGCTGGGTATACCGTTCATCGGGCTGTACGGGGCCTGTTCCACCTTTGTACAGGCGCTGGTGCTGGGCTCGGCGCTGATTTCGGGCGGCGACCTGGACAACGCGGTCTGCGCGGCCTCCAGCCACTTCTGCACCGCCGAGCGTCAGTTCCGATTCCCGCTGGAGCTGGGCAGCCAGCGCCCGCCCCAGGCGTCCTGGACCGCCACGGCCTGCGGCTGCGCGCTTTTGACGGCCCCGGGCGAGGGGCATAGCGGCCCTCTGCGCACGACCTGCGGCACCGTGGGCCGGGTGATCGATCTGAACATCACCGACGCCAACCACATGGGCGCGGCCATGGCGCCGGCGGTGTTCGACTGCATCGCCGCCCACCTTTCCGACACGGGCCGCGGCGCCGGGGACTACGACCTGATCGCCACCGGGGACCTGGGCTGGATCGGGCGAAACCTGCTTTTGGAGCTGGCGGACGCCGCCGGGGTGGCCCTGCCGCCGGACAGGCTGATCGATTGCGGCGCAAGCCTTTTCTACCAGGAGCAGGACGCCCACGCGGGCGGCAGCGGCTGTGGCTGCGTGGCATCGGTGTCCTGCGGCTGGCTGATGAAGCGGCTGGAGCAGGGCGAGCTGCGCCGGCTCTTGCTGGTGGGAAGCGGGGCCATGCTCTCCCCCACCAGCAGCCAGCAGGGACAGAGTGTGCCTGGCATCGCCTATGCCGTCGCGATTGAAAGGGAGGATTGACATGGATACCCTTTTTCTCTTCATCAAGGCCTTCGTCGTGGGCGGACTGATCTGCGATATCGGGCAGCTTTTGATCATGCGCACCAAGCTGACCAACGCCCGCATACTGGTGATCTTCGTGGTCTCGGGCGTGGTGCTGACGGCGCTGGGGCTGTACAAGCCGCTGGTGGACTTCGCCGGGGCCGGAGCCACGGTGCCGCTGACGGGCTTTGGATATTCGCTGGCCATGGGCGCCATCGAGGCCGTGAACCGCTATGGCTTCTGGGGCGCGTTCGTGGGCGGCGTGACCCGCACTGCCGCGGGCATCACAGCCGCGGTGGTATTCGGACTGTTGAACGCGCTGATTTTCAAGCCCCACGCAAAGCCGTAAAAGCGCACTGACGACGCTGCGGAAGAAAGGCGGGACGCGAGTTCATCCGGTTCCCTGAAAACACTCCGCTGGAGTTTTTTCATGGCTCTGCGGCCTCCCCAGAGGGGAAGGGAATTGTTCCATGTCTCCACCACAGCAGAGACGTGAGGCGACCCCTATACTTATTTCGCGTTCTTTTCGTAGATCAGGCGCAGGCCCTTCAGGGTCAGCAGGCCATCCATCACGTCGATGACGCTGGACTCCCCCGCCACCAGCACGGCCAGGCCGCCGGTGGCAATCACCTTGATGTTGGGCACGTCCATCTCCCGCTTCATGCGGTTGACGAGATACTTGATCTGGCCGATATAGCCGTAGACGATGCCCGCCTGCATGTTGGCCACGGTGTTGCGCCCAATGACGCCCTCGGGCTTCACCAGCTCGAACCGGGGCAGCTTGGCCGTCTTTTCGGTCAGCGCGTCCGCCGCCAGCTTCAGGCCGGGGCAAATCGCGCCGCCCAGGAACTCGCCCTTTTCCGAAATCGCGCCGAAGGACGTGGCCGTGCCGAAATCGATGGTGATGCAGGGCCCGCCATACAGCTCATAGGCCGCCACGGCGTTGGCGATGCGGTCGCTGCCCAGCTCCCGGGGGTTTTCATACTTGATGTTGATGCCGGTTTTGACGCCGGGCTCGATCTTCATGGGCTCCATGCCGAAGTAATTGCGGCACATATGCTCGATGGTGAAGTTGATCTGCGGCACCACGGAGGACATGATGATGCCCTCGATCCGGCTCTTGTCGATGCCGTGGTAGGCCAGCAGGTTCATGATCGACATGCCATACTCGTCCGACGTGCGGTTTCGGTTGGTGGAAAGCCGCCAGTACTGCTCCATCTCCGGCCCGTCGAACAGCGCGGTCTTCATGTTGGTGTTGCCGATATCCAGCGTTAAAATCATGGGAGCGCTCCTATCGTCTCAAGGTGAAAGGCGTCCCGCGCGGTCCTGCGGGACGCGGCAGCTTACTTGCGCGAATAGCCCGCCTTGTAAAGGGCGGTGCCCACCGCGCCGGTGAGCAGGGTGGAGACGGCCATTTCGACCAGTCCGTTGATGCCGACGGTGGCAAAGATATAGGCGAAAAAGCCCACGGCCATCTTTTCGCCCAAAAGCGTGGTGTTCCTGAACATGATATACAACAGGGACATGAACATGGCCGTGTTCAAAAACGCCGCGAAAAAGCCCGTGACGGCGCAGCTGACAGACACATTCCACTTTTTGGAAACGAGCCTGTACAGAAATCCCAGCAGCAGTCCGTCCAGCGCCCGGGGCAGCAGCCGCTGAAGCAGCAGCCAGTACCACATGACGCCCTCCTGCAAAAGCATCGCGCCCTGCAGGCTGTAGCCCAGGATGCTGAAGCACTGGGCAAAGCTGATCAGGCCGAAGGCAACGCCGACGATGAGGCCGCCCAGCGGGCCCACAAAGATGGCGGCGATGGCCAGGGGGATCATGTTGAAGGTGATGGACAGGCCGCCGGGCATGGGGATGTTCCAGACGCCCAGCACCATCAGGATGGCGATCAATACCGCCAGCAGCACAAAATCACGGGTTGACAGCTTCTTCATTTTTCATTCCTCCGTTCGAGTTCCGATACAGATACCCTACGAAATGTTGTGACAGGGCTTGACCGCGTTCGGCTCCCAGGGATGCCGACGGTTTATTATATCATAATCGCCGCAGGCTTCAAACGCTTTCATGTAAAAAAGAATTTACTTGTAAACGGGCACAAGTCATAATATAATATGGTTATAAAATATGCTTATCGCGCCGTGTGTCACAGCGCGAAAGGAGGCCCTTTCATGATCACCCGAAGGGAACAGCAGTCCCACGGCGTGCGTGAATTCATGCGTGGCGGCAAAAAACATGTGGAAATCGCAGAGCTTTCCACCTGCCTGCCCGGAAAAATGCGCACGTTCTCCCTCTTGACCCTGATTCCCGGCGCTTCCATCGGCTATCATGTCCACGAAAATGAAACCGAGATGTTCTATTTCCTGGAGGGCAACGGCCGCATCCGGGACGACGACAAGACCTATGATATCGGCGCGGGCGATACCCTGGCCACGTTCAGCGGCCACGGCCACGCGGTGGAAAACACCGGGGATACCAATTTGGTGATCCTGGCGACGATCATCAGGGATTGATCAAAAGACATACAAAGAAAAAGAATCCCCCTCGCCCTACCCGGGAGGACCGCTGCGGCGCCCTCCGCCCGGGCGGGGCGAAGATTTTGGGAAAAAAGCCGTAGAAAAATCCCCGCCGTGTTGCTTGACCGGCGGGGATTTCTGCGTTTGCGGGCCTGGTCGGCGGTCTGTCCCCCGGGGCCCGCGCCAGGGGGGGACCGTTTTGCGTCAGGATCAGTTGAACACAGCGTTGCCGTTTTCATCGACGGTGAAGCTGGAGCCCATGCCGAAGCTGGTCCCGCCGCCGGCATTGTTGCCGAAGTCGTCGTCAGAGAATTCCGTATCCTCTTCGTCCTCTTCCGCTTCTTCCTCCTCTTCCGTGCCGTCGGAGGGCAGGCCCACGGCATAGATGCCGTCCGCCCTGGGCGCGACATCGGCATAGAGCATACCGTCCACCACCGTGAAGGCGGCGGGGGTCATCTCCACCACGTCACGGTCGTTCTCCGCCGGGAGAACCGCGCCGTTCTCGTCCGTCTTCTGCTCCGCGTAGCTCATGTACATCAGCACGGCGTCCTTGGGCGCGGAGGCCAGCAGCGCCTCGTCGTCATCGACCTCGCCGGAAATGTCCGCGTCGTCCAGCGGCAGAAGCAGCATACGGATGTTTTCGGGATAGCGGTTTTCGGGAAGCTCTTTGGCCAGGGAAAGCAGGCTGTTGGCGCTGTCGTCCGACGCGCCGTTTGCCACGGTCAGCGAATCGGGCAGCGACTCCGCCAGGGCCTGGTCCTCCTGGCTGACGACGCTCACCCGCAGGCGATAGCTGGGTGTGATGGGCTCGTAGTCGTCCAGCAGGCCGTTTTCACGCTCGGTCAGCGCCAGGCCCTCCACCTGCTCCAGGCAGATATCGTACAGGGCGACCTCCAGCACCTCGGGGGCAATCTCCTGTTCCTTGTCTGCCTGCGCCACGGGTTCGCCGTTCTCGTCGGTTTCCACGGGGGTGACGCCCTCCACGACGCCGGGGTTGGCATCGTCGCTGAGGCTGATCTCCTTGCTCAGAGAGGCCAGCGGGATGCGCACATCCGCCTTGTCAAACTCATAGACGATATACGTATAGCCCTGCTGCTGCAGCGCCTCCACCAGGCTCATGGGCAGCTGCAAATGCAGCTCGTCGAACTTTTCGCGGCCCGCGTCGCTCTCCAGATACTGGGTCTCGCCGGTCTCGACATCCTCCATGGGATCGGGGATGATGGTCAGCTCCCAGGAACCGGACTCGACCTCCTCGGAGAACTGCACGAAGGGGAAGGGACGGCCCGCGGCGGTGAACAGCACGCGCCCGTAGTCCACCTCTTCGCCGGTGGTGTTGTCCGTCAGGATCAGCCGGCCGGTGTCCTCGTCCTCCTCGTCTTCCTCTTCAACGTCGTCGAAGTCCTCCATGGACTCATATTCGCCGTCGTCGAAGCCGCTGTAGCTGTAGCTCCTGCTGGAGCCGCCGGAGGAGCTGGTGCTGGTGGTGACGTTGTTGGCGATATTCAGGATCCTGAAGGTGGTTTCGCGCTGGCCGGTGTAATTGCCCATGCCGGTCAGCTTCACCGTGGCGGTGCCGGGCTGGATGTTGTTGCTGTATTCCACCTTGAAATCGGTGTCCTTCACCAGCGTGCGGCTGCCGAAGCGCAGGGAGACATCCGGCGTAATGGCCTCGCCGGTGTAGCGCTGGTTGCCGATGGTGACCAGGCCCACGTCAGAGCTGTTGATGCTCTTGGCTTCGACGGTGAAGTGGCCGTCCAGCACATTCACGGCGTAATTGTTGCCCGCGTCGATGGTGCCCTGCACGATCTTGTAGGTACCCACGGTTTCGCCGGGCTCACGGGCCAGGCGGCCGGTGACGGTATCGCCGGAGAGCAGGCCCTTCACCTTGCCGGTGAGGTAGGTGGGATCAGAGGCGCCAAAAGTCTTTTTCTGGCCGTCGGTGGGGGTGATGATCAGCTCCTTGGGCGTGATCTTGCCCTGGAGGGTCATGTTGCTCACGGTATAGCGCTTCGCATCCGCGCCCTTGAGCTTGAAGCTGACGGTCACGGTGCGGTCGCCCACGTCAGGCTTGTCATAGGCCGCGGTGATGGAGCCGATCTCCACGGTGCGGCCCTCCTCCACCCCGGACAGCTTGAATTCCGAGGTCTTGAGGGAAACGTTGCGCGTCTTGTCGTATACCTTGCCGACGGCGGAGCCGGTATAGCTGACAGTGAGGGCTACCACATAATCCGGGTCCTCCGCGCCGCAGACCTTGCACTTACCGCCTTCGAAACTGTGGGTTTTGACGTAGCTGCCGCCTTCCAGCACCTGGGGCTCGGCGCCTTCGGTCCAGAAGCCGGCGCAGTTGACGATGCTGCCGGAGGCGTTAACCACGCCCGTGTTGGTCACGGTGCCGAAGTTGGTCACACTGGAAGTGGCCGCCACATTCACCACGCCCTGGTTGTCAAGGGTGCCCATGTTGACCAGAGGCATCCCGGCGGTGGTGTTCAGCGTGCCGCCGGCATAGACGGTCATGGTATGCTCCGCGGCCAGGGTGTAGGCGCAGCCCAGGGTGAAGGTGTTGGTGTTGACATAGATATCGGTGATCGGGGCGGGCCACTGTACGCTGACAGGGGTCTCCACCTCATTGACCGTCACGTTGTGGGTCACGGTGTCCGCCGCGGTGAGGGTGGAATTCAGGTCGGTGCTGAGGATCAGGTTGGCGAACAGCGGGTCGCCGAGCAGGATATCCTTGCCCAGCAGCGGCTCCACGGAATCGGGTACCACCAGCGTTTGCAGCGCCGGGCAATTTGCGAAGGCCCCGTCGCCGATGGTCCTGACGCCCGCGGGCAGCTGCAGCCGCGCGAGGGTGGCCTGGCTGCTGAACGCGCCCGCGCCCACGGCCACGACAGGGTGCCCGTCGATCAGCTGGGGAACGATCACGTTGCCGTCCTGGGGCACCGCGTTCAGCTTTTCAATGGTCAACTCCCCCGCCGGGTTCAGCCGGTAGGTATAGATGCCATCGGCGGACGTGGCCGCACCGATGCGCAGCGTAAAGCTGGGCATGGTCACGCCCTCGGCCAGCGCGGGAGAGCCCTCGGCCAGCGCGGAGGTGAACACATAGTCGCCGTCGACGGTCTGGGCCGCGTAGCTGTCGTAGTTCCAGATCAGGCCCACCTCCGCCTTCGTCTGGTTGTCCAGCGTGACAGGCACGGTGCCGGGCAGCTTCAAAAGCTCCTGCAGTGCCGTCAGCTCCGGCTTATAGGTCATAAACCCCGTGCCGCCCGCATAGTCAAAGAGGGCGATCTTCGGAAGCGCCACGGCCTTGAACTGGGCGGTGGCAACCGTGCTGCCCTTGATGCCGCCGTTTTCGTCCAGCGCGGGTTCATAGGCCCAGCCGGTAAACTCATAGGCGCTTTCGGCGTCCGCGGCCTTCTGGGGCAGGGTTTCCTTGTTGTATTCCGGCTTCGCGCCCAAGGCCACACCCTCGTCCGTCTCCAGCACTTCTTCGCCGTTTTTCCAGGTGACGGTGCAGGTGATCGGCGCCGCCGCAAACTGCGCGGTGGCCGTGGTATTGCCGGCGATGCCGCCGTTTTCGTCCAGCGCGGGCTCATAGGTCCAGCCGGTGAAGGTATAGGTGTTTGCCGCGTCCGCCTCTTTGGTGGGCTGGGTCTCGCCCTTATACTCCGGCTTCGCGCCCAGCGCAAGACCCTCGTCGGTCGCAAGAACCGTTTCTCCGTTCTTCCAGGTGACGGTATAGGCGATCGGCGTCGCCGCAAACTGCGCGGTGGCCGTGGTATTGCCGGCGATGCCGCCGTTGGCATCCAGCGCCGGCTCATAGGTCCAGCCGGTGAAGGCATAGGTGTTTGCCGCGTCCGCCTCTTTGGCGGGCTGGGTCTCGCTCTTATACTCCGGCTTCGCGCCCAGCGCAAGACCCTCATCGGTCGCAAGAACCGTTTCTCCGTTCTTCCAGGTGACGGTGTACGTCAGTATCGGAATGGCAGTCGGCGCGCTTATCTCATTTACGCCGGCCTCGTCGCTGAACATCTTTTCGCACTTATTGCACTTCCAATAGGCCTCGGCGCCCGGGGCGGTATCCGTGGCGGGAACCTCGTTCACCTTCTCCAGCACATGGCCGGCGGGAATGACGGTTTCCGCCTGCGTGATCTCCTGCATCGTGCTTTCGTCGGGCTTCATGTAATACTTCCCGCACCCGTCGCAATACCAATATTCGATATTGCCCGCCGTCGTACACGTCGCGTCCGCCTTTTCG